>DAOOVO010000009.1:0-68912 GCA_035370245.1 Pseudobacteroides sp.
GAAACCCACAAATTGTACGAGAAAAATGTGTCAAGTAATATTGACAATATCACTTATTGAGTCCATTGTTCAGCCACCAAAGTATGATACCAGTAAAAGAAAACCTATAAAAGTAACTGATGAAGTCTTAGAACGCATTAAATATTATCTTAATGAGAATCAGTCTAAGAGATTAAAGGGACAATCTAAACAGATTATGAAGAAAATTGATATCTTTGAAGCTCTTAAGGAGGAAGGATTCAATATTGGCTATACTACAGTATGTCAGACTATATCCAAAATATTATCTCAATCTAAAGAGGCTTTTATCAGGGAAAGTTATGCTCCCGGAGACATATCCCAGCAAAATTACTTTTCATGTCAGAGGGAGAAAAAATAGCAGAGCATCCAAGACGGTTTGGGTTTAATGAATGGAATATCGATATCTACCACTACATAAGAACATTAAAGAAAAAACCTGGAGCATTGCCAAACAGTACTGCATTTGCCCAGGTATCTAAACAAATAAAAAATATCTACCAATGTTATTATACAAGAAAAGAAAGAGATTCAGTATATGAAAGAAAAAAACAAGTCGGTAAATGAAATTCTTGAAGTCATAGACAAACTCCTTAAAATATGCCCCAAAGAAATATCAACAAGCAAAATTATATTGCTTTGTGAAAACAAGAATCAGGTACTGACAAAATCGCAACAGGAAAATGAAATCAGCCAAAAAGCAAAAGAGCATTTAAAAATCTATGGTAACCTTATTTCAGGGATAAAAGACAGACAAGGAGTGGCTTTATCATGATTACCAAGGATAAGAAAGAATTAACTGAAAAAATCATTGAGTTTACAAAAACTTTGCATCTTCCTGCATTCCGGAAGTGCTTTGAAAGTGAGGCAAAAGAAGCACTATCAAAAGACTTAAGCTTTGAAGAATATCTATATTGTCTTTTAGAGAAAGAGTGCGACATGAGATATGACAATATGCTCAAAAAAAGAGTTCGAATGGCAGAGTTTCCTTACAAAAAGTATTTAGAGGAATTGATAGTTGAGGATCTGCCGGAAGATGACCGTAAAAAGCTAAAACTTTTAAAAACTCTTGATTTTGTTAAAGAAGGACAAAATGTTATACTTGCCGGGAATCCCGGTACCGGCAAAACCCATATAGCTATAGGTCTTGGTATCAAGGCTTGTCTTGAAGGTTATAAAGTGTGGTTTACTACGGTTCCACTTTTTATTACAATGCTTAAGGAAGCTAGATCTCAAAAAACTCTACGAAATTTTGAAAACAGGTTTTTAAAGTATGATCTTGTAATTCTTGATGAATTGGGATATATATCATTTGACAAAGAAGGTGCTGAATTACTGTTTACAAATCTATCATTACGGGCAGGGAGAAAGTCAACTATTATTACGACAAATTTATCATTTGAAAGGTGGGATGAAGTATTCCAGGATCCTATTATGACAGCTGCTATGACAGACAGACTTACTACTTACTCATAAGTCTTATATGGTCAACATGAACGGAAACTCATACAGGCTCAAAGAAACTGTTAAATGGATGGAAGAAAACAATCTTTAAATTTTCACTATGGGGAATTTTCGATTGAAATATGGGGGGATTTTCACTTGACAAAAGCACATATTAAGTTCAGTCAAAAAAATCTTAAGAGGCTTATATATTAAGAGATAGAATATTTAAAATTGTTGAAGTGGAACTTCCTATAAAACAAGGATTGAGACTCATCTTAATATTTGAATTTAATGCTTACATTTGTTATTTAGTTTTAGAACTTTACAAGAATAATCTTCCTCTAGTATAATTAATATATAGAACGTATGTTCTTGTGGAGGTTATTCTATGAAAGTTTTAATGCGACCAGTTGAAATGATTTTTGTGTCAACTACAGCAGGTAAACTTACACCTATTAAATTTAAGCTACCAACAGATAAAGGTGAAATGATTATCAAAATAGATAAGATAATCAAATCACAAGAAGAAAAAATGTCTGGAAGTAATATAATTACCTATGTCTGTCAAACCAGTGGCAATAAGAGTATTTATAATAACCCAGTTTCTATATTCTGCAAAAGAACATTGTTTAATATTAGGTTTTTTAAGTAATACTTTTAATTCTTCATCCGTATAACATTCTTTCATTTTCTGTTGTGCTTTTAACATTGTAATCTTAACAGGTTTACAATATTTTTGTTCAACCCAATAGTTAACTACTGCTCTAAAATGTCTTAATGTTGTATTTATTGTTTCAGTATTTTTAAGATTGTCTTGAAGGTAAAGGATAAATTCATTTACTGTTTTTTGCGAAACAAATGATATGTCACTATCTTCGCCATAGAATTTAAAGAACTTTACAAAATGGTGTTTGTAACCTTTAATTGTAGCTTGAGATAGGTTCTTAATTTTACAGTTTTGTAGAAAATTATTGAACCCTTGTACCGTTGAAATGGTATCTTGTTTTTGCTGTAATTTGATTCTTTTTGACATAAAAACACATCTCCTTTATATCATTGGATTAGTGTTATCATATTTAAAATCCAGAGTTCCGAAAACGGCAATAAAAAAGGTTGTAACCTTATTGATTACAACCCTTGATGCCGAAGGTCGGACTCGAACCGACATGGTATCGCTACCGCTGGATTTTGAGTCCAGTGCGTCTGCCAATTTCACCACTTCGGCATATTTAACTTGGCGAACTTAACTTCGCTAAGACAGTATACCACCAAGTGAAGAAAAATGCAATGGGTTTTTTAAAATTTTTTTTAAAATTATGCTGAAGATTCGGCAGCAATAGCATTACGTATGGCTTTTATAGTATTTGGCAATAAATCATCGTCGGTAAGGTAGTACTTACCCTTGTAAATACGCTTAAGCCTATCGGAAATTTCCTTCATTTCCGCTTTTGTAAGTATCAAGCTTTGAGCTCTGCAGGCAACAATTATGCTGGACATAAAAACCATAGAGAAGTCTTCGTCGTTGTCATCAAGAAGTACATTTTTAATCTGTTGTTCTGCGTTTTTTCTTTCTTTTTCGTTTGTTATCGGATATCTCTTTAGCGGTATAATGCCAAGAAATCTTTTTTCATCTTCTCTTACAATTCCATTATCAGCAAGTTTATAAAGAATTTCTTTTCTTATATTTGATTTAAATCTAACATAGCCAAATATCCATTTATTTAGTGTTTTTGCTTTTTTTATTTCACTAAATGCTCTGTCAAGTATAACATCTCCTGTAGAAGATTCATCAACAACAAATATTTTTTTGCCCTGATATCCAATCTTTTTTCTTCTTATAAGTTCATATAGAAGTGCTGCCGAGAGCCCGTATCTTTTTAAATAGGTAGCCTTTGCAAAAGTCTTGCCGGTATCACTTTGCAGTGATAATAAAATTATTTTTTCTGCCATGTTAAGCATAAAACCACTCCTGTTAAAGTATGGTATAATTTGAAGCATTATTTTTAAATATTATGTTTCATCATCCTTTTTATCATCTTCTAAAGAGACGGGTTTAACTTTCCGCCTCTTTACAATCGCATCATGCAGTATATACTCTATCTGGCCATTTATTGACCTGAATTCTTCCTCGGCCCACTTGCTTAATTCTTCCCATGTTTTGGGGTTTAGCCTTAGTAGTACAGTTTTTTTCTCTGCCATTTTAATCACAACCTTAATTATGAAGTGTTCCTGTATTAATTACCGGTTGGGTTGAGCGTTCACCGCACAGAACTACCAATAGATTGCTTACCATTGCTGCCTTTCTTTCTTCGTCAAGATCAATAATGCCATCTTCATTAAGCTTATCAAGGGCCATTCTTACCATACCTACAGCACCTTCAACAATTTTTTGTCTTGCGGCAATAATGGCAGATGCCTGCTGACGCTGTAACATTGCTGCGGCAATTTCAGGTGAGTATGCCAAGTGGCTGAGTCTTGCTTCTTCAACAATGACACCGGCTTTTCCCAATCTCTCCTGAAGTTCCTTTTTCAGAGCTTCAGAAACTTCATCGGCACTGCCTCTTAGAGAAATATTGTGATTTTGATCGGTTATATCGTAGGGATACATTCCGGCGATATGCCTGATTGCAGACTCGCTCTGTACTTTAACATAATCAACATAGTTTTCTACATCAAATACTGCCTGGTAAGTATTTTCAACTCTCCACACAACAACTGCAGCAATTTCTATCGGGTTACCGGCTTCGTCATTTACTTTTAACTTTTCACCATTTAGGTTCCTTGAACGAAGGGATATTTTCTTTTTAGTGTAGAATGGGTTTGCATAGTGCCACCCGGACTTTCTAACAGTTCCTTTGTAGTCACCGAACAATATAAGTACAGCTGCTTCGTTTGGTTGGAGTGTAAAAAATCCACATGTAAATATGCACCAAGCTATAAAAAGAATGCCACCAACCACTATTAATGTTATTGAAAGTGGTGAAGAATCTGCGTTGGTCTTTATGATTCCCCAAACTACACCGCCAATAGATGCCAAAAGAATCAATATGTCTACCAAAAACATAAACGGACCTGACATAACCTCTTTATTTTTTTCTTTCATTTTCCTCGCCCCTTTTGATTAATTTATGATATTAAAATGATATCACTTTTATATTATAATTATAACATTATTATATTAAATGTTAAAATGTTGTTTTTGGTCGTTTTTGATTGAAAAGGTGGTATTTTGGCTAAAATTATCAAATTCTTTTCGCATAGCTCCACCAGAATTGGTTTATCTTGATATTTCGTAAGATTAACATGAATTATATTTCATACTTGACTAATGATTTTACACAATATACCATTGATTTTATGAATAGAGAATAATGTATATTTGGAAGTAATATTTTAACCATTATTTATTTAGGTATTATGGTACAATTAAAATAATTCAAATTTGGTGGTGTATAAATATGAAGGTAAAGATAAAGCCGACATGGATTGGAATCTTTTTATTGATATCAGTAGAACAGATTATTAAAATAATTATATATAATAACTTTTTTGATAAAAGTTTTGCCATTTTACCTCCCGTATTGTATTTTGAACCAATGTTCAACAGGCATTATTCGTGGTTTAATTCCATGCTGAAAATTAATAACAGTAAAGGACTGCACATAGCAGTAGTTGTGGTTATGATCATACTAATAGTTTTGTTTTACAGGTTCCTTAACAAAAGGATGGGTAGTGTTAAAATCATTAATATGATGTTTACTTTTTTATTTTCCGGTGCCATGTGTTCATTAATTGATAAGGTTTTTTGGGATGGAAGTCTGGACTACATAATGCTCAAAGGATTTTTTACATTTGATTTGAAGGACTTGTATATAGACGTGTTTATTGGTCTAATGGTATTATCCCTTTTTATTAAAAACGATGCGGTAAAGCAAATTGATGAAAAGGCATTATTAAAAGATTTTGTTCGTTATCTGCGAAAAAAATAAGTAGCTTGTTTTTGTTGTGTAATTTATGATTGACAAAGTGATATGTTTATGACATAATTTAATTAAACATTTTTGTCAAATTTATTGATTATAATTATTGATTTTTAAATTATATAAAGTTTTACATTACATGGATTGTATGGCGGTAGGGGAGTAACTAATTCCAAAAATCAAAAAAGCATTGATAATTTCCGATAAACTTAATATAATAAAGAAAACTCACAATAGCTTCATCTCTTAATGAGATTGGAGTTTTTTTAATTTTATTATAACTGCTATTTTTTATTAATTTGGGTTAATAAAGTTATAATTTAAACACAATCTAATCATATGGATGACATGTCAGAACAGTAAGATGATCTGGAGGATTAAAAAGTGCATAAAATATTGATAGTGGATGACGATGAATTAATAGCAAACCTTATAGAGCAAAATTTAAAGCTTGAGGGTTTTGATACCAGGGTGTGCCATGATGGGGCCTCAGCACTGGAAATATGCAGTGATTACAAGCCGGATTTGGTTGTGCTCGATGTGATGATGCCGAAACTTGACGGTTTTCATGTATGCAAACGCTTGCAGGGGACAGGGATTGCGGTTATTATGCTGACTGCTAAAAGTGATATATCCGATAAGCTTGTAGGGCTTGAGATGGGGGCTGATGACTATATTATAAAGCCGTTTGACAGCAGGGAGCTTGTTGCTAGAATAAAAGCTGTGATACGCCGCTTTGAAAAGATATCCATGAAGCACACTGATAATGAAAAAAAGACTGATGGCAAAGTTATCAGCATTAACGAGGAAACCAGAATAGCTCTGGCAAATGGAAAGGAACTGGATCTGACTCCCACAGAGTTCGATTTGCTTATGCTTTTTGCTGGCAATGTCCAGAGGGTTTTTACCAGGGAGCAGCTTCTTGACATGGTTTGGGGGTATGATTATCTCGGTGATTCAAGAACTGTGGATATTCATATACAAAGACTTAGAAAAAAGCTTGGAAAGTACAGCGGTTGCATTGAAACTGTTTTTGGAATAGGATACCGATATAAGGAGCCAATAAATGAAACTCAGACTTAAAGTTATATCGATGAATATGTTTATAATTGTTGCAATATTGCTTGTAAGCGGAATTATTGTTATCAGAACCATTGATAACTCTAATTTGTATACCTCATATCAGTACGTTTTAAGCCAAAGTAATTTTACGGAGCAATATCTTGAAGAATACCTTAAGATAAGTGAAAAACCCGATGTTTCACTTGAGCTTAATATAAATTCCCTTGAAGAAAAATTAAGACTGCAGTCAGGTTGTGATGTAAAGATTAAAGACAATAAAAAAGAAGCAGAGAATAAAATGGAAGAAAGTGCTCGTTCAGGCAAAAAGGTGTATTTTATTAATACCGAAGGTTCGAACAGAAAGCTTCTTATGACGTTTCCTATTATGGTAAGAGGCTCCATAATCGGTACGGTAAGTCTGGAATATTCACTTTATCAAGCGGACAATATGAAAAGAAACATTAAAATAACATTGATTATTCTGCTTGTTTTTGCACTATTGGTATCATTTCTTTTGAGCTATATTTTCTCATACAGAATGATCAAGCCTTTGGAGAAGCTTACATTTACCACAAAGGAATACTCAAAGGGTAATTTTAATGAGATAGTCGGGGTAAGTACAGGGGACGAGATTGAGAATTTGGCCAATTCTTTCAACGATATGGGCAAGAATATAAAGTATATGATAGACAAGCTTACTGATGAAAAGCAAAAACAAAAAAAGTTTATCGATAGTGTGACCCATGAAATAAGAACGCCTATTACAAATATAATAGGTTATGCAGATCTATCAGGCAGAGTAAATGAAGAAGAGCAACGAAAAAAATACTATACCTATATAATTGATGAAAGCAAAAGACTTTTAAATATGGTGAATAATCTTTTAGAGCTGTCACAGCTCAATCAATATGAGTTTTCAATTGTAAAGAAGGAGATTGATTTAAAAAGCATCATATTAAAAGTTGTAGAGCTTATGAAGGATAGGGCCGGAAAGTTTGGAATAACAATAGATTGTGAGCTTCAGGATGTTAAAGCCAATGTAGATGAAGAAAAGATCAAGCAGGTTGTAATGAATATTATAGACAACGCAATTAAGTATTCGGAAGGCTCTATTATTGAGATTAAGCTTTGGAAGGAGCAGTATATTTTTATTAGATTTAGGGATAATGGCATAGGAATACCTAAGGCTGATTTGGACAATATTACAGAGCCATTCTATAGAGTTGACAAATCAAGAAGCAGGAAGCTTGGCGGAAGCGGTTTAGGGCTTTCAATATGCATGGAAATTATAAATTCCCATGGCGGAAGACTTGACATTGACAGTCAAGAAGGGGAAGGAACAATCGTTACAATTTCGTTACAACCTTGAAATCCTTTGGAGAAAACTCACTGTTATTATTTAATTATCAACAGTGAAAAGGGGAATGTTTTATGAAAAAGAAAATAACAGTTTTAGTTTCAACAATTTTTCTGTTTACTACTGCTTGCGGGGACATAACATCGGTGCCTAAAATGGAGGTTGGTAAAGTAACTGTCGTGGAAGATAAGAAACTCGCACAATCTGATAATCAGCAAAATATTGATGATGTTATCAGCAAGTATCTTGAGCAGCAATTCGCGTTTAAGGCTATAGACGGTGTGGTTTTTGAAGCCCATGAGCTTTACGGGGTTGAAAAAAAGGATGGTAAAACTTATGCCTATATCTGGAGTGTACAGCAGGAATATAAGTACATTGACGGAAAGTTGGAAAATGGAGCGGGACTTAGTATACCTCTTGTATTAATAATGAGTACTGATGAGAATAACAATTATACCGTTTTGGAATATAAAGCTCCGAAGGATGGCGAACAGTACGCAGCATCAATTAAAGAGATGTTTCCGAAAGAGTACCATGAAAAAATACTTACTAGAACTAATTCGACCGAATTGGAGGAAATTGTAAAACAAAAAGTTCATAATTATTTCATATCGGGATCCAAAACCGATTCTAAAGGTAATGAAGCAAATAACCCTGCTAATACATCAAATCCTATAATCAAGGATGGAGACATTCAAAAAGGAACAGGGACATATACGGGTCTAATAGATAGCAACAGTTTTGAAATGAACCTCGTGAAGTCTTCCGGTGAGTCGGAACCGGCAGCTTTCAGGATTTCCGACACTGTAAGAGAAAGTTTTGAAAAACTGAATTTAAAAAAGGGAGACAGTGTGGAGTTTGAATATACTACCAATGGATACGGTCAAAATGTTCTCATGAGTATAAAAAAGGTATCGGCTTCAGAACTAGGGAAGAATGATACTGATAAAAAAAAAATAATGAATGATTATAAAAAGCTTATCTCAAGCAAAGCAAATATTTCTGAAATCGTAAAATTCATAGACAGCAATATTGAATATTTGTCCGCTTCAGATGCAGTATCAGTGATAGTAGAGTTTGAAAAAGTGCAAAAGGACTACTTATCAAAGCTTGAAGAGAAGTATTATAAAAGCGGCATACAGGAAAAATTTATTAAAGAGTATAGCAATGGCTTTGATATCGATAAAATATATGAAACAAAGGACAATGATCTTAAAAAGTTGCTTGAGGAAACTAAAGCTGCAGGATACCGTGTTGAGACTGCTGAAGGCATGTTTTATCCTATAATAAACTATGAATTTTATAAAAAATATAAACCATATTTGACACTCGATTTGAAATCATATATTGATATAATGGCAACAGAATCAAATAAGGCTCCAGCAAAGGATGCAGCACTTGTAATAGGTTTTGATGAGGTGCTTAAAAGAGCACAAACACAACAGGAATTTATTAATAGGTTTAAGGATTCACTAAAGCAGAATGATGTTAAAGAATTATATAAAAAGTATCTTATATTTTCATTGTTCGGTTCAAATAACACACCGCTTTTCAGTTATGATACAAAGTTAATGCCTGAAAAGACAAGAGCTACATACAAGGAATTTATAAAAAATAATCCTGACAGCGAATTTACGGAAATAATTAAAGGGTTCATGGATGTTGTTGAAAAAAGCAATTACAAACTTACAGATTTGGTAGAAAAATATAGAAATAATCAAATTTAACGTCAAATTCAATTGGGTTGAAATATGGCCTAAAGGGATGAGCTCATAAGCAATAAATATGGGTTTATCCCTTTAAATGTCTTATGAATTATTAATATAGTAAACTGGAAGTTTCTGCAAAAATTTGATCAGACCATATGAAATATTTTCCGTATACTATAGTGATGAAAGATAATTTATAGTGTTGAGCCCAACAAAATAAGGAAGGCGGTTGCTATATGAAAATAGGAATTATTGTACATTCACACACAGGAAATACATTATCGGTTGCACAAAAGATTAAAGAAAGGCTGGTTTCAGGGGGGCATTCTCACTTTCTCCTGTTATGAAGCTTTATTTGTCACAAATATCTTCACTGCAAGGGAAAAAGATAGGTTGTTATGTTACACAGCAGCTTCGATTCAAGTTTATTGGCGGAAGCGGTGCAATAGGGCATATGAAAAAAGCTTGCCAATCTAAAGGCGGCAGCATATACGAAACCGGCATTATAAGCTGGTCCAATAAGCAGCGTGATGCAAATATAGAAGAGCTGGTTCAAAAGTTTAGCAAGGTGTGATATTTCCCATAAATTAGACTTTTGAATGGTTGTTTGTGTTAACCTTGTAGTTATATTTAACGGACATTTTGTTTCTCATAATTTTAATAAATAACTTTACAATTTTAGGATCAAATTGTGAACCGGAGCACTTTTCAAGCTCTTGGAATGCTTCTTCAATAGTCATACTTTTCCTGTACGGACGTTCAGAAACCATTGCATCAAAAGAATCAGCCACACACAGTATTCTTGCACCCAAACTGATGTCTTCTCCTGCAATGCCGTCAGGGTAGCCCTTGCCGTCATAGCGTTCGTGATGGTGAATTACATAGTCTATTAAATTGTTTATACTGGATAAGGGCTGTAAAATGGTTGCACTATTTATAGGATGTTGACGAACCATTTCGTATTCGTCGCTGGTAAAGCGATCAATTTTTTTTAATACATGTTTTGGTAATTCTATTTTCCCTATATCATGCAGAAGGCCTGCATATAATATGGTCCGGATTTCATTAAGCTCTAAATCCATTGCTTCTGCTATCATTACTGCATATGAGGAAACTCTTTCACAATGCCCCAATGTATATTTGTCTTTTGCAACAATTGTACTTAACAGACCTTTAAATACCCCGATCATTTGCTCATCGGACATCATACTTTTATGGATCTGGAGCATGATATCCTGATAAAAATGTACCTTGTCTTCACCCATATTCTTTGACTGGTAAAGAGCCATATTGGCATGGGAAATCAGTTCTTCCATATTGCTTGAAATGCCGGGATATTCGGACAAACCAATTGAAAATGTTATTTTATTCACCAAGCTGTCATTGTAATACTCTTTTTTTATTTTTTCATATTCATCGTATATCCGCTTAGCTTCTTTTTCAAGTGTTTTCAAATCTTTATTCAATACTAAAACCGCAAACTCATCGCCGCCAAACCTGAATATAATATCATCTTTATCCACAATTCTTTTAAGTATTAAGGCAGTATTTTTCAGTATTGTGTCTCCATAGCTGAGACCGTATAAATCATTGTACATTCTAAAGTTATCAATATCTATAAGAATTAATCCAATAGAATGCTTGCTTTTTGATGAGCTTTTCATTTGGCTTTCGAGAGTTTCATGAAAATGCCTTTTGTTAAAAAGATCAGTCAAATCATCAACAATTGCAAGTCTATGCACTTCTCTTCTATGCTTTTCCTGTTTCTCGGAAATAATACCTATAATCAATACACAGACAATTACCATAATATTGGATAATAGACCTACCAAATAAGTGTATTCCTCTGTACTGGAATACTCTAAAAGTATAAAAAAGGAATCCTTAAGGCAAAACAAAATTGATATAATTAGGCCTATAATCCCAAAACGAAAAGCGATATAAACTTCAACAAATCCCTGTGTTTTAGATAAAAAGGCTTTAGTCTCAAGGGAACTGCTTCTCATTGTTATAAATACAATTAAATTAAGCAGCAGGCAGCATATAAACTCAACCTTTCGCAAATTATTAGCAAGGTAGTATTTTTTGAAATTTGTAATATAGTTATTAATATATGACATATATAAGTTAACCTTCCATATTATAGTTGCTTCAATAATTATACAGTTAAATTTGATTTTGGGCAATAGAACTTAAGTCTATTATGGTATTTAATCATGTGTTAAAATAATGTTAAACTGTTCTAATAGAATATAATGGAAATGCGTAAAAATTATATTCAAGAGGATGGAGGTGGATTTAAATGCAAAAAGTGGTGTTTTTAGTTGACATGAATGCATTTTATATAAGTTGTGAGATTATAAGAAATCCATCTCTTGCAGGCAGACCATCTGCTGTAGCCGGTGACCCAAAGAGACGTGCAGGAATCATATTGGCGGCAAACTATGAAGCAAGGGCTTATGGGGTAAAGACAGCCATGGTAATCAAAGATGCCATAAGGCTATGTCCCGATTTGGCTCTAGTACCGCCGGACCACAATTATTATGAAGCAAAATCAAAAGAGGTAATGGAGTTGCTTTCAAGTTATACTCCATTGGTTGAGCAAAACAGCATTGATGAGGCTTATCTTGATATGACGGGTGCAGAGCTGTTATTTGGAAAGCCTGTTGATGCTGCAAACCGGATTATGAATCAAATTAAAAATGAATTAGGGCTCTGGTGTTCTATCGGAATTGCAGAAAATAAGTTTCTTGCAAAAATGGCCTCAGAAATGAAGAAGCCTCTTGGAATAGTAGAATTATGGCATCATGATATTCCTCACAAGCTTTGGTCCCTTCCTGTCAAATCAATGTACGGTGTTGGAGCTAAAACAGCTGAGAAGCTTAATATGCTTGGGATTCAGACTATAGGCCAGCTTGCTCATTATGATAAGAGTTTACTTGTTAAGAAATTCGGCAAGTATGGCAATGAATTGTATGATCGTGCAAACGGACGGGACACTACACCGGTACAACCTCATACCGAGGGGGATATGAAATCCATAGGTAGGTCAACAACCCTTCCCGAGGATATAACTGATATTGAGAGAGCTAAAGTCATCTTGATGGAGCTTTCTGAAGATGTCGGCATGACAGCCAGAAGATTTGGGAAATGCGGTAATACTGTTCAAATCACCATAAAGTATTCCGATTTTGAGTCTGTTACAAGGCAGACCAATATCCAGGAGACGTGTGCCACCAAAGATATTTATAAAGCAGGATGCTATTTGTTGGAGCACAACTGGAACAGTTTTCGTCCAGTCAGGCTTTTGGGAATAAGCCTTTCGGGGTTTGATAAAGACTGTACGGAAGGACAACTTTCCATATTTGATATAGTTGATGATAAGAAATACGATACTCCCAAAAAAGATGAAAGGATTGACAGAGCATTGGATGCTATTAGAAACAGGTATGGTTTTGGTAAGATTGGGCGTGCAGCTCTTATTAGAAATAAAAAACGAGATGTTTGATTTGGGGGTGATAATATTAAAACTAAATATAAAAAGTTAATTATCGGCATACTTGTTATTAGAAGTTGAAACTATTAATATCAATTTAAAAAATACATCCGATTTCAAAATCGGATGTATTTTTTATAGTACTGCAAAACATTATTCCACTGTAACGCTTTTGGCGAGATTACGGGGCTTATCAACGTCACAGCCCTTTTCAATTGCCATATAATAAGCAAAGAGCTGGAGAGGTGTTACAGCTACTATAGGAGCCAACAATGAGTCAACATCGGGTATTGTTATAACCACATCTGCAACATTGTCTATTAAAGAATTATTCTCCTTAGCGATAGCCATTACTACGGCACCTCTTGCCTTAACCTCCCTAATATTGCTGACCATTTTATCTACCAGGTTATCCTGGGTTACAGGGCATATTACCAATGTACCCTTTTCTATAAGTGCAATGGTTCCATGTTTTAATTCACCGCCGGCATATGCCTCGGAATGGATGTATGATATTTCCTTTAGCTTAAGTGAGCCTTCCATTGATAGTGCATAATCAAGGCCTCTTCCAATGAAGAATATACTTTTTGAGTTGTAGTGTTTTGATGCGAATTTTTGTATAGCTTCTTTATTGTTTAATACCTCGTCAACCTTGCTATGAATTTCTTTTAATTGAGAAATATAGCCTTTATAGGAATTCTCATCAAGGCAACCCTTTTTATATGCAAAGTCCAATGCAACAAGATAGAGTGCAGCAAGCTGTGTGTTATATGCTTTAGTTGATGCAACAGCTATTTCCGGACCGGCCCATGTATATAGAACGTAGTCTGATTCTCTTGCAATTGAGCTTCCCACAACATTGACAATGGAAAGTGTTTTTGCACCTCTTTTTTTGGATTCTTTGAGAGCAACTAATGTATCAAGTGTTTCACCCGATTGGCTTATTATAATAACGAGATTTCTGTCGCTTATAAGAGGATCACGATACCTGAACTCAGATGCTATATCAACTTCAACAGGAATTCTTGCGAGTTTTTCAATGATGTATTTTCCTACTACACCTGCGTGATAGGCAGTACCGCATGCTACAATATAAATCTTATCAATATTCTCAAGATCCTCTGAAGTTATGTTTATATTTTCAAGGCTGATTTTGTCATCTATTATTCTTGGCGACAAAGTATCTCTAATAACCTTAGGCTCTTCAAACATTTCTTTCATCATGAAATGCTCATATCCTGATTTCTCTGCTGAAGTTGCATCCCATGTAACATGATATATTTCTTTATTGACTGGGGCACCAAGAATATTGAAAACCTTAACTTCATCCTTTGTTAGACTGACTATTTCCTTATCTTCAAGTATATATATATCCCTTGTGTATTCCAATATTGCAGGGATATCCGATGCTATAAAGTTTTCGTTTTTCCCAAGACCTACTATCAGCGGACTGTCTTTCCTTGCAGCAACAAACTGAGATTCACAGTCGCTGCATATTACTCCTAAAGCGTACGAGCCTTCAATATCATTAACACATTCAATAACAGCTTTAACAAGGTCACCTTTATAGTGATACTCAATGAGGTGAGCCACAACTTCTGTGTCCGTTTCCGATTTGAATTCGTAGCCTTGTGACTGGAGAAATTCTTTGAGTTTAATGTAATTTTCGATGATTCCGTTATGTACAACGGCAAATCTTCCTGATTGGCTCAAATGTGGGTGGGAATTTACATCGTTAGGTTCACCGTGGGTCGCCCATCTTGTATGACCTATTCCCATATTCGCTGAAGGCATATCTTCGTTAAGCTTAGATTCTAAGGCTGAAAGTCTGCCTTTACATTTTACAATGTTGATATGGTTGCTATCGTATGTTGCAACACCTGCTGAGTCATATCCTCTGTATTCAAGTTTTTTAAGGCCATTTATCAATATAGGTGTGGCCTTTTTTTCACCAATATATCCAACTATACCGCACATAATTACTTCTCCTTATAAATGTAGATTTGTTAAAGTTTAACATTTTAATAATATAAATTAATAATACAAAAAAACAATTATGGTGCGGCAAACATGACAAATTAAACAGGCCAATAGACAAAAATCATAAGTATGAATACAGAATAACCATTTGAGACTTATTTTGTCATACAGTCGCCTGTAGTTTTTGTAAAGTCTCTGTTGATCATGGTAGACCAGAAGGTTTCCGCCGAATTTTCGATAACTCACATGCTGATTTGGATTAAAATTTAAATAATCCAAAACTTACATGTGACCTCCTTCTCCTCGTCAGCTGCAACAGCTTTGCAGCCCTGGCGCTTGTTTTTGTGTCTTGAAGAAAAAGACACTTTTATATTCCGTCATTATACTTAACTTTATCAATAGGCATAATGCTATTAATGCTTATTCATGTTTGCCTAAAATTCAATCCCCAATTATCTCATACTATTATCCCAACCTTTCTTCAATAAATTTTACTAATTCGGTGGCTTTTGATGTAATATATTCCTGATTTTTACCTTCTATCATAACCCTTACAAGGGGTTCAGTGCCTGAAGGTCTTATCAAGACTCTGCCTTCACCTTGAAACTCATTCTCAAGATCTTTGCATAAGCGTGCAACAACTTCATCTTCCATGTAGCTGTATTTTTTCTCATTGCATACCTTAGCATTTTTTAAGACTTGAGGGAAAACCTGCATTTGTGATGCCAGCTCAGACATCTTTTTACCTGAGGTTTTGAGTATTTTCAATAGCTGAACAGCTGTGAGGAGACCATCACCTGTTGTGTTATGCTCAATAAGAATAATATGACCTGATTGCTCGCCACCTAGGCAATAACCTTTTGCCAGCATTTCTTCAAGTACATATCTGTCTCCAACCTTTGTTTTGACCAAGTTGATTCCTTTTTCTTTACCCATCATATCCAAACCAAGGTTGCTCATTACAGTGGCAACTATGGTATTGTTGGCAAGTTTACCTTTTTCTTTGAGGTCGATTCCTATAATAGTCATTATTTGGTCACCATCGACAAGATTGCCGTTTTCATCAACAGCAAGAACTCTATCGGCATCACCGTCAAAGGCCAGACCTATATCTGCACCAACCTCTTTGACATATTCCTTAAGCTGCTCCAAATGAGTAGAACCGCAGCCATTATTTATATTTATGCCATTTGGCTCATTATTGATAACAGATACGTCGGCACCAAGTTCAAACAATGCAATAGGTGCAGACCTGTAAGCAGCTCCGTTTGCACAGTCGATTGCAACCTTTATACCTTTTAGATCACAGTCAATTGTGCTTTTAATGTAATTTACATAATCATCCAAAGCAGACTCATTTATACTTTTTATTCCTACTTTTTCGCCGACAGGGCGTGGCAGTTCTTCAGCCTTATCAAGAATTATTGCTTCAATTCTTTCTTCCATTGAGTCAGGAAGCTTATAGCCTTTATTATCAAAGAATTTTATTCCATTAAACTCATAGGGGTTGTGCGATGCGGATATGACAACTCCTGCATCAGCTTTATAAAGTCTTGTAAGGTAAGCTATAGCAGGTGTAGGAATTATACCGACACATATTGCTTCTGCACCAACGGAACAAATACCTGCAACCAGTGCAGATTCCAGCATGTCGCCGGATATTCTCGTATCCATACCAACAAGTATCTTTGGTATATGTTTAGTCTCTGCAGTTAGTACATATGCACCTGCCTGCCCAAGATTATATGCTAGATCAGCTGTAAGTTCAAGGTTAGCTATTCCTCTAACTCCATCTGTTCCAAAAAGTCTTCCCATTCTAAAATGACCCCTCTCAAATTATTTTAACTGTCAAATTATGAAACAACATTAAAAATAACTAATATCGATATTAAAGCGAATAATCCTTTTTTAAGCATTAACGCTTTCGTTACAAAAATACCAGAAATTAGTTGATTATTGATTACATAGTTTATTTTCATTATAACTTGTAATCACGTAATAACACAATATAATTTTTATTAAATTTATATACACATTCTTCTAATACATCAAAATCAGTATAAATTTAGCATTTGTCTAAACAAACAATGAACGGTTAATATAATATTATTCAAAATATATGAAAAGTTTCCTAGTACTTTGGTTTGTATTTGCGAATAACTTCTTCAGCAATTCGTATTCCATCCACAGCAGCACTTACAATACCTCCTGCATATCCGGCACCTTCTCCGGCAGGATAAAGTCCGGTAAAGCCAATTGCCTCAAATGTGTCTGACCTAAGGATCCTAACAGGCGAGGATGTCCGAGTTTCAACACCTGTGAGTATTGCATCTTTTAAACCGAAGCCTTTTATTTTTTTGTCAAATATGCTTATAGACTCTTTCATTGGGGTTGTAATAAATTCAGGAAGACATAAGTTTATATCGCTTAAGGTGGTATTTCCGGTATAACTTGGTTTTACACTTCCAAAGCCTTTTGAGGCACACCCTTTCATGAAATCACCCAAAAGCTGAACAGGTGCGGAATAATTGCTACCGGCTACTTCATAGGCAAGTTTTTCCCATCTTCTCTGGAAATACATACCCGCTAATGGATGGGAGTCTCCAAAATCACCGGGCTCAACAGAAACAACCAATGCACTGTTGGCATTTTCACGATCACGCTTATATTCGCTCATACCGTTTGTCACTATGGACTCAGGCTCTGAGGCTGAGGCGACTACAACACCGCCGGGGCACATGCAGAATGAATAAACTGTTCGGTTGCCGATTTTATGAAAAATTTGGTAATCTGCAGGCCCTAGCTTCGGTATTACATTAGGTGTGCCAAACTGAGCCATATTGATGATTACCTGAGGGTGCTCTATTCGAACACCGATTGAAAACGGCTTTTGAATAAACTGAATATTTTTATCAAGCAGCATTTGGAATGTGTCTCTCGCACTATGACCTATGGATAGTATCAGTATGTTTGTATCGATTGTGTTAGCGTTGTTGTATTTAATTCCACGTACTGCATTGCCTTTAAAGTCTATGTCTGTGAGCTTTGAGTTAAAAAGTACGGTTCCACCAAGCTCTTCAATCCTTTTACGTATGTTTTTTACTACACATTTAAGAACATCAGTGCCTATGTGAGGTTTGTTTTTATATAGTATTTCTTCATGGGCACCGTTTTTATAAAACTCTTCTAAAACTTTGTTGCATCTTCGGTCATTTATTCTTGTTGTAAGCTTTCCGTCAGAGAATGTTCCTGCTCCTCCTTCACCGAACTGAACATTTGTTTCGGTAGATAATTTATTCTCATTCCAGAAAAGGTTGACCAACTCGGTTCGTTTTTCCACACATTCTCCACGTTCAATAACAATGGGCTTAAAACCGTTCTGGGCCAAAACAAGAGCAGCAAACATACCGGCAGGGCCAAAGCCCACAATTACCGGTTTTTTATCTAAAGGAATATTACCTTGTAGAAGCGGGGGAGAAGGTGTTTCATCAAGCACAGAAATATCATTATTGGCAGTGAATTTTATTTTGGAGTGAGTTTCTGCCATAACTGTATAAACAAGGGTTATATTGGGTTTTCGTCTTGCATCGATTGACTCTTTAATTATTTTAATGCTTTTTATATCATCTGTTCCAACCTTTATTTTTTTTGCTGTCTGCTGTTTTATATATTCTATATCATCATCAACTGATGTACGTATATTTTTTATAATTAGTTTCATGCAGGCTCCTCAATAATTTCATCTTCTTGTACTTGAACTTCTATTTCATATTTGCCGGCTGCAACAACATTTGCCGGGAGACTAAGCCTTAAGGGAACCTTGTATATTCCTGCAGGTTTGTCTGCAAGTTCTATAATATTTATACTGGGGTTTAAACTGTTAATGTCAATTTTTGCAAGGTCTGCAGCTTTTCCCTTTAGACTTATGTGTATACCATTCGGTACAATTGAATATCTTGGCGATTCAATGTTACCGGGATAAATAACTGTTATATTTTCTTTTGAAACAGTTAAGTCTTTTTGACCTTCTTTTTCAATAATGACATATATATTAACATCAGTGCCGTTGTCAACAGTACTAATATCTTTCGGAAGAATCAGATTGCTCTTTATGGTATTGCTTGAAGTCATGCCGTTAATGTTTACAGGTTCAGCCTTTATTTCAGATATATTTGCTAAAACATCGGCGGGACCTGTAACAAGTACTTTATCAGGAACCGCCTGAAGATCTGAGTATACATAATTTTTAGCCGGGGTTCCTTTAACGCTTGGAATAACTTTTACCTCTTTAGCAACTTCAATCTGAATTGTGACTGTTACATTTCCTGTAACACTGCTGCTTATATCTTCACCTTTATCATTATAAAATTTGCATTCCTTTTCAATAGTAAGTTTTTTATCGAGATTATTAATATCGACATCAGCCTTTACAGAGGCTATCGATTTTATTATAGATTCACTGCCATCAACGGAAACGGTGTCGGGTACAACTTTGGTGTTGATTAATTGATAGCCTTTCTTTACTGTACCGCTTGTTTTTATGCCCACCTTAAAATACTTTTGAATTATTTTTTCAAGGTTTAGTGTGACTGTTTCGGGTTCCATACTTTCAATGGTAATTTCTGGATTGTTTGATACTACTTTTATTTTAAGCTCCTTGTCATTAACAGACTTGATTTCCGACAGGTCTATTGTAGCTTTAAAGTCATACTGACGCATAGCCTCCAGCTTGTCTTTTCTTCCTCTGACGGTGAGTCGTACTGTAGAAGGAATATCAGTGTCTTTCAACTCTATTTTCTTATTGTTCAATGAACTTTTGTTCAGCAATTCAAGAGGAACACTAATGCTGGTTGGATATATAGGGTTGGAATTTTTATCCACCACATTGTACCATAAAATAATTGCAAATATTATTGATATGATTTTAACGGTAATATCTTTTTTCAATAGTTCGTTCACTTGCTTTTCACCTTCCATAAACTCAGCTTCTTAGTCGGTGTGGTATCATCCAAAAGGTTTTTATTTAGTGCTTTTCTTAAAGTGTCCGGAGTAAGATTTCTTGTAAGCCCACCATTCAATGCGAATGACACCTTGCCTGTTTCTTCTGATACAACAACGGATATGGAATCGGATACTTCTGTTATCCCCATTGCTGCTCTGTGTCTTGTGCCTAGCTCCTTGCTGAGATTGGGGTTATCTGTCAGAGGCAGAAAGCAGGATGCAGACTTGATCTTATGGTCGCGTATAACTAAAGCACCGTCATGAAGCGGTGTATTCGGTACAAATATATTTATTATAAGCTCAGCAGATATGTTTGAGTCTAACTGTATTCCTGAATTTATTATTTCTCCTAATTTAGTATTGCGTTCAATTACTATGAGAGCACCTGTGCTGGTTTTTGAGAGCTCAGTTACGGCCTTTACTATTTCCTCAATCATGGCAGTTGTATGTATGCGGGTATTGCTTTCTTCAAAATTAAAAATATCGCTGAATTTGCTTCTTCCAATTGTCTCAAGACCTCTTCGCAGCTCCGGCTGGAAAAGAACAACAACAGCAATAGCTGTTATCTGTATGGCACTTGTTAAAATATAATTTACAGTATCCAGCCTGAGAATCTTACTCAAATAGGAAACTATAGCAATAAAAAGAAGTCCTTTTATCAGCTGCCAGGCACGAGTCTCCTTTACAAGAAATATTACTTTATATATAACGTATGCTACTATACCTACGTCAACTATTGCCCTAATAACATCAAAAGGGCTTTCAAAGCCTATATAATTAACTATGTTGTTTAAAAGACCATGGATGTCAAAATCAAAGATACCAGGCAAAAACTCCACATCCTTATAAAAGTATAATCAAAATGTAATATTAATAATTTTAATATAGATTATACAATTTTTTTGTTCAATTTGTAAGGTTATTTCATGTTGCAACACAAATTTCATATTTCTGTAACATTAATGAAATATTCGTTTAAAATGTTTTGTTGAAAAAATGTTGTGTAATTGATATATGCTGTTAGTATCACTAAATATTACCTAATGGTGAAAATATATTACTTGATAAAATATCAGGATTAACAAAAAAGATTTGAAATCCTTGAAAACTATGAAACTCTTGAAGCAGACAGGTGATTAAAGATAAAAAATTAATAAAAAAATTTATTCTAGGACAATTAAAAAATAAAGCTTGTAATACAAATGGATTATTATTGAAGTTAAAAAAATAAAATGATATGATATGAGCATAGTAATATTACTTTGTAAAATATGTTGTGCAATAATCATTTTATGATTTTAATTGATGCAAAACGTTTTCCTTGATTCATATACTACGAAATATTTGTTTTTATTTTGCATATTCATATGATTCAACTGCATTTGTTAATGTGAAAACTTTTTTACAGCAAATGTTGTTGAAAGATAGATAGTATAATAACCAGCAATGATAAATTTGATGAATGGGGTTGGTGGATTATGGGGAAGATAGCCTTTACTCAATCAAGATCAGGCAAGGGATGCAAAATATACGAAGTTGTAGAAGATCTTAGTGGATGTAAAGATGGAGAAAAAAATATTAAGATGGCTGAGGAAATAAAGAAGAAATGTGAAGGCAAAACCGCTGCTCAAATCAAAGAAATACTTGAAAAGGATGTTAAGGGAATCGAAAAGCTATCACAAGCAGAGATGGATGAATTAGTTGCTGATTTAGCACATACTGTGGGGATAAGTGGAATTGCCGAAGACTCCAGGGAAAAAATTAATGAAATAAATCAGTTGATTCAGGATGCTGCAACCAAAAGAACGCTAGAAATTCTTGAAAGCCAATCACAGACAGCGGCAGGTCCATGCTTATCGGTAATATATGATCCTTTAACAGGAAAAATTGCATATGGGCAGAATTTTAAAACATCGGCAACAGGAAAAGAACAATATTATAAATGGTTAGAAAACGATGCAGATCCATTAATTAAAGATTTAGTATCTGAGTATAAAACTAAGATAGATAATGGAGAAATAATTTTATCGGAATTTGCTGATTTTAGATTAGCAGCTCATTCTGAAATTGTAGCTCTAGATGAGATATTAAAGCATAGAAGATCGTTAGGGCTACCTGTGGATAAAACAACACTGTCAGAATTATTTTTGCACAATGTTGATTTAACAAAAGCATTTAAAACTGGTAATATAATACCTAAAATAAGATGTGAGCATTGTCGATATTTAACAGATGGTATCAATATTTTGAATCATAATTAGATTAATAAAATTGGAGGTTAGTATGATAAAGATGAATATCAATGATCTATATACAGATACAGATGTCTATACCGGTGAGAATATATTTTATTTGGACAGCGATTTAGAAAAACCATACAATGGAGTAGTAGTGGATTATTTTAAAGGAGTATTATCTTGGGAATTTGAAGTGAAAGATGGTTTTAGGACTGGGATTGAAAGAAAGTATTATGATACCGGGGAGTTAATGGAGGAAAACATGATGGATCATAATACTATAGACGGGATAGCAAAAGAGTTTTATAAAAATGGCAATATAAAAAGCATTAGTATTGTCATACGTAATGTATTCATTGATACTGTTTGTTATGATGAATCAGGAAACATGATCGGTAAAACATCGATGGATGAAAGTGATATTAGTTATTCTCTAATTAAAAACAAAATTGATGAATATAGAAAAAAATATAAGGATTACCTTAATACACATATTTAAGATATTTACTTGCAATGTTCTTTAGATTAATAAGTGTATCCATAGGGGTGGGGTTTATATGTGACATTTTATAATTTGGATAAAATCTTGTTAAATGCAGGGGAATATCACGGGAAATAGTTGAAAGCCATTTAGAGAGCTCTTCTATTTCATGGGTTGAATCATTGAGGCCGGGAATAATAAGGGTAGTTATTTCAACATGACAGTGTTTTGAAGCTAATTCAACCGATTCCATTACATTTTCGAGGACGGCACTACATATATCCTTATAAAAACCGGCAGTAAATGCTTTTACGTCTATATTCATGGCATCTATAAATGGAAGAATATCTAAAAGAGGTTTATGGGATATAAAACCATTAGTTACAAGCACATTGAATAAACCTTTCTTTTTAGCCAGTTGGCATGTATCATAAACAAACTCATACCATATTGAAGGCTCATTGTATGTATATGCAATACCGATATTTCCACTATTTTTTAAAGATAAAGCTTTTTTTACAAGAGCCATAGGAGTTATTTCTACGGTTTCTGCATCTCGATGAGCTATTGTCCAGTTTTGACAAAAAGAACATTTTAGATTGCAGCCGAAAGTGCCGGCGGATAATATTTTTGAACCGGGGTGAAACCTGTTTAATGGCTTCTTTTCAATTGGATCGAGAGCTAAAGATGTGATTTTGCCGAAATTTAAAGAAAAAAGCTCACCTCCAATATTTTTTCTGGCTCTGCATGCTCCTGTCATTTCCGGCTTAATAATACAATTATGAGGGCATAAAAAGCAGTGAACCTTTGCTTCTTCTATTTTGTTGTAGTATCTTGCCTGCTTACCGTTATCATTGCTCATTGTGTCGAATAACCTCAAACCTTTCAATTGAAAAATCCCATTTTGGGTCTATTCCTGCTTTCCTGAGGGCGATGGATACTTGCTCATATGGCGTATTCACTCCTTCCAAATTGGGAAGAAGAAGTCCCGACCTACTGCCAGAACGAACAATAACCCCATATCTTATAACATCCAATTCTTCTATTGAATCTACAGGCTCCGGCTCTTTAAGGACATCGACACTATATGTCAGGCTATCTAGCTCGCTTTCATCCACTTTATCAAACCTGGGGTCATGAGTACCAGAGCTGATTGCATTTTGGATAATTTCTAGTGCGATGTTAGGCATTGTTGGAGAAATGGTTCCAATACACCCCCGAAGCTCACCGGCTTTTTTGATGGATACAAATGTACCTGCAGAAGAACGGAGCATTTCATCCGGTAATCCATCAGGAACATCTAAAATTCTACCTTCACGAATATATGTTTCAAGAGCATTTTTGGCTAAAGCGACATAAGGGTCCATATTGTAATTCTCCTTTTTTAAGTAAGTCTTTAAATAAGTCCTTGAAATAATTTTTAATTATTCAATCCGAGCTGAATTTTGCAACACAATATCCTATACCGAAAGGAGCTTCATAAGAATATACCTGGGGTTTTAACCCAGAGCCTTCCAAAGCTCCGAACAAAATGACAAAGGAACGCAAGCCACATTCGGCAGCGTCTTCACAGAGCTTTTCATCAATATTAAGGATGTCATTATACTTTGAAGCACGGATGCTCTCTACCAGCAAGTTGTCGAATTTGCTTCCGCTAGGACTTGAGCCGTATGGCGAATTGTTGTTGACGCGATGAGAAAGATCACCGCTAGCAACAAAAACCACCCTCTCATCGCAATCTTTTACTGCAGAGGATATGCATTTGCCGAATCTATGAAGCATATCCAATGTAAATCCTGCAATGGATATATGAACAACAGAAAAACCCTGAATTTCCTTATTAATGAAGTATAAAGGAACCAGAGCACCGTGGTCTAACTCATTGCTTAACCCATATTTGTCAAGGATATGCTTGTCCAGCCCTCCTGAATCTATGCCTTCTTTAGTGGCATTATGAATAATCTTATCTAAAAGCTCTAAATTGTTTTTGAATTCAAATTTTATATCTTTTCGCCCAAACTTTGCAAAGCTACCGGATAGAATTCTATCGGTGGATAAATAAAGATAATCTCGAAAATATGGTCCGTGGGGTGTCGTAATTATAATGGTTGTAGGATTATCCAGCCTTATCTCACCGGCAGCTTTTTTAAATGAATTTAATGTCAAAATTGCATTGTTTTCGTCACCCTTTCCGATCTCAGGTATCAAAACCGGTGGGTGAGGGAATATATAGGAGCTTATGATGCTGCCCATTGTTTAGTATCCTCCTGCTGTAAGTAATGGAGTAATAACTAATGCTACTGACGTTATAAAGAAGAATGCCAACGTTATTAATGCTACCATTCTAATTGTTTTTTTACTCACCAAAATCACCACACTTATATTATTTGATTCTTTATATGGATTATATTCTTCCATACTTTTATTCTATATAATTTTATTATATATCAAATATTAATTTTTTCAAATTGTGTTTTTAAATTGCCGTAGTAAAGTTTCTATGGTAAAGTTATTAAAGGATTGCTTTATCTATTAAATGCGTTATTACTCTTATTCTTATTTTTTGCGACTGATAAATGTAAAAGATAAATGGTATTTAATATAGATTGATGCATATAAATTACAATAAATAAAGGGATGGGCATGGTTTTAAAAGGATTTAGGTTCGGGCTTATACTTCAGTTTGCAATTGGTCCGGTTTGTATATACATATTTAACACTGCTACTAATGGAGGGATTTTTCCGGCAGAAGCTGCTGTTCTTGGTGCCGTATTAATGGATGCTATATATGTGACCCTTGCGATTTTGGGTGTTGGGTCGCTTCTGGAAAAAGATAGAGTTAAAAAGGGCATGAAGTATTTTGGCACGATAATTCTGGTTTACTTTGGGCTTGGAACTATTCTAGGGACTTTCGATATAAAAATAATACCTACCGTAGCTGGGAACAGCAATTTATATGACACATCCAATGCGTTTATAACCAGTTTTATTTTAACTGCCTCAAGTCCTTTATCGATACTGTTCTGGTCAGGTGTTTTTGCTACCAAGTTATCAAGTGAAGGCTTTAGCAAAAAGGAAATGAAGCTTTTCGGTGTTGGTGCGGTCATGGCGACATTTGTTTTTTTAAGCATATTTGCCGTAATTGTCAGCTTGCTTCATCCGATGATGAATGAGACTGTGGTAGATGTGTTGAATGTTATTGTAGGTATAATAATCATAGGGTTTGGTATCAGGATGCTAATGAAGAAAGTGTAGCATCAAACAAGTGGAGGGAAAAATATATGTATTTTGTGCTGGCTATTGTTCTTTTGGGCGTTTTAGCACTTGTGTATATGTGGTTTGAAGCCGGAAATCTTAAATTAAAAAGAATAAAGTTTACAAGAAGCAAGAAAGGACTTAAAATCATTCATCTTACCGATATTCATATAAATTTGCTTAGAGTGAAGCCGTATAAAGTAAAAAATATAATTAAAAAAGAATCGCCTGATTTTATATTAATGTCAGGTGATTATATTACAAGGAAATCCGATATTCCCAAGTTTATAAATTTTTTAAATGAAATAAAGGGTGACAACAAAATATATATGTGTTTCGGAAACCATGATTATGAAGCATTTTTGAAAGATAAAAGCGGTGGACTCGACAGATTTATGAAGGAAGTTGAGAAGCAGGGAGTAACTATTTTGCATGATGATTCGGATGTTTTTGTTAAGAGAGGAGTTAAGTACAACATAATTGGTATTACAGACTATAGAAGGGGAGCACATGATATTGACAAGGCATTAAAAAATTGTGCAGAGGATGGTAAGCTTAATATTGCCATTACTCATAACCCGGATGTAGTTCTTGAAATACCCAAAGGAAAAATTGATTATCTTTTCTGTGGCCACTTCCATGGAGGTCAGATTTGGATGCCTTTTGATCTGGAGTTTAGGGTTTTAAGAAAGGAAAAACTTTGCAAAATGGGAATTAAGAGGGGACATCACAGGTTAAATGGAGTTGATGTTTATATAAGCAATGGCATTGGGAATGTTTTATTTCCACTAAGATTTTTATCAAGACCGGAGATAACGGTGCTGGAAGTTTAGAAGTCAGAAATCAGAAGGCAGAAAGAAATCAGAAACCAGAATTTAGGATTCAGAATATTTCTAATACTTAGGCTCTGAATCCTAAATTCTATGTTTTGCTTGTTTAAGTTTGTTTCAACTCAACTATTTAAGGCGTGCTTCTAATTTCTTCTTTTCTTCCTCATATCCTGGTTTGCCTAAAAGTGCAAACATGTTCTTTTTATATTCTTCAACTCCAGGCTGGTTGAATGGGTTTACTCCTAATAGGTAACCGCTTATGCCGCAAGCCTTTTCAAAGAAATAAACGAGGTTTCCGAAGCAGAATTCATTTAGCTCGGGAACTGTGATGATGAGGTTGGGAACTCCACCGTCAGTGTGAGCTAAAAGTGTCCCTTCCATTGCCTTTTTGTTTACAAAATCTACATCCTTGCCTGTAAGGAAATTAAGGCCGTCAACATTGAGGGGATCTTCCTTAATTATAAGGCCTTTCTTTGGTTTTTCTACATTTATAACCGTTTCAAAAATGTTTCTTAGGCCGTCCTGGATATATTGTCCCATTGAATGGAGGTCGGTAGAAAAATCAACTCCCGCAGGGAAGATACCCTTCTGGTCCTTACCTTCACTTTCTCCGTAAAGCTGCTTCCACCATTCGGTCATATAGTGAAGTGAAGGTTCATAATTTACCAATATTTCAATTGTTTTATTCTTGTTATAAAGTGCATTTCTTACAGCAGCGTATTTATAACAATCATTTTCCATTACGTTTGTGTTTTTATACAGTTCATAAGCAGCGGCAGCACCGGCCATTATTTCATCGATGTTGATACCTGCAACAGCGATGGGTAAAAGTCCAACTGCTGTGAGAACCGAGAATCTTCCTCCAACATCGTCAGGAACAACAAATGTTTCATATTTTTCATCGGTAGCAAGCTTCTTTAATGCACCCTTAGCTTTGTCGGTTGTTGCATAAATTCTTTTTCTAGCTTCATCCTTGCCATATTTCTTTTCCATGTATTCCTTGAAAATTCTGAAAGCTATGGCAGGTTCTGTAGTTGTACCGGATTTTGATATTACATTAACTGAAATTTCTTTTCCGTCAATTAGCTCAAGAAGATCAGATATGTATGTTGAGCTGATATTGTTACCTACGAAATATATTTCAGGAGTCTTTCTCTTAGATTTTGGCAAATTGTTGTAAAATGAATGGGAAAGGACATCTATTGCAGCTTTTGCACCTAAGTATGAACCGCCTATGCCTATAACAATAAGTGCGTCGGAGTCAGATTTGATCTTTTCTGCAGCAGCTTTTATCCTTGAAAACTCTTCCTTATCATAATTAAGTGGGAGATCAACCCAACCTAGAAAGTCATTTCCTGCTCCTGTTTTGTTGTGAAGCATATCATGTGCAGATTGCACAAATGGGATAAGGTTTTTAACCTCGCTTTCGTTAATGAAGCCCAGTGCTTTTGAATAATCGAATTGAATTTTTTGCATTTTTAAACCTCCTATGAATTTTTATTAATTTCTCATTGATGAAATTTTATATGTATAAATTAAAGTTTACCTATAGTTTTGAGCAATTTATTTAGCATTATAACAAAATCAAGGGACAAAGTCCAACGTATATTGAAATAATGTTGTAGGTGCACAGGAAAATTACAATGTAATTTGCTGTGCACCCATAATATTAGTATATTTTGCATTAATTATTCTCTAAGCTGTGCATTGAGAACATTTTTAAGGCCATCGAGTATCTTAGCCATTGTCTTAGATACTTCCTCATCGGTAAGGGTCCTGTCATCAGCCCTGAAGCTGATTGAGTAGGCAACGCTCTTCATTCCTTCAGGAACCTGCTTTCCTTTATATACATCGAATAATTTATACTTTTCAAGTATTTTGCCTGATCTTTGCTTAATGATATCCTCAATCTGTTTAACAAGCACTTCATCCTTTACAAGCATTGCTATGTCCCTTGTTACGGCAGGGAACTTAGGTAAAGGCTTATGGCTTGCCTTGAATGAGGCATTATTAACAAGTTGTTCTACATGTATAACACCTATATAAGTCCTTTCGGGTGCTTCAAAATTCTCTGCAACTTCAGGGTGTATTTCTCCGATTAATCCTGCTGATTTTCCGTTTATCAGGAGCTCTGCTGTTCTTCCGGGATGACAAGCCGAGCAATCATTTTTAGGTGCAAACTCGAACTTTGTAATACCAAGGGAAGAGAGAAGCTCTTCTACAATGCCCTTTAAATCATAAAAATCGGTATTTCCATACATGCCTATTGTAAGAATGGGCTTTTCAATAGGAAGCTCGGTAATCGGCAAGCTTTGAGGAAGGTATATTGTTGAAAGCTCAAAAAGCCTTGCTTCCTCTATTCTTCTGTTGTAGTTTGTGCTTATGACTTCCAGCATTTCCGGAATAGTTGTTGTACGCATTATACTGTAATCTTCACCAAGGGGATTTGTTATTACAACTGCTTTTCTCCGATCGCTATCCGGTGGAAGTTTAATTTTATCCCAGACCTTGGGGCTTGTGAAGGAGTAAGTATAAATCTCGGAAAGCCCGCATGCTATCATTGTGTTTTTTATAACATCTTCAACCTTCTGCTTGAATGTCTTTTTACCTAAGGTAGCTTCTTTACCGGAAAGCAGGGTAGGGGTTATGTTATTGTAGTCGTAGAATCTTGCAACTTCCTCAGACACGTCGGCTTCACTTTCAACATCCGGCCTGAAGCTTGGAACTGTGAGAGTCATAGTGCTTTCATCAACACCAAATTCCAGGTTTTTGAAAAGATTAATCATGTAAGGAGTATCTATGTTTGTTCCCAAAAATTTATTGATTTTTTCAGGATTTAATGGAAGCTTTCTAACCTCGGGCTTTTTCACATAGCAATCGATTATGCCTTTGCATACGGTTCCCGCACCTAACATTTCAACCAATTGTGCGGCTCTGTCAAGGGCTGTTATAACATTTTCAACATCCAGGCCCTTTTCAAAACGAGAAGATGCTTCTGTTCTAAGTCCCAGCTTTTTAGCTGTAAGCCTTACAGAGATTCCGTGAAAATTGGCAGACTCGAAAAGAATGCTTTTTGTGTTTTCGTCTACTTCCGAATTTGCACCACCCATTACGCCGGCAACAGCAACAGGCTTTTTGCCGTCTGCTATAACCAGCATTGATGAATCAAGGTTTCTTTCATTGTCGTCCAATGTTTTCATCACTTCGCCGTCAACTGCTCTTCTTACTATGATCTTTTTGTCTTCCAGCTTTTCAAGATCGAATGCATGCATTGGCTGGCCAAGCTCTAACATAACATAGTTTGTGATATCGACTATATTGTTTATGGATCTGACACCTGCTGCTTTTAACCTGTCTCTAAGCCATTTAGGTGACGGTCCTATTTTAACATCTTTTACAATTCTTGCTGCGTATCTTGGACAGAGGTCAGGGTCTTTTATTTCAACAGATGCATATCGGTGAGCATCGTCGCCTTCTTCCTTTACTGTGATTTCGGGTTTTTTAAATTTAGTTCCAAGGGTTACTGCAGATTCTCTCGCCAATCCGACGATGCTGAAACAGTCGGGTCTGTTTGAGGTGATTTCAAACTCAACAGTTGTTTCATTAATGCCAAGAACTTCTTTTATGTCCTTACCTAGTGGAAGGTCTTTTGGAAGTATGAATATTCCATCTTCTGCAGCTTCAGGAAAATCTTCCTTTGTGAGATTGAGTTCACCTATTGAACACATCATTCCGTAGGACTCAACTCCCCTTAATTTTCCTTTTGATATTTTTTTATCTCCGGGAAGTGTGGCTCCCACTAGGGCTACAGGAATGTAGTCTCCCTCTTTTATATTTTGGGCTCCTGTAACAACCTGTATAACTTCATTTCCCACATCAACCTTGGTAACCTGCAATTTATCGGCATCGGGATGCTTTTCTATGGATAGGATTTTTCCTACAACAACATTTGTGATATCCTCGCCTGCAACTTCTATGCCTTCAACCTTCGAACCCGAAAGGGTAAGAGCATTTGCATATTCCTTCGGGGTTACATTTATATCAACATAATCTTTTAACCAACTAAGAGGTGCTTTCATTTTTATGTCTCCTTTCTACCATCAATTTGAAACTCTAAAACTGATTTAAAAATCTAACATCATTTTCATAAAACAATCTTAAATCATCTATGTTAAACCTGCCCATTGCGGTTCTTTCGACTCCTATACCGAAAGCAAATCCGCTATAAACATTAGGATCTATGTCACATCTTTCTAAAACCTTAGGATGCACCATTCCTGCACCTAAAACCTCAATCCAACCTTCGTTTTTGCATATTCTGCATCCGCTTCCGCCGCAGGACCAGCAGGACACGTCAACTTCCGCACTGGGCTCTGTAAATGGGAAGTGGTGGGGTCTTAAACGTATTTTTGTCTGCTCGCCGAAAAGGCTTTTTGCAAAGACCTGTAATGTACCTATTAGATCTCCCATTGTAACTCCCTTGTCAACAACAAGACCTTCTATCTGATGGAATATAGGGGAGTGGGTAGCATCAACGGCATCTGAGCGGTATACTCTGCCGGGGCTCAATATCTTAATGGGAGGCTTCTTATTTTCCATTACCCTTATTTGTACAGGTGATGTTTGGGGCCTTAAAACAATTTGTTCATTGATATAAAATGTATCCTGAGTATCCCTTGCAGGATGGCCTTTGGGGATATTCAGAGCTTCAAAGGCGTAATAATCCAATTCAACTTCAGGACCTTCAGCTATTTCATAGCCCATTCCTATAAATATGTCTTTTATTTCATCGGTAACAAGGCTTAAAGGATGTTTTTTGCCAAGATTCCTGCGTTTTCCCGGGATGGTAACATCAATAACTTCGCTCTGGAGCTTTTGAGCTCTTTCTTTTCTAATGAGTTCCGAGTTTGTTTCATCAATTTTATTTTCAATAAATGCTCTTACTTCATTGGCAAGCTGGCCTATTATGGGGCGTTCTTCGGCGGAAAGTGCTCCCATGCCTCTTAAAACACCGGTCAGCTCACCTTTTTTTCCTAAATATTTAACCCTGAGAGCTTCAAGATCTTGAATAGATTGAACATTTGAAAGCTCCTTATCCGCTTGATCTTTGATTTTATTTAGTTGGTCTCTCATTTTTTATACTCCTCCTTATAACAGATTGTTAATCTGTGTTATATCTTTACCATGTCTTAACATAAAAAGTCTGAACATAAAAAAACCCTCATCCCAAAAAGGGACGAAGGTATTCTCCGCGGTACCACCCAAGTTTTCACCATATATAAAGGTAAACACTCATTACTTTAACGGGTTTGCTCCGGCATCTCCTACTTTTAGGAATAAAACACAGCTTTCAAAGTAATATTCCTCAGTTCAAAGATGCAGCTCCAGAGGGAACTTCAACGATTAGTCTCATAGAGATACTTTCAGCCGCCGATATCTCCTCTCTTTAATCGACCTTCTTCGTCTACTCTTCTCTATCATAGCTTTTGACAATTTCCAATATTATAGCACAGACTCTCAAAACATGCAATGGAAAATAATGTTTTTATAGGATAATTTCTATATGATATAATTTAACACGGCTAGATTTTATTGAATTAATTTTATTGACGGAATAGAATTAATTACAAAATTCGGGGTAAATATATAATGAAGTTTTGATGCCTGAGAGATATTGTACTTACTGATGGTAGCAGTATTTCTTAGTCATTGATGTATTTAATCATTACTATATAATAACGGGAATGGAGCAAAGATTATGAAGGATTTTATTTTTATATCGGATTTTGACGGTACTTTAACCGATGAGGATTTCTACTACATTGTTATGAAAAAATTTCTAGGTGATACTGGCAAGAAGATTTATAAAGATTGGATCAATGAAGAAATGACAGTGTTTGAGTTCCTCCGGAAAATATTCGGATCCATTAATGCAAGTGAAGAGGAAGTAATAAAAGCTGTAATGGATATAAAATTCGATACATATGCAAAGGATTTTATAGACAGCGTTAAAGAGGCAAACGGTGATTTCATGATACTTAGTGCAGGCTGTGGCTATTACATACACAAGCTTCTTGAGCATTTGAACATGACGGATATAAAAGTTATATCCAATAATGGTGTTTATGAGGACGGTAAAATAGTTATGACTGCCGATAAAAACAGTCCGTTCTACTCTGAGACTTACGGTATAGATAAGGCTTTGGTTGTGGAGCACTATAAGAGCATTTATCCTAAAGTATACTTTGCAGGTGACAGCGAGCCCGATTTTAGGGCGGCCAAAAAAGCCGACTTTGTCTTTGCAAGAGGGCACCTGCAGAAAATGATTCGCGACTCGGGAGTAAATTATGTTGATGTAGAAAACTTTAATGAAATTGGAGCTTATTTAAATAAAATAGGAGTGATTAAATATGAAGGCAGGAAATAACAGGATAACCATACCTGCAATTCTGGAAGTAGGAAAGGGGAACCTGGCGTATATAGGTGCACTTATTGAGAAGTCGGGATTTTCCAATATAGTTATGTTTTTAGGTAAGGGCATAAATGATATGTTTGGAGAAAAAATACGACAATCATTTAAATTCCAGTCTACTAAAATCATTAAAACAATAGAAAATGATGATATAGATATAAACAATATTGTTAAAACTGCTTTTTCAATACCGGCCGAGACTGATGTAATCGTTGGAATCGGTGGGGGAAAGGCCCTTGACGTTGCAAAATACTGCTGTTTTTTAAAGAAACTTCCTTTTATCAGTGTGCCTACTTCGGCATCAAATGATGGTTTTTCCAGCTCCAGTTGTTCGCTTATTATTGAAGGCAAGCGTACAACTGTAAATGCAGTTATGCCCTATGGAATTGTTATTGATATAGATGTAATAAAGGAAGCACCTGAAAAGTATATTTTTTCCGGAATTGGGGATTTGGTTTCAAAGATTACTGCCGTATATGATTGGGAGTTCGAGGAAAAGAACGGAAAAGGAAAAGTGGATGACTTTGCGGTTATGATTGCGAAGAAGTCGGTCAACAGTTTTGTGAGAACTGAGTTTAAAAGTATCAGGGAAGACTTTTTCATTAAGGAACTTGTAGATTCTCTCACAATGAGCGGTATTGCGGTAGAAATTGCACAGACATCGGCACCTGCAAGTGGAAGTGAACACCTTATTTCTCATGCTTTGGATAAGATTCTTGATGTTCCCAAGCTTCACGGGCTTCAGGTCGGAGTGGCTACTTACTTGATGGCTAAAGTTCAAGAGCACCGTTATGAAAGGGTAACTAAAGTGTTTAAAGATACAGGCTTTTTTGAGCATGTAAAAACTCATGAAATAAAAGCAAGTGATCTTGAAGCGGCTATTGATTTGGCACCGTCCATAAAGCCAAACAGATATACATATATACATTTGGATGAATACAGGCAAAAAGCAAAAGAATTGATTCGGGATGATGAAATTTTAAAAAGCATATTAGTGTATTAATTACTCAATAAGGATTAGGAATGAAATAAGTATGAATTAGGATTTATGATAATGATTAAGAATAGAAGAAAGCTAATAAATAAAGCTGCTGAAACTAAAGTGAAAATTCAGCAGCTTTTATTTTTATAATTATAATAATGCATTAAAGATATTTAAAACATTTAGGACTTTGACTTAATAAAGGCACGTGCATTATCTATTGACTTCTGCACACTTTCTTTTGCCGGCCCACCGGGAAGCTTTCTTTCAGAAACACACTTTTTAAGGCTGATTTCTTCATAAATGTCATCCTGTATGGATTCTGAAAAGTTTTTAAACTCATCCATTGTAAGCTCATCAATTGATTTATTGTTTTGAATGCAGTAAAGCACCATTTTACCTATAATCTCATGTGCAGTTCTGAAAGGTATACCCTTTTTAACAAGGTAGTCTGCTATATCTGTAGCATTGGTAAACCCTCCCTGTGCGGCTTTTAACATGTTGTCTTTTTTTACCCTTATTGTTGCAAGCATATTTGTAAAAACATTAAGGCACATTTTTACGGTATCAATGCTGTCGAATATTCCTTCCTTATCTTCCTGCATATCTTTGTTATAAGCTAGAGGAAGGGATTTCATCACTGTCAGTATGGATACAAGGCTTCCGTAAACCCTTCCTGTCTTACCCCTCACCAGCTCGGCAACATCAGGGTTCTTTTTCTGCGGCATTATACTGCTTCCTGTGCTATATGCATCGTCCATTTCTATGAAACCGAACTCATAGGATGACCATAGAATAAGCTCTTCGGAAAATCTGCTCAAATGCATCATTATTATGGACAGGCATGACGCCAACTCAATAACAAAATCCCTGTCGCTTACTGCGTCAAGGCTGTTTTCAGTAATGGAGTCAAATCCCAGTTCTCGTGCAACCATAGCCCTATCAAGAGGGTATGTGGTCCCGGCTAGGGCACCCGAACCTAAAGGCATCACGTTAGTCCTTTTATAGCAGTCATTTAGCCTTTCAACATCCCTTTTGAACATCTGGAAGTAAGCCATCATATGGTGTGCAAATGTTATAGGCTGTGCACGCTGAAGATGAGTATAACCTGGCATAATTGTATCTAAATTTTCTTCAGCAATCTTTATAATTGTATTTAAAAGTCCGATAAGCAAGCTATTCAACTGATCTATTTCACTTTTTATATACATCCTTATGTCAAGGGCAACCTGATCATTTCTGCTTCTTCCGGTATGTAGCTTCTTACCGACATCACCGATTCTTTCAATTAGAATTTTCTCAATATTCATATGAATATCTTCAGCATCTGTTTCAAATTCGATTTGCCCTTTTTCAATATCGTCCAATATTTGACGAAGAGTTTTTTGTATAAGTTCAGAGTCTTGAGGTGGTATAATACCACAACTGCCAAGCATTTTGGCGTGGGAAATACTTCCTTCTATATCCTGCTTATACATTCTGCTGTCAAACCTTATTGACGAATGAAAGTCGTCAACAATCTTGTCGGTATTTTTTTGGAATCTACCGCCCCATAGCTTAGGCATTTGTATTTCACTCCTATGATTTAAATTGGCTAATTTAATGAAGTATGAATTATTACTTCACTATTAGCTTTTTTTCTTGGATTTGGAACTGCTTTTTTTAGCTCCAGTGTTTTTGGAAGAAGTCTTAGAAGAGCTTTTTGCAGTTACTTTACTGCTTTTTGCCTTATCCTTGCTCTTCTCAGAGGACTTTGATGTACTTTTTGATTCTTTTGATTTTTTGCCGTCATTTTCAGCATTTTGCTTCATCAAAGCACTTACTTTCATAGGAAGACCAAAGAGATTGATAAATCCTTCAGCATCTTTCTGGTTATAAACCTCATCCCTGCCGAAAGTTGAAAGCTCTTCGCTGTATAATGAATATGGCGATTTTGCACCGGCAGGCATGCAGTTACCTTTATACAGCTTCAAACGTACTGTTCCGGTAACATTTTCCTGAGTCTTGTCAACAAATGCCGACAGAGCTTCTCTCAATGGAGTATACCATTGTCCGAAGTAAACCAACTCTGCGAATCTTTGAGAAACAATATCCTTATAATGGAGAGTATCCCTATCTAAGCATAATAACTCAAGCTCTCTGTGTGCAGCATAGAGAATGGTTCCGCCTGGAGTTTCATATACGCCTCTTGATTTCATTCCAACCAAACGGTTTTCTACCATATCTACGATACCGATACCGTTTTCACCGCCGATTTTGTTAAGTACTTCAATGAGCTCTACGGGTTTGTATTTTACTCCGTTAACCTTTAACGGAATACCTTTTTCAAAGTATATTTCAACATAAGTAGGCTTATCGGGAGCCTTTTCAGGTGAAACCATGAGCTTTAACAGTTTGTCGTATTGAGGTTCGTTCCAGGGATCTTCAAGATCCTGACCTTCATGGCTTAAGTGCCACAGGTTTCTATCCATACTGTAATTGTCTTTTTTGGAAACAGGGATTGGAATATTCCTTTCTAAAGCATAGTCAATGGCATCTTCTCTTGATCTGATATCCCAAATTCTCCATGGTGCTATTATTTTAAGATGGGGTGCCAATGCTTTTACTGTAAGCTCAAATCTTACCTGGTCGTTACCTTTGCCGGTCGCACCGTGAGCAATAGCTGTAGCACCTTCTTTCTGTGCTATTTCAATCATTCTTTTTGCTATTACCGGTCTTGCAAATGATGTTCCGAGAAGGTACTTACCTTCATATACGGCATTTGCTTTAATTGTGGGGAAAATAAAATCCGTAACGAATTCTTCTTTTAAATCTTCGATATAGATTTTGCTGGCACCTGTCTTAATTGCTTTTTCATTAAGTGGATCAAGCTCTTCGCCTTGACCTACATCAGCAGCCATAGCAATAACTTCATAATCATAGTTTTCTTTAAGCCATGGTATAATAATTGATGTATCTAATCCGCCTGAATAAGCGAGAATAACCTTTTCCTTCTTGCTCATACCAAATCCTCCTCTTATATGTTACAATGTATTTATTATTTTAATGTTTAATATTATACAATAGACTGTATAAATATGCAATAAATCATAGGATTTATTCAAAAGGAGTTGTTTTTTTTGATTATTATGGGGATTGACCCTGGAGTTGCAATAACGGGATATGGTATAGTAAAATATGAAGGGAACAAATTTTCGGTTATTGACTACGGTGCTGCAACAACAGAAGCAAATGTAGTACTTCCCAAAAGGCTTCTTAAGTTGAACGGTATGCTGGAGGATTTGATTATTAAATATAAACCTGATTTTGTTGCTGTGGAAGAATTGTTTTTTAATAAGAATATAAAAACGGCATTAACTGTCGGTCATGGCAGGGGAGTTGCACTTCTTGCGGCGGCAAGGCTTGGAGTGGAAGTTTTTGAATACACACCCCTTCAGGTAAAGCAAGCTGTAGCAGGATATGGACGTGCCGATAAATCCCAGGTACAGCAAATGGTAAAGGTTATATTAAATCTTGACGGTATACCCAAGCCTGACGATGTAGCAGATGCATTGGCTGTAGCTATTTGTCACGGTCATTCTTATAATGTTCTAAGCAGATTGTAAATATAGGTTGTAAATATATTTATGCATGTTTGGTGTAGTTTATAAAAATCAATTGATTTTGAAAGGGAAAAAGATGATTGCATATATTAAGGGAAAAATAGAGAATAAAGGAAACGATTATTTGATTATTGATGTAAACGGAATAGGCTATAGGGTAAATACATCCCTTACTACCATAGAGAATGCAGGTGCCGTAGGCGACGAGGTTAAGGTATATACCCACCTTTATGTGAGAGAAGATATCATGAGCCTATATGGTTTTAAAACAAGGGAAGAGCTGAATATGTTCGAGATGCTGATATCTGTTTCGGGTGTAGGACCTAAGGCTGCTTTATCGGTGATTTCATCCGTATCTGTTACAAAGTTTGGTCTGGCTGTTATAACAGATGATGTCAAAGCTCTTACAAAAGCACCGGGTATAGGCAACAAAATGGCTCAGAGAATAATTCTGGAATTGAAAGATAAGATAAAGAAGGAGCAGTTGGTACAAACAAATGATGATGGCATTGGAACAAAAGACGGTATAAGCGATAACTCAAGGGTTGGAGAAGCTATAAGTGCACTTATCGTGCTGGGTTATACTCCATTAGAAGCGAGTAAAGCCGTAAATTCGGTATATTCGGAGGATATGGATTTGGAATCCATAGTGAAAAATGCGTTAAAGGGGCTTATGAGATAATTGCTTTTGGTACATTATCATAATTTGTATATGTTAAGTTATTGCAGAATTTCTCTTTATTGTAAAACTTTATTGTAAACTAATGGATAGAGGAGATATATAAATGGAAGAGGAACGTATGGTTAGTTGCAAGTCATGTAGTGAAGATTATGACGAAGCAGGCTTAAGACCGAGGAAACTTCAAGAATATATTGGACAGAATAAGGTTAAGGAGAATCTTAAGGTTTTTATAGAGGCTTCCAAGCAGAGAAATGAGGCGCTGGATCATGTCCTTTTATATGGCCCGCCAGGTCTTGGCAAAACAACACTTGCCGGAATAATTGCATCTGAGTTGGGAGTCAATATCAGGATAACATCAGGCCCGGCTATTGAAAAACCCGGTGATTTGGCGGCAATCCTAACCAACCTTGGAAATTTCGATGTTCTTTTTATAGATGAAATTCACAGAATCAATAGAAGCGTAGAAGAGATTTTATATCCTGCAATGGAGGATTATGCACTGGATATAATAATCGGAAAGGGTCCGAGTGCCCGCTCCATAAGACTTGATTTACCCAAGTTTACTCTCATAGGTGCCACAACAAGGGCAGGGCTTTTAACTTCGCCGCTTAGGGATAGGTTTGGTGTTATAAACAGACTTGAGATGTATACTGTTGACGAGCTAATGCAGATAGTAAAGAGATCAGCTGGAATACTTGGAATGGGTATCGATGAAGACGGGGCGAGAGAAATAGCTTCAAGATCAAGAGGAACACCGAGGATAGCAAACAGGATATTAAAAAGGGTCAGAGATTTTGCTCAGGTTAAGGCAGATGGCTATATAAGCAGGGATGTGGCAAAGATGGGTCTTGATGCATTGGAGATTGACCCCATTGGATTGGATGGAGTTGATAGAAATATGCTTCTTACAATCATAAAGAAGTTCGGAGGAGGACCGGTGGGGCTTGATACCCTTGCTGCATCAATAGGTGAAGAAGCAAATACAATAGAGGATGTTTATGAGCCGTACTTATTGCAGCTTGGATTTATAAATAAAACCCCAAGAGGAAGAATGGCAACCAAGCTTGCTTATGATCACTTTGGAATTAAGGAATGAGGGATTTAAATGAAATTGTTACTGCACATGTGTTGTGCACCGTGTTCGGTGTATCCGATAAGTGTTATAAGAGATGAGAATATTGAATTTGAGGGGTTATTTTATAATCCAAACATACATCCTATAGAAGAATTTAACAGAAGAAAAGAAAATGTGGGCATATTGTCACGTATTTTAAATTTTTCTGTGGCATATTCGGATGATTTTATGCAGCAGGAGTGGGAAGCATTTAAAGGAAATGACGAAGAAAGGTGTTTTTTCTGTTACAGTACAAGGCTTTACAAGGTAGCTTCTTATGCTGCTGAAAATGGGTTTGACAGCTTTACAACTACTCTTTTGGTAAGTCCGTATCAAAAGCATGATATTATAAAGGAAATTTCTCAAAAGGCAGCACAAAAATATGGCGTAGATTTTTATTATAGGGACTTCAGGCCGGGTTTCAGGCAAGGTCAACAGCAGGCTAAGGAAATAGGACTTTACAGACAAAAGTTCTGTGGGTGCATAATATCCTATGAGGAAGCTAAAAGCAGAGCAAAATAACAAACGCTTTACATTAAATTTGCCATAAATCACGACAATTTTTTTTCTTTTTAAAATTATGTCGTGATTTTTTACGTTAGTATTACAAATTCATTTCAATAGGGTTTCAGGTCTTAAAATGTCCATTCAAGTGTTATATAATATATTATGAAGTAATATCACTACATACAACAATAGTTTTAATGTGTTTTTGTTTATAAAAATTGTTATATTTTACATAAAAATATCTGAATAGTTTGAAAAGTGCGTAATCATTCTGTCAAATGGCACTTTGTAAAATATTATATGCAATATATACATTTTAAACTATGGTTTAAGAGCTATTGGATACCGATAAATATAATGATATACAAAAGAGTAATCAAATGAGGTGTTAATAATGAGAAAAATTGGAGCAGTTTTGCTATCATCTGCAATTTCCATTGCGATGGTAACGACTTCCTTTTCTGCTGACACTGGATTGACGAGTGGGAAAACTGTAAATAATACTCAAAATAATATAAGCATTAAAGTAAACGGAACAGCAGTCAAATCTGACGTATCACCTGTAATTGTAAATGATAGGACACTTGTGCCTGCCAGGGCGATTTTTGAACAACTAGGTGCACAGATAACATGGGACGGAAAAACCAGGCAGGTTGGTGTGGCTTTAGGAGAGTATAAAATACTTCTCACAATAGATAACAAAAAAGCATTGGTAAACGATAAAAATGTAGAGATGGATGTACCTGCACAAATTTTGAACAACCGTACCCTTATTCCTTTAAGATTTGTCGGTGAACAGCTCAATATGAAAGTATCATGGAATGCAGCTGAAAAGCTTGTTACAGTTGATTATAAAAAAGATGGGGATGTAATGGCCGAGCTTGACGACATAATATATACATCTGAAGGCAAAAATGATAAGGTCACTTTACATATTACAAACTGTTCGGATTATAATGTGTTTAAGATAGAGGATCCGGATAAAAATAGGATAGTAGTTGATTTACCAAATACATATATGGCAATAAAAGATAAAATAAACATTAAGTCTGAACAGATAAAAGCTGTGAGATATTCTCAGTTTGAAGAAAAGGTTGTAAGGGTTGTTTTGGATGTAAATAGTAAATCCCAGTATAAGGTGGAACAGCAGCCTGACAAGTTGGTAGTAAGTATTCTCGGAACAAGTATTTCCGGAAGAGGTGATTTAGACAGGGAAGATATGCCGACTCCTTTGCAAACGCCTACCCCAACACCAACGTTAAAACCGACAAATACACCGATTCCGACACCTACTCATACCCCGAGTGCTACTGAAAAGCCATCCGGCAGTCCTAGTCCTACAAATTCATCATCTCAAGCTTTAGGAGATTCAGGTAATATAGATATTAAGTTTTCTTTGGAAGACAACAAGGAAATGGTAATGATAGGTGCAGAAAGCTTCCAGGGATATACTGTTGCAAGGTATACCGATCCTGACAGAATAGCTGTTGATATACCCAATGCAAAAACAAGTAAGGATCAACAGACAATAAATGTTAACGGCAAGTACATAAAAAAGATTCGCTATGCAATGTTTGATGAAAAGACAGCAAGGGTGGTTTTAGATGTTTCAGGACAGGTTCAATTCAAATGTGATGTGGAAGATGGCAAGCTGGTTGTAAGAGTGGATCCTCCAATATTTAAAAATGTAGTATACGACAATATGGGAGACAGGGTAGGCTTGACAATTAAGGGAGCAACTCTTACTGAGGGTGGCGAAAACTTAAAGAAGCATTATACAGGTACTTATAGCGAGAATGATATGGTTTATACAATAACTTTTCCATCCGGAAAGGCCAATCTTGATACGGGGATAATGTATATAGACGACAAGTATCTAAAGAGCATTGAAATAAAAAAAGATAGCTCCAAGAATACTACAAGTATTATATTTACTGCTAATGAAAAATTTGTTTATAATGTATTTTCAAGGGCTAGTCTCAATGATACGGCCATCACAATATTAAAGCCTGCATTACCGGGGGAAAAGCTTATAGTTATTGATCCCGGTCATGGAGGTAGCGAACCTGGAGCAGAAAGCTTCGGAACAAAGGAAAAGACTTTTAATCTGGATATCTCCATGAGGTTGGACAAGCTTTTAAAGCAAGCAGGAATAAGATCTTACATAATAAGAGAAGAGGATATATATGTAGGTTTGTATGAGAGGGCGTATATCGCTAATGATTTAAATGCCACATTGTTTTTGAGTATACATAACAATGCTTATTATTCAGCAACAAAGGGTACCGAGACTCTTTATTACCCTAATCGTTCCAATAGCAAAGGATTTACCAGTAAAAGGTTTGCACAGATTATACAGGATAACCTTATAAGTACGTTAAAAACTACAAACAGGGGACTTGTTGAGAGGCCCAATCTAGTAGTATTAAAAGCTACAAAGATGCCTGCAGCACTTGCAGAAATAGCTTTTATGACCAATAAGGATGATTTTGCATTGCTTCAGAGTGAGAGCTTCAGGCAAAAAACAGCAGAAGCCTTATATAAAGCCATTGTTCAAAGCTTTAACGAGATTGGCTAAATTAAGATAGTGACAAAATAATAAGATGCAATATAAGCACTTCTTATATAAAGTTTAATTTATATAGAAGAAGTGCTTTTTATTTTGCTCTGCTAAACGTAAGATTAATAACGTATTTAATTCAGTTTGGATTGTAAAAACAAAACCTCTGTATGATTTACAGAGGCTTTATCTGGCGCGCCTAGCACGACTCGAACGTGCGACCAACCGCTTAGAAGGCGGTTGCTCTATCCACTGAGCTACAGGCGCATATTAAATTTCCAAAGCGGGTGATGGGAATCGAACCCACGCAATCAGCTTGGAAGGCTGAGGTTCTACCATTGAACTACACCCGCACATTCTTAAAATGTACTTCGTTCACCGACCTTTAACATTATACAAGGCCCATAAAAAATTGTCAATATAAAAAATAAAAAAATTTAATATTCATTGACACATTGATTATCGTATGATATTGTATTAATGTACTAGTTAATATAGTACACTTAATACAATCAAAGAGTGATGAGTATGATAAAAATTGATGCAAGAAGCAGTAAACCCATATATGAGCAAATTATTGACGGTATAAAGGAAAATATCATCAAAGGTGTTTTAAACCCGGGTGACAGGATTCCTTCTATTCGTGAGTTGTCTAAAATTATAAGTGCCAATCCTAATACTGTGAGCAAGGCGTATCTTGAATTGGAGAGGCAGAAGGTTATAGAAACATTCACCGGAAAGGGTACTTTTGTCTCTAAAGACTATCAAGCAATTACCGATAGTGAACGAATTGAGGCTTTAAGAAAGAGTCTTAAAGATGCTGTAGTTGAAGCTCATTATCTGGGTATTGAGAAGGAAGAGCTTATTAATATGGTTATTGGAATTTATACTGAGATTGAAAGGAAGTGAAAAAAGCTTGGTTGAATTAAAAGGTGTCTATAAAAGCATTGAGGGAAATTCCATACTGAAGGATATAAACCTCAAGCTGGAAAAGGGAAGTATTTTCTATACATTGGGTTACTTAAATAAACCGGGTTCATATGGACTTGGAGAAACTTTGATACGCTGCCTGATTTACATTGTATTGATTGCAATTGTATTTTTCATGTCAGTGCATATATTTAAAAAAAGCAGATATGAAAAGTTGGGGCATATAGCCACTGTGAGCGGTATGGAGAAGTTTTATCAAGGAGTTATATCATATTCTATAAGCTTTCTTGTGTTTGTGCTTGTATTGGTGATAGAAGGCAATATAAGAATTGATTGGGCAGTCCTGTTTTGCATAATTATACCGATACTGTTGTATTTTTTACTTGGCAGGATTATCGGAAGATACAACAGCCGTATGAGTTAGGAAGAGCGGGTAACGGAAATACAAAAATTGCCGAAATGATATTCCAATTCGGACTTACACCAGACGATGCAGGTAATTATGAGAACAATCCTGTGGAAATAGCTTTAAGATACAGTAAAATTGATACTGCCATTTACTTGATAAATAAAGGAGTAAAACCCGAGGGCCTTGGCTATTGTTCTATTTTACTATTTAGATTCTCAAATATCCGAAAAAAAGAAGTTGGAACTGATAGATGCAGTGATTAAAAGCAATCCCGATATGGATCAAAATGAGTGGGGAGTTGTTCTGGCATTTGCTGCTGATACGGGAGATATTACTCTCGTGGATAAAATACTTGAAAAGTGTGAACCAATGATTGTCAATGCAGGCCTTAAAACGTGGCTTACATATAATACACCTTTTAATATAATACCCAAATTTGACAGAAAAATGTTGGATTATCTCTTTTCAAAGGGAGCGGAGCCGAAAAGCCGAGAAGCATATGAAGCACTTATTTATGCATTGAGAGGACTTGACATTGAGATGGTAAAATACTTTCTGGATAAAGGTGTTCCTGTGAATGATTTAAGCAGAATGAATGTACTGACTGAAGCAGTCCGGATAGGTAATCTTGAAATAGTAAAGCTTCTTATTGAAGGAGGTGCAGATGTCAACAGAAATAGAGTAGCAAAATTTTTTGGATATGATTTAAATTTTGAAGGATTTTGACTTAGCCAATATATAGAAATTTTGATAAGAAAAGAGTGTTGCTCGACTTAAATAGCTTTGCAACACTCTTAATTATTTCACATTATTATTTAATAAGTATAATTGAATTTCAAAGCTATCATGATAACATCGCTCATATTGATTGAACCGTCTTTATTTATATCACATTTTTCAATGTAATTGCCGGAACCTCTTGTTGCATTGAAGCATGTAGCTAAAAGAATAACATCTGCCATATTAACGGATCTGTCTCCATTAACATCTTCTACCACTCTATTGCTTGACTGTGTTGGAGTAGGAGTAGGAATTGAAGTAGGAGTTGGAGTAGGTGATGATGGAGTGTATTTCAAAGGATTTGGGAAGTTTCCTGTTAAGTGGAGCAAAATCATCATTCTCAAGCTGTTTCCATAGTAAGACCAGGGTGAAGAATAATCATCCTTTGTCTTTAATGTTTCATTGTACATTTCTTTAGCAAAACCGGCATCAAAACCTGTCATGGCACCTGAAGCTATACAAGATACAAAGGTTGACGTATAGTTGTTGCTTATCTTGTTACCGGATACTGTATAACCGTCACCAATATTTGATATACCATTATTTTTAAAGAATTTGGTCATAGCATCACAAATGGATTTTGCCTGTGGTGTTCCATACCAGCTGTAATCTATCGCAATTCTCCATGGAGTACGAATAGCATCATATTTGAAGTCGTATCCCTGACCGCTAGCCGGTGTACCTTGTGCCGTACACCAGTCGGGAACCAATCCTGTATTGCTGTTTCTGCACTTGTCGAGTATTTCATAGCATTTATCTGCAACTTTAAGCCAATTCTGATCTCCTGTAAACTCAGCATAAACCCTGTAATAACCGGGTGCGAAGTATGAAGGATTTGTTACGTTTGAGCCTCCCCACATGTCCCCAGGCTTTAAAACATATGTACCCGGTTCAACTTCTTTATTCATCATATTATTTATAAGTGCTTTAGCATCTGCTTCGTAAGAATTGCCCCATTTTTTTGTTGCAAATATAAGGGCTATAGCCATATCTTCTTCTGCGTCAGTAGCTGCACCACTGCCACCTGTACCAACAAAGTTTCCGTTTGCATCAACTTGCCAGCCCATAAGACCGTTGGAGTTGAAATGTGCTTTTGCATATCTCCAAAGGCCGTCAAATGTGGTTCTGTCATCAAAGTAAACAGCAAGAATCATACCGTAACCTATACCTTCCGATACGGTATCATAGCTGTCGGATGAGCCTCTTTGAACTCTAAGGTTTCCACCTGCACCGTTTGATGTTACACGGGCAGCTTTCCACTGATTGTATTCATTGAGAAGCATTTCGTTGGCTTGTGCCTGGTTATCGGCCTGAGAACTTAAACCGGCAGTATAAGTTACATTATAAGGAAATGATAAATCTGCTGCATTGCTGACATTAACAGTAACAATTGAAGATACTATTAATGTGCAAATTAAGAAAAATAAACCTAACTTTTTCATTTTAAATGATTTCCCCTTTCAAAATTCAATTTAATCTAATCTACACTCCAAATAAAATAAAATTAATATTGTACACAAATATACTTAAACCTCGTATGTTAAAAGTGATTATAAATCACATTTAACATGATAAATAAGCTTTGGCTTATTTATGACTATCTTTTTACACCTCCTACTCTGAATAAATAAAATAAAAAATAATTATGTTAAAATCATCACGCTTATCCACATTTAAGTAATTGTGTTAGCATAATAAATAATGATTTTAACTTAAAAGCGGGCTTACAAAGCTTAATGATTACTTTGCATGTTAAGGAGTGTACATTAACATAACCCGTCTCTTAATCTTTATAATATCCTTATATTTGTTAATAATACCATAAATAGTTTATAAATGGAACAGAATAAAGTGCAATACACGTAACAGTGGAGAATGCAGATTTATTAGAAAGAATACAGCATAAATAGTTAATTGCATAAAATGGATGTATTTGAAGTATATTTTAGAATAATATACTTTAACAAATAAATCAGCGGATTTAAGTACTGCAAATTCGTGCCTTTCATAATTAATAAATATAAGTTATGTAAATATTCACTTTAAATAACTATAGTACCTATTAGGTAATGTATAGATTTATCATTTTGTATAAATTAATTTTATCATAAAAAATATAAGGACAAAACCATTAAATGAAAAAATGTTAAACATTATTCCATTTTGAATATGGATTTTTGGTTAAACTAGAGTTATAATACTTTGACTCGCCTGTTACCTCTTTGCCGATCCACTTTGGAATAGAGAACTGCTGATTTTCACTATCTAATTCTATTTCGGCAACAACAAGTCCTTCATTTTCTCCATGGAACTCATCTATTTCCCAAACAAATCCTTCATAACTCACTTTATATCTGTGCTTTTCAATTATGGGCTTTGTGCATAGAGTTTCCAACATTTCCTCCGCATCATTGAGCGGTATTTCATATTCGTATTCTGCTCTTTTTATTCCTATATGGGGTCCTTTTATTGTGATGTAGCCTTTAGAGCCTGCTATTCTTACTCTAACAACCTTTCCGTTGCCCGAGCATATGTAGCCTTGCTTGTAAAGTACACCTTCAGAATCATTTTTGTAGTCGGTACCTTTTAAAAGAAACTTTCTTTCTATCTCACTGCCCATAATGTCACACCTTTCATAAAGCTCATCATCAATAATCCAACATTTAGATTTAGCAAACTTGTTAAAAAATTGTTATAGATTAAAAATGATTATATTTATATCATAAATAATATTTATTTATTCCCAAAATGATAAAAAAATACCCGTGCATTCTATTTGAGAAGGGAGAATGCAACGGGACATAGGGGAGTAACTAGTTAATAATTACTCGTGTATAATATATAATATATTTAAAAAAAAATAAATACTTTTTTTAAAAAATGCAGAAAACGACAAGAATTTCACCAAAATGCAACAGATTGTATTGATTTTTACTATGATTTTGGGAAGGAGCAACAGTTTGTTAATACAGATAAAGGGAAAATTGATATCTTTAGGAAATTCTAAAAGGCGTTAATAGTAGGTCATATCTATGTGTACTAAGTAAGTTGACTCTAGTTGGATGAATAAATTGTTATTAATTAACAAACAACCGATTGATTTCTTCTTAAGATACTATTATTAATTGATGTCACTTTTGTACTTCATAATACAAATTTATCTTTTTGTATACTGTAAAATACTGCTGAAGCTTTTGCTGCTTTTTTGATAAATCTAAAAACAATACTGATTAACAAAGCGAATGAATCCACAAGATAACTAAATTAAGTCAATTTTCGTTTTGATAACATTTGTTACAAAAATAATAGTACGATTAATGAAAACTTTTTACAAAGATATTATATCATCAAATAATATATATTGCTATAGTATTTTTTATACCATATCAAAAAATATTATCTTTATTTTTTGACTTTATCATCTATATAAATTAAAATAATAGTTGTTTTAAGATGCGTATACCAATTTCAAAGACAATGTATTAAATATGATTAATAGTGTATTTAATGAAAATATTAAAAACACTTTGATATTAAAAATACTTTGCAATTTAATATATTTAGGTAGGAGACTGGTTATGAGAGTAGAAGCAGATTGCATTCCCTGTTATCTGAAACAGGGGATATCGACATTAAGGATAGCGGGAATCCCGGATAGAGAAATAAGCAAAATAATAAACAGCGTACTTGGAATTGTTGGTGAATTGAGTTTGGATGGAATACCCGGATACAATTCTACAATTGTTCTAAAGAAGATATATGACATTATAGGTATTGCCGATCCATATAAAGAAGCGAAGATTAAGTGGAATAAATATGCATTGGGGCAATACGGATTGTTCCGCAAGCTCGTGGAAGAATCGGAAGACAGACTGCATAAAGCGTTTAAAATTGCAGTAGCTGGAAATATTATCGATATGGGAATCACTCCTGATTTTGATGTTGATTTGGCCATGAATGAAATCACAGACAGGGAATTTGATTTGGATGATTATACCGAGCTTAGGACTATGCTTGATGGAGCCAAAAATATTATGATTATTGGTGATAATAGTGGAGAAATAGTATTTGATATGGTTCTTGTGGAGGAATTTAAGAGGCTTGGACTTAATGTAGTGTATTCTGTTAAGGGAGGTCCCATGTTAAATGATTCTACAATGGAGGATGCAGAACAGGTAGGATTGACCTCTATCTGCGAGGTAGTGGATACAGGTAATGATTTGTTGGGAGTTGTATTTGAAAAGAGCTCGCCAAAGTTTATAGAAGCTTTTGAAAAGGCAGATATCATTATATCCAAAGGACAAGCTAATTTTGAGTCTCTTGAGGGTGACAAAAGAGCTGGAGATAAGACATTCTTTGTTTTAAGAGCTAAATGCCCTTTAGTTGCTAAATGCCTTGGTGTAAATTTTGGGGATATTGTTTTAAAGAGAAACAGGAGTTGATGGATTTGAATTCCAAAATTAGGGATGAAAATACAGATAAGCTTTTTGAGGCCATATTGTTGTTGAAGAATGTAGATGAATGCTACAGTTTTTTCGAGGATTTATGTACAATATCTGAGATTAAAGCACTGGCTCAGAGGCTGGAAGTAGCCAAGATGTTGAAGAATGGGATAACATATACCGAAATAGCCGAGAAAACAGGAGCCAGTACCGCTACAATCAGCAGAGTTAACAGGTGTTTGAATTATGGTGCGGACGGTTATTCCATGATCATTGAAAGGCTTGAAAAACAGGTATAAAACTACAAATAATATATATTAATATTCTTTTTGCTTGATTAAATTCAATTATTCAGGTATTATAACATTATACATCGAAGTATATGTGAGTAATTATTTAGTGATATTGAGGGTTGGTATATGTTCAAGAAGCTGTTTATAAGCCTTATATTATTATCGGCATTGACTACCGATGGGGTTGTTGTTTTTCCGGCAGCCTATTATGACATGCTTGTTTTTATTGACAGCCGATCCAATGTATTGGATGCATTAGATGAAGCACAACCAATATCACCAAAGTGTGACTCTGAAGGCATTGCATATGGTGATGCTGCAAATTGTACTTTGATGAACAATGGATTTTATATCAGGTACAGTACTGCATTTGATTTTAAGGATCCTTTTCTCAAAAAGGGTTTATTTTGCGGAACTGAAATATATTCTATAAAAGATAATTTAGATGAAGAAATAACAGATTTACAATACACTTTTGTAATATCTGGTTATAAAAATAAAAGTCTCGTCGTTAATTATACCGACTCATCACCGCCTATTTGCCATACAGTATGATCATGCTGTGTGCATCTCTTATATTGTTTTTTTAACAACAATTTAAATTAATATTTAAGTGTTTTTTAGCAGTGCCAATTATAGCAGCTATGGAGTGATTTTATGCTATACCTTATTGTTATTGTTTTAGGAGCGGTTTTAGGAATGCTTGCTAAAGGCAGGATTTCCAATATTCTGGATCTTAAGATTGAAAAATTATGGCTTCTTTTGATAGCTGTATTTGTTCAAATTGCAATAAGGGGATTAGTTTTAAAAGGATTGGTTGATGCTGCAGATTATAGTTTGATAACCCAGGGAATTTCATTTTCTCTCCTGCTGATAGTGCTATGGTATAACAAGCGGCTATTGGGAGTGTTGGTTATTGGTTTAGGCAGTCTTGCCAATATGTTGGTCATGATGCTTAATGGAGGCTTAATGCCAATAAGCGGCCAATTGCTTAAAGAATATGAAACTTTCTCATGGGGGATGGAGTTTTTAAATAACGGCTCCGATGGCAGGCATATACTTATAAATGAAGGCACAAAGCTTGCCATATTGTCCGATATTATTAAGATGCCTCCGTTTTTGGGATGGCTTATGCCTATCGTAAGCATTGGTGATTTAATTATAGCAGTTGGAATTTTTTTGCTGGTATTTTTGACAGTTAAAGGTTCTAAAGTTAAGCGTTGATAATTGTCTAAATTGGAAAGGATGATATCTTTATGATAAAAAATATTATAGAAAAAGTTATTGGTAGTTACAGTGATAGGGAGCTAAAAAGAATTCAGCCCATAATTGATGAAATAAATGAAATTGAGCCTGATATAAAAGCATTGACGGATGAACAGTTAAGGGCTAAAACCACTGAATTTAAAGAAAAAATTGCAAAAGGTGAGGCTACTTTAGACGATATATTACCGGAAGCTTTTGCAGTTGTAAGAGAGGCTTCTGTAAGGGTTCTTGGAATGAGACATTTTGATGTGCAGTTAATCGGTGGTGTTGTTTTACATCAGGGTAGAATCGCCGAAATGAAAACCGGTGAAGGTAAAACTCTTGTTGCAACTCTTCCAGTTTATTTGAATGCACTTGAAGGCAAAGGAGTTCATGTTGTCACAGTCAATGATTATCTTGCAAAACGTGACAGTGAGTGGATGGGAAAAATATATAGATTTTTAGGACTGACTGTAGGCTTGATTATACATGATATGGATAATGCGGAAAGAAGAAAGGCCTATAACTGTGATATCACATACGGAACCAATAATGAGTTCGGATTTGATTACCTCAGGGACAACATGGTTATTTACAAGGAAGAAAAGGTGCAAAGAGATCTTCATTATGCCATAGTGGACGAGGTGGACAGTATTTTAGTTGACGAAGCGAGAACTCCGCTTATAATATCGGGTGCAGGAGACAAGTCAACAGACCTTTATAAAAGGGCAAACTCCTTTGTTTCGCGTCTTAAAGTAAAGGTGTTTACACAAACCGATGATAAACAGCAATATGATGATATTGAAGAGGATTATATAGTTGATGAAAAGGCTCATACAGCTAACTTGACTGCAAATGGTGTTAAAAAAGCAGAGCAGTATTTTATGCTTGAAAACCTGTCTGATCCTGAAAATTTAACTATTTCCCATCATATAAACCAGGCACTTAAAGCTCATGGTCTCATGAAAATAGATAGGGATTATGTTGTAAAAGATGGTGAAATAATTATCGTTGATGAATTTACAGGCCGTCTCATGTATGGAAGAAGATATAGTGACGGTTTGCACCAGGCCATAGAAGCCAAGGAAGGTGTAAAAGTAGAAAGAGAAAGTAAAACACTTGCTACCATAACTTTCCAGAACTATTTCAGAATGTACAAAAAGCTTTCCGGTATGACAGGTACTGCACTGACAGAGGAGCAGGAGTTTAGAGACATCTATAAGCTTGATGTAATAGTTATCCCTACAAATAAGCCTCTAAGAAGAAAAGATTACCCCGATTGCGTATACAAAACCGAAATCGGCAAGTTTACTGCGGTTATAAATGATGTTGTAGAGTGCAATAAGAAAGGACAGCCGGTATTGATCGGTACTATTTCCATTGAGAAATCCGAGCTATTAAGCAGCATGCTTAGAAAACGCGGAATAAAGCACGAAGTATTAAATGCAAAGTACCACGAACGAGAAGCAGAAATCATTGCTCAGGCAGGTAGAAAAGGTGCTGTTACAATAGCTACAAACATGGCCGGTAGAGGTACCGACATTATGTTAGGCGGTAATGCCGAATACATGGCAAAGCAGGAAATGAGAAAGCAGGGTTTTGATGAGGAGCTTATAAGCCAATCCACAAGCTATAGCGAGACAAAGGATGAGGTAATTTTAAATGCCAGAAAGACATTTCGTGAGCTTAATGAAAAGTTTAAGAAACAGATAGAAAAAGAGAGAGAAGAAGTGTATGAAGCGGGCGGACTTTTCATAATGGGTACTGAGAGGCATGAATCTAGGCGTATTGACAACCAGTTGCGCGGTCGTGCCGGCCGTCAGGGAGATATTGGTGCTTCCAGATTTTATATATCACTGGAAGATGATCTAATGAGGCTTTTTGGTACCGATAGGATAAAAGGTATTGTCGATGCTTTAGGTCTTGAGGAAGATCAGCCCATAGAGCATAAAATGCTATCAAATGCAATTGAAAATGCACAAAAAAGGGTAGAAGGAAAGAATTACCAGATTAGAAAGCATGTTTTGCAGTATGACGATGTTATGAATAAACAGAGAGAAGTTATATATGGACAAAGAAGCCAGGTATTAAATGGAGAAAATCTTAAAGATAATTATATGAAAATGATTGAAAGCCTGGCTGAGAGCGTAGTTAAGCTGTATTGTACAGAAACGCCTCATCCTGACTTATGGGATTGGGAAGCTATAGACAGCTATTTGGCAAGCGGATTCCTTTCAAAGGGTGAAATAAAGCCTACTAAAGAAGAAATGGAAAGAATGGTTAAGGAAGATGTATACGATAAAATAGTTGAGCTTATAACAAAGAGGTATGAAAGCAAAGAACAAGATCTTGGATCTGAGCTCATGCGTGAATTGGAAAGGGTAATACTTTTAAGGGTTGTCGATCAGAAATGGATGGATCATATAGATGCTATGGAGCAGTTAAAGCATGGAATAGGTCTTCGTGCATTCGGTCAAAGAGACCCTGTTGTGGAATATAAGTTCGAAGGCTTTGAAATGTTTGAGGAAATGATTAAGAACATTCAGGAAGACGCATTAAGGCTGATATTGAATACACATATTGAAAAAGATCAAAATGTTGAGAGGGAAAGGGTAGCAGAGCCGACAACTGCCAGCCATGGCGATGAACCTAAAAGGGCTGTTTCAAAAGGAGCAAAGGTTGGAGCTAATGATCCGTGTCCATGTGGAAGCGGCAAGAAATATAAAAAGTGCTGCGGCAGAAGTTAGGAAATGATGGCATAGCAAAAATTAAAAGATGTATCATATGGGTGTTGTCCATATGATACATCTTTACTTATAGATTGGGGAGAAATAAATGAACTATACTGAAGCTTTGGATTATATTCACGGAACTTTGAAATTTGGAGTAAAATTAGGGCTTGAAAATATAACTGAACTTCTTCGATTAATGGGAGATCCTCATAAGAATTTAAAATTTGTCCATGTAGCAGGGACTAACGGTAAAGGATCGACTGTAGCATTTATTAGCAGTATCCTTATGGAATCCGGTTATAAAACAGGCATATATACATCGCCATATTTGGAAAGGTTTACTGAAAGAATAAAAATAGGCAGTGAAGAAATATCGGAAAATGATGTAGCACGAATAACGGCGTTTGTTAAGGAAAAGGTTCAAGAGCTTATTAAAAATGGAGGCAATCACCCGACAGAGTTTGAAATTGTTACAGCAATCGCATTTCAGTATTTTTTTGAGAAGAATTGTGATATAGTCGTATTGGAAGTAGGGCTTGGAGGCAGGTTTGATTCGACAAATGTGATTGATTGTCCCTTAGCTGCAGTTATAACAACAATAAGCTATGATCATATGAATATATTGGGCAATACATTGGAAAAAATCGCTTATGAAAAGGCAGGAATTATAAAGGAAAATACTGATGTTGTATTATATCCACAGACTGATGAAGTCTTACAAGTTTTTGAAAGGGTGTGTTGTGACAAAAAATCAAGACTTAAAAAGATACTATTCTCTGACTTTGAGATTCTTGAATCAAGCATATGGGGAAGCAGTTTTTTGCATAAAAAATATGGAATGTATAAAATACGTATTCCAGGTGAGCAACAAGTTGCAAATGCAGTAACGGCAATTGAAACCGTTAAAATTCTAAAAGAAAAAGGTTTTGACAGAATAAGTGAAGCCGCTATTGACAGCGGACTTATGAAGGCTGTGTGGCCTGGCAGGTTGGAGATGGTATGTAAAGATCCTGTTTTTTTGATAGATGGTGCACATAATAGCGAGGGGGCTCAAGCCCTTGCAGGCAATCTTAAGAAATATTTCCCAGGAAAGAGAATTATTATTATTATTGGGGTGTTAAAGGACAAGGATTACAAATCCATAATAGAGCCATTAATACCAATTGCATCTGAGTTTATTGCCGTGAAGCCTCAAAATGATAGAGGTATGGAAAGCAGGGATTTGGCTATAATATTAAGAGACTATTGTAATAATGTCAGTGTGAGTGATACAATTGAAGAAGCTATAGGTACTAGCATTAAAAAGGTTACTAAAGACGGCATAATTTGTGCTTATGGGTCATTATATTATATTGGGGAAATAAGGAAGTACTTTAGCATCAAAAAGTAATAGCCGATTTATTATGTATATAATTGATTGGATTTTATGTATATATACTATTGCTGTAAACGTACAGGAAGGGAGGGAATGAATTGATTGATTTAAAGCAGGAGCTTGAAGACTATGCCCATATTGATGCTGAGACATTAGGGTATAAAGACGGGATTGTCCCGGATAATGTAAGGAACGCTGTAAACCTTTATAATAAAGCTTTAGACAGTATTAGAGCTAAAAGCGAAGATATGGCCATAATAGAGCTAAAGAAATCTATATCGTTAACTCCTGAATTCTACCAGGCTATGGATTTGCTGGGGATTTGTTATCTATACATCAATGATTATAATAATGCCAGGTCGGTTTATGAGAAACTTATAGAATTAAAAGGAAATAATGTTAAAACAACACGGTTGCATAAATTTATGAAAGATATGGAAGCATCTTCTTCAAAAAAGGAGATAAAAATTTCTACTTATAAAAACACTTCTAAAAATACTTCCGTCAATGAAGAAAATGCAAAGATTAAAAATAATCGCAGAAGTATAACCGGAAGGTTTACTTTGCCGAACGGTAATTTAATTAAATACATATGCTGTGGGCTGGTAGGTGCAATTATTGTATTATTGTGCAGTATACCGGCTTATTTAAATAAGACGGACTCTTCTCCGGTAAATACTGTTGATGAACAGGCGGAAATCATCAGTGAATTGAATACACAAGTAGCAGAACTGAAAAATAGTCTTTCCAGTCTAAGGCAGGATTATGATACATTAAAAAACAATAACGACCTTCTTGAGAAAGAGCTTGATTATAACAAAAATTTGAAGAAGCTCGATGAAGCCGAAATATTGGCAAACTCAAAGAATTATGAAGCTGCTGCGGATATATTGGTTCTTATGAAAGATGTAAAGTTTAATGATGAAGATAAGCAAAAATATGACAAACTTTTCCAGGAGGTTGTTCCAAAAGCTGCGAATGCTGTTTATAACCAGGGTTATAGTCTTTGCAACAGCAGAAAATATAACGAGGCTATTGAAAAACTCAATAAAGTAAGACTCTATGGTGATCAGTGGCCGTTCATGGATAGTGCATTATATAAGTTAGGTGTAGCATATAAGGGTATTAACAATACTAAGGAAGCACTCGAAATATTTCAAACTGTGGTAAACTCATATCCAAAAAGCCAGTTAGCCTATTATGCAAAGGCAAGAATAAATGAAATTACAAATCAATCAAATTAAGCATTTATCATGTAAAAATAATATAATATATAAGAGATTAATTTTCTGGATTGATATAAAGTGAATAATGTTAATAAAATTAGTAGGATGTATAATTTGGTTCTAAGCGGTGGCGGCGTAAAGGGTATTGCATTTTCGGGTGCTTATGAAGTAGCTGAGAAAAATGGTTATACCTTTGGAAACATAGCAGGAGTGTCGGCTGGAGCTATTGCGGGGTCACTTATTGCTGCAGGGTATAAAGCATATGAATTAAAGGAGTTACTGGCGAGCCTTGATTTTGGAAGAATAAGAATGGAGGATATTCCTAAATTGGTTGCGGCTGTTGCTGATTTTCAGGAATGGAGAAGTCAGAACAGAAATGTAAATAGTTCTGTGATAGATTTTTTAAGCAGGAGTCCTCGAGGAGCAGCACAAAACGATTACGAAAGTGATAATCCGGATATCAACTTTAGGGGAAATATTATAAAGAACATTTCTCTTTACAGTAAAGAGGGGTGCCTTTTTGACGGTGATTATCTTGAAGAATGGATATATAATAATCTGTCGAAGAAGGGCATAAAAACATTTGGAGATTTGAGAGGCGGAATAGTTGACAGTTGCAATCCCAATGGTTATAAAGCAAGGTTCCTGGCAGTTGATGCCACAAGGCGAAAGGCCCTGGTTTTGCCTGATGATATAGAGTTTTACGGGATTAATCCCGATAAGCTGGAGGTTGCAAGGGCAATCAGGATGAGTGCAAGTGTTCCTTTTGCTTTTAAATCTGTTGAAATATCTGTTGGAAGCGGTAGAAACAAGAAAAATTACAACATTGTTGATGGTGGAGTTTTTGATAATTATCCTATATGGATGGTGGGGGATGACAATAAGTTAAAAACTATGGGGTTTAGCCTTGATGGAGATGAGAAAAAGAAGTTTTTCAGTTTGGATACTCCTTTAAATATTCTGAAATCTTTAATTTCTGCAGTTCATGATATAGGTATTCCAAAAGCAAAAAACTATGAAAATAAGTTTTTGGTTAAAATAGCTACGGGAAATGTTTCGAGTCTTGATTTCAACTTGTCGGAAGATGATAAAGAATATTTGTATAATCAAGGAAAAAGTGCCGCAGCAGTGTTAATCGGAAGGTTAGAATTTAGTGCGAGATTAAGGTATGCAAGGTATAGGCGGTATCCATTCAGGTGATTTAATGAATTTTTATATTAGTGAATTAAATTAGGAAATATTAGAATATTCTAGGATTCCGATAGGCAAATATAAAAACTCCTTTATTTTTTATGATTTTTATATTATTATAATAAGTAACTTTAAAATATAAAATACTGCTGTAATGAGTATGCTTATTATATAAGCATATATGATCAAAATTAGGGGGAATAATATGTTATACGAAAGTACAAGAGGAGGTCTTAAGTCTATACTATCTGCACAGGCTATTAAAATGGGTATTGCACCTGACGGAGGGTTGTTTGTTCCAAGTACCCCGGTTAAGCTTAGTTCTGAGGAAATATATAGTTTGGCTAATATGAGTTATCAGGAAAGGGCTGTTTTCATTCTTAAGCATTTTCTTGACGATTATTCAATAGATGAACTTAAACAATGTGTAAATTCTGCATATACAAAAGAAAAGTTCGGTACAGATGATGTAGCTCCTGTTGTAAAGCTGAATGAAAATGTTCATGTGCTTGAATTGTGGCATGGGCCTACTTGTGCATTCAAAGATATGGCACTTCAGATTTTGCCGCATTTTATGGTTAAGGCAGTTGAAAAAACAGGTGAGACTGGCGAGACGGTTATTCTTGTTGCTACATCCGGTGATACGGGTAAAGCGGCATTAGAAGGATTTAAAGATGTTGACGGTACGAGAGTAATTGTGTTTTTTCCCGATGGTGGTGTGAGTGACGTTCAGAAGATGCAAATGATAACTCAGGATGGGAAAAACACATATTCCATAGGTGTTCAAGGAAATTTTGACGATGCCCAAAATGGCGTTAAAGCTATATTTACTGATAAAGACATGAATGAAAGGATGGAGAAGAGCGGTTATAAGTTTTCTTCTGCCAACTCAATAAACTGGGGAAGGCTTGTGCCACAAATTGTTTACTATTTTTCCTCTTATGCAGATCTTTTAAAGAGAAATGAAATTGAAGCAGGAGAGAAAGTAAATTTTGTTGTTCCAACAGGTAATTTCGGAAATATTTTGGCGGCATACTATGCAATGGAAATGGGACTTCCTGTTAACAGATTGATATGTGCGTCAAATGAGAATAATGTACTCACAGACTTTATAAATACGGGAGTGTATGACAGGAAAAGAGAGTTTAAAAAGACATGTTCGCCTTCTATGGATATTTTAATATCAAGTAATCTTGAAAGATTGTTGTATGAAATAACGGAACACAGCTCATGGTTGGTAAATGAATGGATGAAATCATTAAAGGATGATGGCATCTACACAGTTGACCCCGATACCAAGAAGAAAATTTCAAAATACTTTTGGGGTGGATTTTCAAGTGAAAAAGATACATTAATAACTATAGAAAGTATTTACAAAGAATATAATTACGTTGTTGATACCCATACTGCAGTTGGAATAGATGTTTATGACAAGTATGTCATATCTACAGGTGATATGACAAAAACGGTTATTGTCTCAACTGCAAGTCCGTTCAAATTTAACGACAGTGTTGTGAAAGCCATTTTCGGTGAAGAAATCATAGCAGGCAAGAGTGAATTTGAATTATTGGAAATACTCGCTAATAGGTGTGATCTTTCTATTCCGGCTGGGCTTAAAGATCTCGATAAGAGAGAGGTAAAGCATAAAACCGTTTGTGCAAAGGAAAAAATGAAAGAGGAAGTAGAGTCGATACTAAAAATTTAAAGCAACAAAAAACTTTTCTATAAGGATTAAAGAAATAATATAAAAAAATATAGATTGAATATAGATAGTTAATAATAAAAAGAGGCTGTCTTTTAAGACATCTTCTTTTATTTTTTATAATTAAGAATATCCTTAAGAATATCTTTAAAATTAAATTGACCTATTGAAATTGCTTCATTATTGTGTTATTATGATTACACCGTAGAAAAACAAATGTGCGTCTATTAAGGACGGTGACGAAATGTATGAATAAGGATTCAACGTATTTACTGGTTGATACTTCAGTACTTCCTGAGATTTTTTCCAAGGTGATTGAGGTTAAACAGATACTTGGCAAAGGAAAGATAAAATCTGTTAATGACGCTGTAAAAGAGGTTGGAATTAGCAGAAGTGCATTTTATAAGTATAAAGACTATGTTTTCCCTTTTTATGAGATTTCAAGGGGCAGAGTTATGACATTGTTATTTGTAGTAGAAGATTTATCGGGGATTTTGTCAAGTATAATTAATCAGATTGCATTAGCTAAAGCTAATATATTAACAATCAATCAAAATATACCGATTAACGGTCTTGCAGATGTTACAATATCTATTGAGACAGCCGGTATGATTAGGGATATCAAAGAATTAATGGAAGAGATTGGTAAAATAGAAGGGGTTCGTCGTCTGGAAATCCTTGCTAGAGAGTAATAGGAGGTTTATATGATTTATGTTGCAGTTTTAGGATATGGAGTAGTTGGATCGGGGGTTGTGGAAGTCATAAAGAAAAACAGGCTCAGTATAAGCCAAAGAGCCGGTGAAGAAATATGTGTAAAAAAGATACTTGATATACGTGACTTTCCTGACAGTCCCGACAGAGAACTATTGACAAAGAATTCTGATGATGTATTTAATGATGAATCAATTAGCGTTGTAGTGGAAACAATAGGCGGTAAAGGCGTTGCTTATGAGTTTACCAAAAAGGCTATATCCAAAGGAAAGCATGTTATAACATCCAACAAGGAATTGGTTGCAGCTCATGGACCTGAGCTTCTTAAGATGGCTGCTGAAAATAATGTTCATTATCTTTTTGAGGCTAGTGTTGGAGGTGGTATTCCAATTATAAGACCTTTGAATAACTGTCTTGCTGCCAATGAGATAAATGCAATTACCGGTATATTAAACGGTACCACTAATTATATCCTTACCCAGATGAACAGGCATGGTAAGGATTTTGAAACAGCTTTGAAGGAGGCACAGCAAAAAGGTTATGCTGAAGCAGACCCGACAGCAGATATTGAAGGGCATGATGCATGCAGAAAAATAGCAATTTTATCCTCTATTGCTTATAATGAATATGTGGATTATAGTAAAATTTGTACTGAGGGAATAACAAAGATTACACTTGCCGACATGCATTATGCAGATATATCGGGCTCAGTTATAAAGCTCGTTGGAAGAAGTGAAAAGGTAGAAGGAAAAATATATGCATCAGTTGCTCCTGCGTTTATAAATAAAAGTCATCCCCTTGCAAATGTAGAAGATGTATTTAATGCAATTGTTGTAAAAGGAAATGCTTTGGGAGATGCAATGTTTTATGGCAGAGGAGCAGGAAAATTGCCTACTGCCAGTGCAGTTGTTGCAGATATAATTGATGTTGTAAAGCATAAGGAAAACGACGGAAAAGAATTATGGAACGTAAGTGAAGATGAAAACATATTGGATTCCAATTTAATGGAAACACGTTTCTATATAAGGATAAAGGTAACATCCCGTGACGAGGCTGAGGAACTTGTTAAAACGACATTTGGTCAGGTAGAATGGTTACCTTCTGAAGTGAGAGCAGCAAAAGAGGAATTGGCATTTATTTGCCAAAAAGAGGCTGAAGGAGCAATAAAGGAAAAGGTAAAGAGATTAACTGATAACTCCTGTATAAAAGAAGTTGCCGGTTTTATTAGAGTTTTGGAAAATTAGAAGTTTGGAATGATAAAGAATCTAGGAGGAAAATAAATGAAAGTTTGTAAGTTTGGTGGAACATCTCTGGCATCAGCCGAACAAATAATGAAAGTATGCGATATAATAACATCTGACCCCGAAAGAAAGCTTGCTGTTGTTTCAGCTCCAGGCAAACGTTCTAAGGAAGATACAAAGGTTACCGATTTGCTTATCAGTTGTGCAGAGAAATATATAAAAACAGGCGAAGCAGTTAATGAGATGAATGCCGTTATCGCAAGATTTGATGATATAGCTAAAGGATTGGGTTTGGACGGCAGCATAACTGAAGTTATCGCAGATGATCTTAAAAAACGCTTATCTGGTCCTGTAACCCATGAAGGCATGTTTATGGATCTTTTGAAGGCTGCCGGAGAGGATAACTCGGCAAAGGTGGTTGCTGCATACTTAAAAAGCAAGGGCTATGATGCAAAGTATGTAAATCCAAAAGATGCAGGTCTTTTCTTAAGTGATGAGTTCGGAAATGCAAGGGTTTTGCCTGAATCCTTCGATAATTTGAAAGCACTTAACGATTATAAGGGAATCATTATATTCCCAGGATTTTTCGGCTATTCTAAAGCCGGAGATGTGGTAACATTCCCGAGAGGCGGTTCCGACATAACAGGTTCTATTTTGGCAGCTGCTGTAGGTGCAGATGTTTATGAGAACTTTACCGATGTTGACTCGGTATTTGCTGCAAACCCCAATATTGTACCTGATGCAAAAGCAATAAGCGTGTTTACGTACAGGGAAATGAGGGAATTATCCTATGCAGGATTTTCGGTGCTTCATGAAGAAACTCTTGAGCCTGTCTATAGAAAAGGCATTCCTGTGTGCATAAAGAATACAAACAATCCGGGTGCACCGGGGACAATGATTGTCAAAGAGAGAAGCGTAGACAGTGAGCATGTTGCAGGTATAGCTGGAGATGTAGGGTTTAGCACTCTATACATAAGCAAATACATGATGAACAGGGAAGTGGGATTTGGTCGCAAAGTCCTTCAAATATTGGAGGAACAAGGGCTATCATATGAACATGTTCCTTCAGGAATTGATAACATGTCTGTTGTTTTAAGGACTAAAGAGTTCACCAAAGAAAAGGAAAAGCTGGTAGTGGATCGAATTAAAAATGAATTGGCAGTTGATGATATTGAGATTGTACCGAATCTCGCACTTGTTATGGTAGTGGGTGAAGGTATGAGAAATACCGTCGGTTTGGCAGCAAGAGCAACAAATGCCTTGTCAAAAGCCGGAGTAAACATAGAGATGATAAACCAGGGTTCATCTGAGGTTAGCATGATGTTCGGTGTTAGATCAAGTGATTGTGAAGTGGCTATAAAGGTATTGTACAAAGAGTTTTTTAATTAAGGGTATTTGTAAATAAATTAAATATGAAAATAGAAAAATACATCCTCCTAAATGGTGGGGGATGTATTTTATTTTTCGATCAATAATGGCCAAGTTCTATATTACCAAGCTTTATATAATAGGCATTAAAAAAGCTCGATATTACTCGAGCTTTATGCTAGAATCTTTTTAATTATCTGATTTACAATCTTTCCATCAGCTCTACCTTTAACTTTTGGCAATACAGCTTGCATAACCTTGCCAATTTCTTTTATTGATGAAGCACCTGTTTCTTGAATTGTCTCTTTGACAATATTCTCAAGTTCTTCTTCGGAAAGCTGTTCAGGTAGATATTTCATTAAAACATCTATTTCAGTCTTAAGATTATCGATAAGATCCTGTCTGCCACTTTTCTCGAATTCAGAAAGGGAATCTCTTCTCTTTTTGACTTCTTTGCCAATAACATCAATTATACTATCATCATCAAGGGTGATTTTACAGTCTTTTTCCACTTGAAGTATTGCTGATCTTACCATCTGGATAGCATTTTTCTTAAGAGTGTCCTTTTCCCTCATGGCAGTTTTCATATCTTCAAGCAGTTTTTCCTTAAGGGACATAAGATAGCCTCCTATTTAATGGCTTATTTAAATTTTCTTTTTCTTGCAGCCTCGGATTTTTTCTTTCTCTTAACACTAGGCTTTTCGTAATGCTCCCTTTTCCTGATTTCAGATAATACGCCAGCTTTTGCGCATTGTCTTTTAAACCGCTTAAGAGCACTTTCTAGGGATTCGTTTTCCTTAACCCTTACTTCAGACATGCATTTCCCTCCCTCCGATGGTAGCAATTGTGCCAAGAATAAGCTTTTATCACTATTCTGTCTATTTATGGGAATAAGACAAAGTGAAGCACATATTATATTATATCTTAACTACCAAAATAAAGTCAATAGAAATTTAGTACTAAACCGGCCCTATTTCAAGGAATTGTGGCTTTTTTTGACCTTGTAGTAAATTTCTATAAAACCAATTAACATAAGTTATTTATAATACCAACAGACAAAGATTGGTATTAACAGTACATAACATTATATATAATATTTAAGAAAATTACAATAAGTTTGGCCCTAAATTTTTTCCACCAATCAAATGATAGTGCAAATGGAAGACTGTTTGGCCTCCGTCTGCACCGCAGTTATTTATTAATCTGAAGCCGCTGTCCTTTATTCCTAGATCCGCTGCTATTTTTTGTGCTGCCATGTGAATGTCTATCAAATAAGATGAGTTGCTTTCATTGACTTCCAATATATTTGGTATATGCTGCTTTGGTACAATCAAAACATGAACAGGAGCTACCGGGTTTATATCTTTAAAAGCATAAACTTTGTCGTCTTCATAAACTGCTGTTGAAGGAATTTCTTTATTTATAATTTTACAAAATATACAATCGCTCATATTAGTGCCCTCCTGTAATTTTATTTAATTAATTATGCTATATTAAACACGTTTAGTTATTAATCGTACTTAATAAATTAGGGGTATGTTAAAGAAATAACTTCCCCATATATCTTTTTTGAGGGGAAGATATTCCTTAATTATTCTTTAATCTGTGATTCAATTACTTTTATGCTGTGTTCCAATGCATCTTTTATTTTAGATGTATCCTTACCGCCTGCTTGTGCCATATCCGGGCGTCCGCCGCCGCCACCGCCTGCTATTTTAGCGGTTTCCTTTATGATATTTCCGCAGTGGATACCTTTTGAAAGACAATCCTTTGTTGCTGTGACAACAAAGTTTACCTTGCCCTCATAATTAGATGCTATTACAACAACGCCCGAACCAATCTTGTTTTTAAGCATATCGGAAGTGTTTCTGAGTCCTTCCATATCAAGGCCTTCGTACTTAGCTGTTATAACCTTTACTCCCTTAACATCAACTGCATTTGAAAGTATATCGTCGATTGAGCCTGATACAAGCTTGCTTCTAAGCTGTTCGATTTCCTTGTGTGCGACTTTTATTTCATTTGACAATACTTCAACTTTTTTTATGCAGTCGGCAGGATTGGATTTTAATGCTGAAGCAACTTCGTTTAAAAGCTTTTCTTTCTGGGCATAGTATTGAATTGCACCTAAACCTGTAAGTGCTTCAATTCTCCTTACGCCGGCCGCAACACCGCTTTCACTGACTATTTTTATAAGTGATGCCTGAGATGTCATGGAAAGGTGAGTACCTCCGCATAATTCCATGCTGTAATCACCGATCTTAACCACTCTTACAGTACTGCCGTACTTTTCGCCAAAAAGTGCTGTGGCACCTAATTTCTTCGCTTCATCAAGACTCATTTCTGTTGCAGTTACGGGAAGGTTTTCAAGTATTTTTTCATTTACTTCATTTTCAATTCTCTCCAGTTCTTCATCGGTAACAGGTGAGAAATGTGAGAAGTCGAATCTCAATCTGGTGGGCTCTACCAGTGAACCGGCCTGGTTTACATGGCTTCCCAACACATTTCTGAGAGCCTTTTGCAATAAATGGGTAACAGTATGGTTTCGAGCTGTTGCCATTCTGCTTGCCGAATCAACCTTTGCAGTTACAATTGATCCTTTTTCCAATAGACCCTTCTCTACAACTCCAATATGAAGGAACTTTCCATCTGCTGTCTTTTTACAATCGTTAACCTTGAATACTGCATTTTTCGATTGCAGGTAACCTGTATCACCTGCCTGACCGCCACTTTCACCGTAGAAGGGAGTTTTATCAAGGATTATAACTGCTTCATCACCCTCTTGAATGTTGTCAACCAATTGGCCGTCCTTCACAATGTAAATGACATTAGAATCGCATTCTAGATTTGTGTATCCCACAAACTCAGTTTTAATTGCCTTATCGAGTGTTGAATAGATGCTTTCATCCCATCCGGCACCGTCTTTGTTACCTAATGCATTTTGAGCTGCTTCTCTTTGTTTTTTCATCTCAGCCTTAAATTCATCTTCATTTACGGTAAAACCGTTTTCTTCTGCAATCTCACGTGTAAGATCAAAGGGGAAGCCGAATGTGTCATGGAGCTTAAATGCCTTATCACCTGAAAGTACTTTTTCACCTTTTGATTTTAATTCATCTATAAAGCCATTTAATATTATAAGTCCCTGGTCGATGGTATGCTGGAATTTTTCCTCTTCTATCTTTATTACCTTCTGAATATATTCGGCTTTGTCAAGAAGCTCGGGATATGCTTCCTTTGACTCGTTTATTACTACCATTGCAAGTTTATAGAGGAATTGGCCTTCAATTCCAAGAAGCTTACCATGCCTTGCAGCCCTTCTTAAGAGCCTTCTTAGTACGTAACCCCTTCCTTCGTTAGATGGTATAACGCCGTCCGAAACCATCATAGTTGTGCTTCTTATATGGTCGGTAATAACCCTTATGGATATATCTGATTTACTGTTGTCACCGTATTTGACTCCAGCAATGCTGCATACATTGTTAAGAACATTTCTAACAGTATCTACCTCAAAAAGGTTATTTACATCCTGCATGATGCAAGCAAGCCTTTCAAGACCCATTCCTGTGTCGATATTGGGATTTTTCAGCCTGGTATAATTACCTTCATCGTCCCTGTTAAACTGTGTGAAAACCAGGTTCCAAAACTCTATATATCTGTCGCAGTCGCATCCTACTTTACAATCGGGACTGCCGCAACCTTTATCTTCACCTCTGTCAAAATATATTTCAGAGCATGGACCGCAAGGGCCTGTACCGATTTCCCAGAAATTATCCTTTTTACCCATGCGGACTATTCTTTCTGCAGGTATGCCGACGTTTTTGTTCCATATTTCAAAGGCCTCATCGTCATCCTCATAAATTGATACCCAAAGTCTTTCTACAGGTATCTTCAAATCTTCCGTAACAAACTCCCAGGCCCATGGAATAGCTTCATTTTTAAAATAGTCTCCAAAGGAAAAATTACCTAACATTTCAAAGAAAGTTCCATGTCTGGCAGTCTTTCCTACGTTTTCAATATCAGGTGTTCTGATACATTTTTGGCAGGTAGTTACTCTTTTTCTGGGAGGCTCTTCTTTTCCTGAAAAGTAGGGCTTTAAAGGAGCCATACCTGAATTTATAAGTAAGAGACTTGCATCATTCTGAGGAACAAGTGAAAAGCTGGGGAGACGTAAATGCCCTTTGCTTTCAAAAAAACTTAAATATCTTTCTCGCAGCTCATTTAGACCTAATTTTTGCATTATTATTCTTCCTCTCAAGTTCTTAGATTAGGAATTATTAATGAATTACTTCCTTGTTTATATATTATTAAATATATAAAAGATGGACATTAGTGTCAAGACTGACGAGAAATTATACTATTGCTTCAACAGACCTTTTTAAAATAACTTTAATAATTGCAAATATGGGGACGGAAACAAGCATTCCTATGATGCCGAAAAATTTACCGCCTATAAGTACAACAATAATGGTTGTTAGTGGATGAAGGCCAAGTTTTCCTTCTATTATTTTGGGTGATATGAAAGCATTATCGATTTGTTGAACCAAAGAGAATATAACAATGGTCCAAAGTGCTTTCAAAGGGGATTCGACTAAAGCCAATGCAACGGCCGGCAGGCATCCTAAGAAAGGCCCGAAGTAAGGTATGATGTTTGCTATTCCACCGATTAGGCCAAGTATGAGGGGATACTTGGAATTGATAATAAGAAGTCCTAATGCTTCTAATATTCCCACAATAAGTGCAGTAAGAAGCTGACCCTGTATAAAATTAGATAAAATCTCATTAATTTCCCGTCCGGTATTGATTAGACCATTACGCCATTTTCTTGGGACAAGGGAAAGGAATCCGTCCCTGAAGGATTTGGAGTCCTTTATGAAATAGTATGCAATAATAAGGGACAGTGTAAGGTCAAAGAATATAGTAACTGCTTTCATAGTAGTATTTAAGCTCTTTGTAAGAGTGCTCATAATGAAGTCCTGTAATTTGTTTGAAACATTCTGGATCTCATTGAGTATTGCATTTTTTATTTCAGGTGACCATTTACTTGATCTAATATTGGATATGTAGTTGTTGAATATTTTTTGATATTTACCGGTAAACTCGGGTAATTTGTCCATAATATCCTTTGCATTGGCAATAAGCTCGGGAACAATAAATATTGTTGTAACAATTATTACCGAGGTTAGAACGATATAAATCAATATTATGCTTAATGAACGGGGTATTTTTTTGGTTTCAAGCTTCAATACTATGGGTTTTAGGGTATAAGCAATTATAATGGCAATGAAAAAAGGAATTATGATATCTATAATATTATCAATATTCTTTATTATGAACAAGCATATCAAAATCAATAATATTATTAGAACTATGAATATCAATATTTTTCTTTTAGAATGCATTATACTCCACCTTATATATTTACCGGACTGTAAAATTAAGGCACATATAAGGCACATATATAAATTCACAGTCCGGCATAATCTCATAATTATAATAAATATGTTATTGCTCTTAATCTTACATTTAGCAGAAGTCAAATGTAAAAGATTAAGAGTATTTATTATGGTATAAAAATTTTGATTACCTGAATAAATCTACCAAATCGCCTAAAGCATGAGTTGTCCTTCGAACCATATTTCTTCCGGTTCTCATCATACGTCTTCTGCTTCTAGGGTTCATCAAATCTGCACTTTTCATCATTCCAATGGATGCACCGATTACGCTGCCTACTAACAATCCTTTTGTAAAACCGCCTCTCATATTTTCACCTCTTTTCATAACTTTCATTAGGAAGCAGCTTTTTTATAAGACCGCCGCCTGTATTTTGCATTTCGTCTATTGCCTCATTATCAACCAATATGTTTTCTTCGCTAAACTCAACCTTGCCGAATAACGGGATTATGTTTCTGCCCTGCATAATGTCGTAAACGAGGCAGTTAGAAATCTCAAGACCTTCAATGGTCCCTGTTTTATAATCAAATAGTATATCTTTAACAGTTCCGAAATCTTCACCTGACTTTGAGTATATTCTCAAACCGATCAGTTTGCCTTTTTTACCTAAGTTATCATTTGCTTCTAGATCCCTAATCTTTTTGGTACATGATAAGTCATTTATAATTACAGCATCTTTACCCATACTTAAGAGATCTTCAAGCAGTATTGCTTTCTTACCGATATGGCATCCGGTTTGTTCAAGCAAGATGGCTCTAACTTTTTTGTATTTAGGGAAGAAAAGCAAATCACATACAGAGCCTATTCTCTTTCCGCTATCAACACATATTACAGGTAATCCCAATACCTCGCTATATCTTTCCAAAATGCCCTCCTGCATAAAAATCAATATTAAATTTTATTTATTTCTTATTATTTCAATGTTTATATAAAAAAATTCATTATAAAGGATTTGACTAGAATTGCATTTTTATATAATATTATATAAATAATCTTTGATTCCACTGCAATAACTCCTGTTAAAAACAGGTAATATCGATCTTTGAAA
>DAOOVO010000010.1:0-64989 GCA_035370245.1 Pseudobacteroides sp.
ATCGATATTACCTGTTTTTAACAGGAGTTATTGCAGTGGAATCAAAATTAAATATTTAACAAAACATTTAAATGACATCAGACAAGTTTAATTTAATCAGAATTAACCTCATTTGCCAAAAAATATATGGTTACTAAAATTATACAACAATAATTGAGTTTTTCAAGTAAAATAAAGAAATGCATTAATAAAACAAAGAAATGAATTAATAAAACAAAAAATAACAGATACCTTGCTAACTACTCTAATATCTGGTTGTGACACTTAAGCATTGCTTCACTATTGTCGCTACACCGTAGGATCCTTTTAAAAAGCGACTATAGTGAAGGCAAATGCGAGTTGCGCACAGCCAGGTGTCGTGTAACTGGCAAATCTCCACCGCGGCGCATCACCGAGGTATAAAGGCCAAGGAATCTGTTATTCTTTATCAATTTAAATTTAGTATAACAAAGACGATATTCAAATTCAACTTAATTTTCCAAGTATTTTAATAAAGTACTACATCATTTTATTTACATCCCTTATAAGATTATATGAATCTGTTATAATGCTCCTGTACCTTTCTTCATTAACACATTTGAGCCATGATGCCATACCCGATATCTCACTGATTGATTCGTAAGGTACTTTTCCCTCAGCTAAAGCCTTACGGGCATTATGTATTGCAGCTCTTAATGTTTTTACCCATTTCTTTCTTACTCCAAGCCGGTCATTGTTAACCACAATTCCAGTTATTGACTGGCAGTTGTTTTTCTTTAAGAACCTGGTCTTTTCAAAATTTAGCTTAAAGCCCTCATCTGAAATTATTTTGGTGACAAGACCGCAAAATTTACCAACATCTGTCATTGATGCTTCTTTTGTGCTAAAGCTTATATCATCTGCGTACCTTGTGTATATAAAACCGAATTTTGAAGCAAGGCCGTTGAGCCTTTTATCTAATGAACGGCAAAGTATATTGGTAATCATAGGACTTGCAGGTGAGCCTTGAGGAAGAATTCTTCCCGTCGTTGCAACAAATTTCCGTTTACCGTTTACTTCTATTTCCATACGTTCACAATATGTGCACAGCATTGCCAATAAAGATGCTATATAGCCTGAATAGCCAAAACCCATAAACATTCCTCTTACCCTTTGAAATGTAATGGTAGGAAAGAAGTCCTCTATATCCATATTTATCAATAAAGCAGGACTTTTCTCATGAATATTGGCACCTGTAACAACCGACCTTCCTTTAATAAAACCGTGGGCATTAGATGAAATAAATTTATAGCCGTCGCTTTGAGATGCAAATTTTTCTAGAATACCCTCTAATATTTTCTTTTGAACGCTTTTCAATACTTTTTTGGGTGCGGCTATATTACGAGTACCGCCATTTCTTTTTTGAATCTTGTAATGATGATAATGGTCAATTGTAACAACATCACGATGATATGCCAAAAATCTAAGTACCTTGTATTCAATTCCGAGAAAATCTGCCAGTTCCTTGTCGGTATTTATTATGGGTAGTCCACATGCTGTCAATCTGTCTTGATTTCCTGATTTATAATGGAGCATGGAGGAATAGCCGTTACCGATATAAACAATGTTATTTTCCTTATTTTTCTTCCATTCTAATAACTTCTGCTCCTTTAAAAGCTCCAACTGTTTTTTTCTCTGTTCTCGGCGTTCTTTGGATTCTTTCATAATCCGCAAGGCAATATCCTTACGTATTCTTTCCTCATCCCAAGAGCTATCATACTCCTTCTTAAGCTCTCTTAGTTTATAATCTATTTCGTTCTTTTCCTTACATATTTTTACAATTTCATTGGCGATTTTTTTATACTCTGAAAAAAGACTTTGCCTCTTCTGATATTGTTCAGGAGTCTCGTTGAGCTGTCTTTCAAAAGGTGTGGGCAATCCTTTGGGCCAGAAACCATATTCAATCATTTTATGAATGGTGAACTCTTTCTTACCCATTTTTCCCACACTACTTCTATATTCTTCTATTTTTTTTATATCTCTATTATCCATCATAGCAGTATCTCCAAAATATCATTGATTTTATATTCACGGTCAGGTTCAAATTCCAATTGCATAAATTTGGATGTAGTTGAATAAAGTGCAAGAATATGGGAGCATGGCTCCGATATATTCCTTGAACCTCTATTAAACTCACTGCATTTACATTTTACTTTGGATATCTGACCGTCCTGATCAATAACCAATTCAGCGTTGCCATCCTTATATGAATTTGTGGCAATAAGTTCCATTTCATTGTTAACTTTGATGGTAAAATTAGCCATGCCTTCCCGTATATGCTCCTGTACTTTAATCTCCATAGGAGTGATTTCATACAACGATTTGTCTATGGGAACACTTAAAAGCTGACGAAACCTTACCACATCCATGACGGGGTCGAAATATCCTTCACCGCGTCTTAAGAGCATACCTATTCCGGCTTTATTTATTGTTTTTGAAACATTTAGTTTATTAGCAATACCGTCAATAGATAAAAATCTATGTTCTTTTAACAGTGAATAAACATCCTCGTAATTTCCATTACCGATAAAGCCACTTAATATATTAAATGCAGTTCCTTTCACCCAGTCATTGGAAGACCATGATGAAAAACCTATAGTCATTTTCATTGAACCCATATCACCGATTATGAATTGCGGCATTCCGAAACCTAACAGTCTTACGGTAAATGACTTTACATGGGGGATTATCTTTTCAATTACAAGCCATCGTCTTCGGCCCCATATTTTTTCTTCACGTTTCTTTTCTCCATGATAAACAGATTGAAGCTCCATAACTTTTCCAAATGGCTCAAATACAACTTTAACGGGCTTTTCCGGTTCAAGTATCCATTTCATGTATCTAGGGCTTTTATTTGCCTTGAATCTTCTTAAAAAAGAGCAAATGTCATACATGTCAACAGGTGTAACAGTAACATCCACACCACCAAGGCTTGCTGCTCCCGATACCTGATTAAAGCCCTTAATCCACGATTTGGGAAGCTCAATTTTTTTCTCTATATATTCAGGCATGACGTCTGTGTCAACTGTAAAGCCTTCAGGGTTTACAGACAGCTCTACGTTGTTGTATGTTCTAAACCGCTCCATTTCTCGTGCCAGTTTATCGGAAAAATCTATGTTTGTTGTGCCCAGTTGTGGCTGCTGCTTTAGCTCGAATTCATCCATGCTAACCGAAAGACAACCGTATGTCGATTCATCCAGTGAAAACGCTTCGAAGGACACCTGGTCAGGATGAACCGTTATAACAGGATCCAGCACATACCAAAGGTTTATATCTCGAGTTTTTATAAATTGCCAGAATTTCCTTTCCAGCTTGTAATAGTCACGCCATACATCATATTTGTCAATTTCATTTTTCAATTGACTTTGAGCTTTTGTAAGCCCATCTAACTTTATATTGAGGCTTTCCTTATAATTTTGCAGGTCGTTTATTTTATTCTGCAAATCTGATTTTTTATCTGCCGACATATATTTTTCATGTGATGAAATTTGCCTTTCTATTTCCTCATTAAGCCAGGCGAAAAACTCAGTTCGTTCTTTCTTTTTCTGCCTGGTATCCGAAATAACGATTTGACGAAGCATGAGCATGGCATCTCTAAAAATAAGAGGGTTTTTTAGTGTGCCTACGAAGGATACTTTTTCCGCCCTTGAAAGATCGGGACTTAAGCCTAAAACTGTTTGGTCTCCATTCTGTATGCACATGGACGGACTTGCATATTGATAATTAACCTGCATGCACAGCACCTTCCTTTCTTATTTTAGCCAAAGCCACCAGTGCTCGCTCTGTATCAATAATTATGTTTGAGGCACCGATATTTAATAGGATTGATTCAATCTCACTGAGTTTATCGGGAAAGGCCTCAACAAACCGCGGCAAAGAATCATAAACGCGTTGTTTGCTTTTTGAATTCTTGTTTGGCAATAATAAAAGTGTTTTAACATAGTACATGAAAAGCTCCTTTGTTTCGTTTTTAAAGTTATCAATAGTGCTGTCTATTTTATTTGAAATGTATGCTTTTACTTCCGGAGAACTGTGTTCTAACATTTGAATTATGAACTCACCTGGTATCTGCTCTCCATAAATGCTGTCAAGCTGATTAAGGCCGAACTTATAAGCTCTCTCTACAGGAGAATCGATAATCATTGAGTGGAGCTTTTTCTGTTTTTCCTGAGGCAAGATGGAAAAAACATCTTTTGCCAACTCATTTGCATTAGGAACATCTGATTCCAAAAGAATGAGAACCGTAGAAGGCTTATCAAAAAGAGCTTCCTTAAACATAGTTAGAATATCTAAAAGTATGCTGATAATTCTTGAGGCAGAGGATTCCAAAACATCAAGTATTTGTGAATCTCTTGGTATACTTTTGCATTTAATGGCCTCAAGGATGGATATGATTCTTTTGTTTCGCAAAGAAGCAGCCCTTATAGGGATTGCTACTTCCTTTAGTATTTCATCAAGCTCTTCAAATGAATACGAAAAAATTACTTCTTCAAGGAAGGCACAATGCCATTCAGGAAGCTTTGGTACATCGAATAACGCATTAATTATGCTGTCAAATATTTGTTTCCTTAAGCTTAGGTCAGCTTTTCTTGCCTTGCCTGAATGTAAAATAAGAATATCGCTGATATTCTCAGGTATCTGAGCGGGATTTAAACCATTTTCATGGTTATGTACCATGCGGTTTAAGAAAACAATAAACTGCTCAACAGATAAATTTTGCATTCCCGTTGAGAACAGATCAGCCCAATCGGAAATGTTAGGCAGCATGATAAAATCTGCTGTAAATTCAGGGGTGAGCCTTCCTCCGAATCGTTCAAAATAATTAAGTGCTACGGATTTAAGTCTCTCGTCGGAATATTTTATCAATGATAAGAACAACTTCATATCAAACTGGGCTATGTTGTTAGTTTTTTGTACAAGAATATCCATAAACATGTTTGCAAGAGGATTATATGAAACAAGTGCCAGTTTTACAAGCTTGTCATAATCAATATTGGAAACAAACTCATTTAAATTTGGCGAATCCTTCAATATGAAGTAACAGGCTTTCACGACAGGATCAATCTTAGCATTTAATGCAATATCCGCTGCAGCATCTAAATGTCTGTCCCATATATCCTTGCGGTACTCATGTCGTCCCTCTAATCTCATAAAATGTTCTGTATTAAACCACTCGTAATAATCCCTCCAGTCCTGCCAGGTACGCATGTTTTGAGGAGGCTTTTCATTAAAATCATTGTATAGATAAAACTTTATAAACTTATTAAAAGTGAAACTTTCACCCTTTTCATTTACATAGTCAATATTTGTATAGCTTGTTAGGAGCACTTTTAGAGCTTCGATAAATTTATTTTCATCAGTATCGGCATATAAGTTAATGACACGTCTTATATATCGCTGAAAATATTCCAATGCTTTTTTATTGCGGTTGCCTTTAAAATAATATGTAAGACGCGGTGCATCAACAAAATAACCGATCTTTCCAATGACATCTGCAAGTCCTAATGCTTCCGCTTCCTGCAGTGTATTTTTAAAATCTATAATTTTTAAGCTTTTTCCGTCACAATAAGGACTTGTTTCAAAGTGTTCGGGATAATCTATGTACTGGCGTGTCTGCCAATCATAATACTGCTGTAGTGAATTTAAATACCTTTTTCTTGCATATTTTCTATATGTTGCACCATCAAGAACTTTATCTTGAGGTAAATCCTTTCCTTTGATTCGTATTAGCTTTAGATCCATTTTTGAAACGTTAATATTTATCCAGTGAATTTTTCCTTCCCTTAAAATAGGATCCATTGCTGTAATATATATATCTGCACAACGCTTTACACCCTTTGCATAGCCTACTTCAGCCCATGTTATGCTTGAAGAAGTTAAAGCTTTTGCCTCGTCCAGTAAAATTGGGTTTCTTGTTTTCGCAAGTTCAAGGAACAGCCCGGATATGGCTTCGGTGCTTGCCATATTAAATAAGAGCATATACACATCTTTTGGAGGATTGCTTTTTACAAGCTGGCTTAACATTTTCTTTCTTATATAGATGTTTTGATTTCCAAGCATACCGACAAAAAGGTTAAAATATTGGGAATAGCTTTCCGGAAGCTTTATAACCATATTTGGATTTTTAGCAATTTTAAATCCATGAAACTTTATATTCGAAAGCTCAATTTTCTCTACAATCTGTTCATAAGTGAGGCTTGTAAAATAGGGCAGCACAATCTTTTCATATGGAGATAAGTGGCTAAAATCCCATGAATTCATTTTTTTTATTGATTTAAAGGCAGGTAGATGTCCTTCTTTGCCCTTTAATATGAGATATCTGTCATACCTGACATCATCACAAAGCAGGTTTCCTTTTTTAAATTCATGCTTACCGTATAAAACAAGAAAAGAGGGATTCCGGTTTTCATCCCATCCCCAGAGCACAATGTGTCTTAATGGCTCACCCTTTCTATCCCATGTTTTTTTGAAGTTAACAGGCCCGGGAGTTGTAAAAGTAGCTTCATCGACATCTATCGGTGTGCCCGTTGTCGGTGACTCAACTTCCAATCCGTACAAATTGCAAATTTCAGCAAGCCCGTTGCTAAAACCGCTTCCAACGGCAGCAAACTTCCATTTGCCCTTATACTTATATATTTCAAAAGCTACAATCGCTCTTTCATTACTGAACATATCCTTATCTAAGTTGTATTGAAACAGAATATTATTGGTATCTGAGGAAAGTGCTTGAACATATGCCCAGTACAGTTGGCTTAAATTATCTATTTTTTTGTCATCATCATAAATGGAAAGGCTGAAGACTATTTTGGAAATCCTTTCAGGGATTTTTGCAAAATCAACTTTGACGGATTTTCCATCCTCTGCTAGAACAATTCCTCTATCAAATGTGCTTGGGTTATTATAAAATACAAAATCTTCATCAAATTGAACTTTTTCAGTGTTTCCCAGAGGAAATGCAGATACATCCAATGAGATGCTTGAATCTGCCCATCCAAATGCAAACGTTAGCATGGACGAATTTCCCATATAGTCTGCCAAATCGATTCTTTGTCCTTTTACAAGATAGGTGAACATAAAAATTCGCTCCCTCTACGGGCATTTCAAAAAATAAATTATGAAAGCATTTTATAATATCATCACATCGGATTATTGAAATGCCTCAATGTTGTTAATAGAAATTTACAAATATAATAATAACATGTTTCTAATGATTGGTGTATAAAAATTTTAAATTGTGTTTTGAAACTTGGATAAATTGAATATTAATTACTATTAATGTTTAATTTAAAGGGGTCAAACAATGATGTTTTATGTAGTTAAGGCAAAGAGGGTGCTTCCTGTTGTTCTAGCGATAGTTATTGTGTTTGCTGTTGCATTTATTATTCTAATGTCTAATTCCGAGGTTTTAGGAGTGTTCGGCACCGATAACGATTTACCCATATATTCAGTGGATTATCCGGATAAAGTTGTAGCGATAACATTTGACTGTGCTTGGGGTGCGGATGATATACCGCAAATTTTAAGCACATTGAAAAAAGAAGATGTGAAGGCAACTTTTTTTGTCCTTGGGCAATGGGCTCAAAAAAATCCTGAAATGATAAAAATGATGGCTATGGATGGGCATGATGTTGCCAATCATTCATATTCACACTTCAGGATGGGTGCTTTAAACAATGCCAAAATCAGAGAGGAAATTGATTTATGCGGAAGAAAAATAAATGAAATAACCGGAAATAAGGTTGACCTGTTTAGAGCACCATATGGCGATTACAGCAGTTCAGTAGTGAAAATAGCCAGAGAACTGGGATATTATACAATCCAGTGGGATGTTGACAGCCTTGATTGGAAGCCCGGCATATCACAGAGTGAAATAATGAACCGAATTGTTACAAAAGTTAAGCCTGGTTCAATATTGCTTTTCCATAATGATACACCCCATACGGCAAAAATGCTGCCTGATATTATTTCTGCACTAAAGAATAACGGTTATGGATTCCTGCCTGTTTCAAAGTTGATAATGAGGGATAATTATTATATAGATTTTGACGGGACGCAGAAGAAGAATAAATAATAATAATTTGTGGTGAGGCGTAAAGAAGGCATTTTGTCTTCTTTTTTTGTTATATTGAGAAAATACCGGAATGTATAAAAATTGAATCAAATGTGATAATTTGATACTTCTACATTGAAATTATGATATAATCAAAATGAGGTAAAATTGAGATTTAAAATATGATTTCATAATTTTATATTGGTGGAAGTTATAAAGGTAGGGGGGATCAAAATGATGGGAAAGAGGTTATTGGCCATTGTCGTAATAATACCCTTGATACTTGTATTTGGGTTCGAGATGCCCGAGGTATCGGCACTTGAAAGTATGAAATATTCCATATCGGGTTACATAACAACCGGCAGCGGTACCAAATGGGACAAGGGTATTGTTGTTGAAGTATCCGGTGTAGGCAATTCTATTACCGACGAAAGAGGGTATTTTGAGATTTCCGATATACCTGAAAACTCTGTTTGTAACATAAAAATAAGCAAGGAGGGTTATTTACACAGAGAGATTAAAGATGTGCATATAAAAGGTGATGTACAAATTAGCACTGAGAGCTCAAAATTACTTCTCTGGGCAGGGGATTTGCAGCAGGATGGAGCAATTAATATGGCAGATGTTTTTTTGATTGCGTTGCTCTTAAATTCAGCGACAGCAGATATAAAATATAAGAAACATTATGATTTTAATAAAGATGGTACTATTAATATGTCGGATTTGATAATTATTGCTGTACACTTCGGTAAAACATCTGCCGACTATCCAAGTTAGGCAACATGGCTGACGCCGTGGAACCATTTTATTGCAAACAATATGGGGACAACTACTCCTAGAATAAGGGTAACCGATATCCGTGGGTATACCGTTGAAGATGTTGTTGATTCCCTTTTTGAAGAGGGAACGGAAGGGAACTATATAGTACCTGGAAATGTACAGTTCCCTGATTGAATACATTTCAAGGCCTTTTTCCAGCTGCTCTTTTAAAAGCTTCAGTAAATTCTCGTCCAAAAAAACACCATCCTTATAAAGTAATGAATCATATCTATAATATACATTCGGGCGATATAAGAAAAATCTGACATAATATAATTATAAACTTATATAAAAGTCAATAAATAGAAGCCGCATAATTTTTGATTAAAAGCACATTATAAAAAGTACATGGAGCAATTGTTTTTATTTACTCATTCTTTACATGAAATGGGGTTGTACAGGTGATAATTGCAGGAATAATTGAAAGCGGAAATGATTGTACCACAATAAACCTCATAAATAAAATATTTAATGATTCAAACAAAAAAATCAGCATTATTAATTCAGGAAGCTTAACTGGATTGGATTTTAGAAAAGTTCCCGAATATATAAGGGAATTAAAAAAAAACGGTGTTGATATTCTTTTGATTGGTATTAAATTAGAGGATTTAAAACATGATGTTTTCTTAGGTTTTAATTTTGATGTAATAATTTTTGTCAATCAAGCCGATGAAATAATAGAAGGAAATAATAACAAAGATAATAACGATATAAAAGAATTAACGGAAAAACTCTTTTTATTGACGGATGACAAGGGAACTGTTATTTTAAATGCAGATGACCATGAAAGGATTTCTCTTTTGCAGGGAAAACGGTATTCCGTTCTTACCTATGGGTTTAACTCAAAAGCCAGTATAACGGCTTCAAGCATAGGTGAAGGAATATATAGGGAGAGCTTTATTTGCTGTCTGCAGAGAACGTTGTTGACAAAGGACGGAAAAATAATAGAGCCCCAGGAGTTTGATATCAAAGTTAATTCGGGTTTTGTTGATTCATACTCTGTTATGGCTGCTGCAGCTTTTGCTATCTTTTTAGGAGCCATTTTAACACCCTACTCAAAGAATAATGACATATCATTCAGCGATCAAAAACCAAAACTCTATTGATTTAACAATGAAAAATACCGCGTTATTAATTGGAAAAAAAGAAATTCAGGGATGTTCAAGACATAAAATATATAATATAATATATAACTAGCATTAAGTAACAATTATATACAGATTAAAAATATTTTTTAATATTTTTACAGGTGTAAAATTATTGCTATAAAGCGGATAAATTATAGCGTTAATAAATATAAAATTTGGTGGACCAAATGAAATAAAGGAAAATAATATACTTCTAAATTTTGATTTTGGCGAATAGATATACACTAGATAAAATATAAAGATGTACGGTGGATTAGAGAGGAGAGTGGGCGGCGGATGGTCGGAAACATCATTGAGAACAACATGGTGACCATATCCGGTACGATTGTTACGAATTTGGAATTCAGTCATGAAGTGTATGGTGAAGGTTTTTATTATTTTATGATGGATGTTCCAAGGCTTAGTGAAAGCTATGATAGAATCCCTGTTACTGTTTCTGAACGATTGACTTCCAAACAAAAATTGGAGATTGGTAAGGTAGTAGAAATCGAAGGACAGTTCCGATCCTATAACAGTTATAATAATGAAGGAAACAAATTGGTTTTAACTGTTTTCGCCAGGGAGATTGTATTTCTTGAAGATGAAAAGAGAATAAAGAATCCAAATCAGATATTTTTGAACGGGTATATATGTAAAAAGCCTATTTACAGAATGACACCCTTTGGGCGTGAAATAACCGATATACTTCTGGCTGTAAACAGGCATTACAATAAATCCGACTATATCCCGTGTATTACATGGGGAAGAAATGCAAGGTTTTCTGAAAGTCTTTCAATTGGTGACAATATAAAGGTTTGGGGAAGAATTCAAAGCAGAAACTACCAGAAAAAGCAGGAGTCAGGAGAGACGGTGACAAAGGTAGCCTATGAGATTTCCGTTTCGAAAATGGAAGTATGTAAGGATAAGGATGAAGCAGAGGGAAATAATACCGACAAAAATGATAATGCGGACAAAAGTGAATGCAATAAATGCGAAGATTGACAGTACATATCTAAAAACAATACCTTGATATTTTACGGTAAGACATAATATATAAAAAATTACCTGAATAGGCAGGTAATTTTTTTAATGCCTATAAAAAGTATGATATCATATAAAAAGATAATTTATATACTTATGAAGAGAGGAATTTGATGAGCCGTATTGCTTTAATTATTTTAAGTGATTCATCAAGAGAATACGATAAGGAATATACATACCTTGTGCCTGAGGAATATATTGGGAATGTCTGCCCCGGAAGCAGAGTAATTGTTCCCTTTGGAAATTACAACAGGAATGCAGAAGGCTTTGTTATGGCTATTGAGGATGTTGCGGATGTTGAGGAACTCGAATTGCCATACCGCCTTAAATATATTAAAAAGGTTTTGGACGACATAAAATGGCTGGATCAGTGGTCAATAAACTTATGCAGATGGATGCGGGAAAGGTATATATGTACTTATTACGATGCATTAAAATGCATGATTCCACCCGGAGTTGGAGTAAAAAGCATAAAAACTGTGACTCTTAAGAAGAACATTGAGCATAATAACCAAACCATACAGGATATAATAGACTTGCTTGTGGAAAATGGCGGAGAGTGCGGGTTGGATGAGCTGGCCGATCGTATCGATAAAAAGACAATCGGTAAGTTTATAAAGCAGATGGAAAAGGAAGATATAATATCCATAAAAGAGGAGTTTATCAATAAGGCAAGAGAAAAGAAAGTGAGAGTAGCTTCTTTGGCACTTCCTGTTGAAGAAATAGATGAGGCAATAAATGGAAATAAAATAAAAAACATTCAGCAGATAAGAGTTTTGGAAATTTTGAAGGAAGCGGAGTACCTATCGGTTTCAGATATTGTAAAATTTTCAGGTGCTTCCTCAAGTTCTGTAAATACATTGAAGAAACATGGGTATATATATTATAAGGAGATTGAAGTTAAAAGAGATCCCTATATCGGGAGAACCTATGCAAGGACAGAGGCATTCAAGCCCACGAAGGAGCAGGCGGAAGTATTGAAAGATGCTTTAGATAAAATAGAAGCAGGAGAGTTTTATGAAGCATTGCTTCATGGAGTGACGGGAAGCGGAAAAACAGAGGTTTATTTACAGCTAATTAAGGCATGCTATGATAAAGGGATGAGTGCAATTGTTTTAGTTCCGGAAATATCTCTTACCCCTCAAATGGTGGAGAGGTTTAAAAGCAGGTTCGGCGATGAGGTGGCGGTTCTCCATAGCAGGCTTTCAGGGGGGCAGAGATATGACCAATGGAGGCTTATAAGAGAAGGTAAAAAAAGAGTTGTGGTTGGGGCCAGATCGGCAATTTTTGCTCCATTGGAAAGGCTTGGAATAATAATAATAGACGAAGAACATGAGAGCTCATATAAATCAGAAACAACCCCAAAATACCATGCAAGGGATATAGCAAGACAGAGATGTATTGCGAGCAATGCTGTATTGCTCTACGGCTCGGCGACACCTTCCGTTGAGACATATTATAGGGCACTGCGAGGAGAAATAGGCCTTTATACAATGTTGGAGAGACCCAACAATGCCGTTTTGCCAAAGGTAGAAATCGTTGACATGCGAAACGAGCTAAATGAAGGCAATCGGTCTATGTTTAGCAATAAACTTGCACAGGAAATAAAAAGGAATATTGAACTCAATCAGCAAACAATATTATTTTTGAATAGGAGAGGGTATTCATTCTTTGTAATGTGCAGAAACTGCGGATTTACCATGAAATGTCCCAATTGCAGTATTAGCCTTACTTATCATGCCAATAATGAAAGACTTATTTGCCATTACTGCGGCTTTACCATTAAAAATCCTGCAACATGTCCTAAGTGCAACAGCAGAAGCATCAGGCACTTTGGAACGGGTACACAAAAAATTGAGGATGAAGCAAGGAAGGTGTTTGAGGGCTGTTCGACCATCAGGATGGATATGGATACAACTGCTGCTAAGGGTTCCCATGAAAAAATTCTTACCGATTTTAAAGAGAAAAACATAAATATAATGATAGGAACTCAAATGATAGCAAAGGGACATGATTTTCCAAACGTTACATTAGTTGGGGTGTTAGCTGCTGACAGTATGCTGAATTTAGGAGATTTCAGGGCATCGGAGAAAACATTTCAGCTTATAACACAGGTTGCAGGGCGTGCAGGCAGGGGACAGATTAAGGGAAGGGTTATAATTCAATCCTATAATACCGAAGACTTTAGCATATTGACTGCTTGCAACCATGATTATATGGGCTTTTACAAACATGAAATATTGATTCGGGAGAAGCTTGGATATCCGCCCTTTACAAACATAGGTGTTGTTATCATAAGCGGACCGGATGATAAAACTGCATCAGATTATGCGAAGGAAACGGCAGATATAATTGCTGAGATCATGAAGGACAGCGGTTCAAATCCGGAGGTGTATGGACCCATGAGAGCACCCCTTGCATATATAAAAAAGAAATATAGGTGGAGAATTATACTAAAATGTAACAATATTGACAATATTATTAATACATTTACATGTTTAAAGGACAGATTATACAAAAAATTTGAAAAATACTGTGTAGAAATGAGTATGGATATAAATCCGTTTAATATGTTATAATTTTAAAATGTGAATTTTAAAGCTATATTTTTAAAACAATATTTTAAACATATAAAGATATATAAAGCATGATTGAATGACTTAATATCAATTGTGTTTTGAATTATAACCTTTTGGAGGAGATATTTTATGGCAATTAGGATTATTAGAGAAGATGGAGATGAGGTTTTAAGGAAGAAGGCAAGGGAAGTAGGTACTATTGATGATAGAATTGTTGAACTTGTTAAGGATATGACCGAAACAATGTATGAATATGATGGTGTTGGCCTTGCAGCACCCCAGGTAGGTATTTTAAAGAGAATTGTGGTTATTGATGTAGGTAACGGACCTCTTGAGCTTATAAATCCGGAAATAATTAAAGAAGACGGTGAAGAAACAGAGATTGAAGGCTGCTTAAGTGTGCCTGATGTTGTAGGTGAGGTTAAAAGACCCTATAAGGTTACTGTTGAGGCGAAAAACTTAAAGGGTCAGGATATAGTTGTTGAGGGAGAAGGGCTTTTGGCGAGAGCTTTGTGCCATGAAATCGATCACCTTAACGGTGTGTTGTTTACGGATAGAGCAGAGAAGATTATAAATAAAAGCGAATTAAACAATGAAAAAAGACAAAAATCAAATAATAAAGATTAATTGTACTTTTGTATATGAGGAGTGAGAGTATTGAGAATAGTCTTCATGGGAACTCCGGAGTTTGCAGTTCCAAGCATTAAAATGCTGGTTGAGAATAACTACAATGTGGTTGCTGCCGTTACGCAGCCTGATAAGCCGAAGGGCAGAGGGAATAAAATTACACCGCCACCTGTTAAGGTATACGCAGAGGAAAAGGGTATAATTGTGCTGCAGCCTGAAAAAATAAAAACAGGTGAGTTTTTTAGGCAGTTGGAGGCTTTGAAGCCTGATTTGTTTGTAACTGTAGCTTATGGAAGGATACTTCCACAGGATATATTGGAGCTTCCGCCTTTAGGATGCATTAATGTCCATGGTTCTCTTCTTCCGAAATACAGGGGAGCTGCACCAATTCAGTGGGCCATAATAAACGGTGATAAAAAAACAGGTATAACCACAATGTACACAGATGTGGGAATGGACACAGGCGACATGCTTCTTAAGCGTGAGGTGGAAATACCGATGAATATGACTGCAGGAGAGCTTCATGATTGTTTATCCATAGTAGGTGCTGATGTTCTTAAGGAGACTTTGGAATGTCTTAAAAACGGAACGCTCAAAAGGGAAAAACAGAACGAAGATGAAGCAACCTATGCACCTATGATGAAAAAAGAGACAGGTTCAATTGATTGGAACAAAAGTGCATTTGATATACATAATCTGGTAAGAGGTACAAATCCCTGGCCGGGAGCTTATACCAAGTTTTGCGGATGCAATCTTAAAATTTGTAAAACACAGCTTATAGAAGGCAATAACAAGGTCCGGGACTGCAAGCCGGGTACAATAATAAAGAAAGATAAAAATGGCCTCATGGTTGCTTGTGGGGACGGAGTTATAAATATAGTAGAGATTCAGCCTGAGTCATGCAGAAAAATGACTGTTGAAGAATATTTGTGCGGACATAAAGTAAACGAAGGTGACGTAATTGGATAAATATTTAAAGAAGTTTTTATATCTTTCAATAGCGGTAATATTTGCATTATGCCTTTTTATTTTAGGTATGGTGTTTATTTACCGCAATTTTACTATTTCCAATTACAATTTTATAATAATTTTGGTAATTATGGTTTTTATTGGGATAACAGCTTTTATTGTTGTATCAATCCCCATTATTCTTAAAGCCTACAGGGCTAAGAGGATAAAACATTCATTGGCTGCTTTCGCCAAATCAAGTCTCAATATTCTTTTCCCGCTCATATCTCTTCTTTTAAAAATATTAAAGAATAATAAGGATACCATTCGGAGATTTTATATAGATATCAACAATATATTGACTGAGTCGGCAGGTATAAAGTGCAAGCCTGATGATTTGATGTTGATATTGCCTCATTGTCTTCAAAATTTTGAATGTAAAATTAAAATAACTTCCGACATAAGAGATTGTAAAAACTGCGATCGCTGTACCATTGGAGATATAAAAAACATGGCATCCGATATGGGGATAAAGGTATTTGTGGTTACGGGAGGCACTGCAGCAAGAAACGTAATAGTAAATGAGAAGCCAAAAATAGTAGTGGCGGTGGCTTGTGAAAGAGACCTTATAAGTGGTATATTTGATTTTAAGAACTTATGTGTTATAGGTGTGACAAATGAGAGGCCTAACGGTCCCTGTAAGGATACATTCGTTAATGTAGAAACACTTAGAAATAAGCTGGACATGCTTATAATATAAAATGATAAAGACGAGAATTTATTATAAATTTACTGTAAAGAGAGACTTAAAATATGGCTATTGATTTACCTAGAGAAATTGCATTAAAAACTATATATGATATAAATGAAAAAGGTGCTTATTCAAACATCGCTTTAAACAAGCAACTTATGAGCAGTACCTTTAAAGATGTGGACAGGGCGTTTATAACTGATTTGGTATACGGAACAATAAAGTGGAAGCTGACTATTGACTATGTTATAAGCAGCTTTTCCAGTATAAAGCTCAAAAAAATATCGCCATGGATAATCAACATATTAAGGCTTGGAGTTTATCAGATATTATACATGGACAGGATACCGGAGTCAGCAGCCTGCAATGAAAGTGTCAAGCTTGCCAAAAAGTTTGGACATGCAGCCTCAAGCGGTTTTGTAAACGGTATATTGAGAAATGTAGCAAGAAATAAGAGCAGTATTACATACCCCGATAAAAAAAAGAATCCTGTTATGTATTTGTCCGTTAAGTACTCCCATCCCGAATGGCTTGTGGAAAAATGGATTTCGGATTTTGGATTTGATTTTACCGAAGACTTGCTTAAAAGCAATAATGAAGTCCCGGATTTTACCGTAAGGGTGAATACACTAAAAACTTCAAAGGAAGACCTCATGGCGGAATTGGCAAAAAATGGGATACAAGCTGTTGAAGGGAAAGCTGTGAAGGAAGCTATTATATTGGAAAATCCCGGGTCCTTCTTAAATCTGAGTTCATATAAATTGGGGCATTTTCAGGTACAGGACGAAAGTTCAATGCTGTCTGCAATAATTCTTGACCCCAAACCGGGAGAATTGGTTATCGATGTTTGCAGTGCACCTGGCGGCAAGGCGACACATATGGCACAGATAATGAAAAACAAGGGGCAAATTATAGCAAGGGATGTTCATGAGCATAAAATAGATATCATAAATGAGGCCGCAAAGCGTCTTGGAATAAGTATAATAAAAGCAGAGGTATATGATGCCGTATCGGTTGATGAAAGATTGCTGGAAAAAGCAGACAGGGTACTTGTTGATGCGCCGTGTACGGGTTATGGTATAATAAGAAAAAAACCCGATATAAAATGGGCCAGAACTTTGACGGATATTAAAGAGATAACGGATATTCAGTTTAAAATATTATGTGCTGCTTCAAAGTATGTTAAGCCGGGAGGCTCTATTGTATACAGTACCTGTACAATTGAAAAGGAAGAAAACAGGGATTTGGTTGAAAGGTTTTTAGCTTATAATAATGATTTTGAGTTTGAGGAATTTGACCAATTATTACCTGAAGTTTTAAAAGAACACTCGGGAAAAGGATATATAGAATTATACCCCAATATAAACGGGATAGATGGCTTTTTTATAGCAAAAATGAAAAGAAAAGGATAGTTGTGGAAAAGTGGATGATATGGAGATTAAACGCAATTTAATTGATTTGACAATAGAAGAGCTTGAAGAAGAGCTAAGCATGATGGGACAGCCTAAATTCAGAGCAAAACAAATATTTCAATGGTGTCACAAGGGTGTTATGTCCATTGATGAGATGACAAATATATCAAAGGACTTAAGGCAGATATTGAAGGATAAATTCAGGTTTGATAGGATTAAAATACGCAACAGGCTGGTATCGAATATTGACGGAACAATAAAATATGTTTTGGAATATGCTGACGGCAATATTATTGAGAGCGTTTTGATGAAGTACAAGCATGGGTTTACAGCTTGCATTTCTTCACAGGCAGGGTGCAAAATGGGATGTAAATTTTGTGCATCAACAGGTATAGATTTTGGGAGAAACCTTACTGGAGGAGAAATGGTGGACCAGATTCTTACAATTCAAAGGGATCAGGGAGTAAGGGTAGGCAATGTCGTAATTATGGGCATTGGAGAGCCATTGGACAACTATGATAATCTCATTAAGTTCTTAAAGCTTGTAAATCATAAGGACGGCCTTAATATAGGCCTCAGGCATATATCGGTATCAACCTGTGGTCTTGTACCTAAGATAATTAAACTGGCGGAGGAGAATCTTCCTGTTACCCTTTCCATATCTTTGCATGCACCTAATAATGAAATAAGGGAAAAAATAATGCCCGTAAATAAAACATACTCTATTGACAAATTGATTGAAGCATGTAAGATATATACAGAGGTAACTGGTAGAAGAGTAACGTTTGAGTATGCAATGGTATCGGATCTCAATGATTCTTTAGAATGTGCCAAAGAGCTTTCTAAAAGGCTTAAAGGCATGTTGTGCCATGTGAATCTAATACCGGTTAACTCAATTGAAGGAAATGAATTTAGAAGAACCAAAATGGATAAAATTCAAAAATTCAAAAATATACTTGAAAATAATGGAATTGAAACAACCGTAAGGCGGGAACTAGGCAGTGACATTAATGCAGCATGCGGACAGCTAAGGAAAAGCATAACAAATGATTTAAGTATTCTTAAGGAACAGTAATAAGAATTATAGTCTAATTTTACAAATTGTCCATGCTAAGGAGTGGTTTGGTGAAATTCGGGGTCAGAAGTGATAAAGGGAAAGTCAGAGAGATTAATGAAGACAGCTACAACATATTAGCAGGCCTTCCAGGTATTCCTGTTACATTTATAATTGCTGACGGAATGGGTGGACATAATTCCGGCGAAATAGCAAGTAAGGCTGCTGTAGAGTCCATAAGCAGAAATATATCTGAAAATCCTGATCTCTTTAAAGAGGGCGAGGATATTGAAAAGGCCATTAAGTCTGTTATTGAGCAGGCTAATTTTGATGTCTACAAAAAATCTCTTGAAAATGAAACAGATTCCGGAATGGGCACTACCCTTATTGCTGCAGTTGTTGTCAACAAACGGCTTTTTATTGGACATGTAGGTGACAGCAGAGTTTATCTCATACGCGATAATAAAATAGAAAAGCTTACTATAGATCATTCATATATTGAGGAATTGGTTAGGAACGGTACGCTTACGAAGGAAGAAGCCGAAAGACACCCCAACAAAAATCTTATTACAAGAGCTTTAGGTTGTGGAGAAGTGTTAGAAGTCGATACTTATACATATGATATAATGGAAAATGATATAATTTTAATGTGCACAGACGGATTGACTAATATGCTAAATGAAGAGAAAATACTTGAAATAGTGGTAAATTGTGACGATTTAGAGCTTGCCTGCGAAAAGCTGGTGGGAGATTCTAATGAAATGGGCGGAGAGGATAATATAACTGTTATAATTTTCAAAGAATAAGGATAAAATCTACATAAAACCATTACCGAAGCGGTATTTTTGATCTGTGGGGGAATTAATATTGTCACGGTTAAGTGTGAGGATTAAGGAGGATTGATTGTGGAAGGTCAGATTCTTGGAAATAGGTATGAATTGATTGAGAAAATTGGTGGGGGCGGAATGGCCCTTGTATATAAAGCAAAATGCAGTTTGCTTAACAGGTTTGTAGCGGTTAAGATACTAAGGCAGGAGTTTACAAACGATCAGGAGTTTGTAAAAAGGTTCAGGGTAGAGGCACAATCTGCGGCAAGCTTGTCATATCCGAATATAGTTTCCATTTATGATGTAGGACAGGAAGGAAACATACACTACATTGTTATGGAATACATTGAGGGCGTGACTCTAAAGGACTATATAGCTCAGAAGGGTGCTTTGGATTGGAAAGAAGCGGTTAATATTGGGATTCAGATATGTTCCGCAATTGAGCATGCTCATAAGAAGCGTATAGTACATAGAGATATAAAGCCGCATAATATACTTATTACAAAGGACGGAATTGTAAAGGTTACGGACTTTGGTATCGCAAGAGCCGTGTCATCATCAACCATAACGATGGTTGGAAGTACAATAGGATCGGTGCATTACTTTTCACCTGAGCAGGCTAGAGGCGGCTTTACAGATGAAAAGTCGGATTTGTATTCTCTAGGTATAGCACTATATGAAATGGTCACAGGCAGAGTGCCTTTTGACGGTGAAACACCTGTTGCAATTGCTTTAAAGCACTTGCAGGAAATGCCGGAGGAGCCTATCAATATAAAAAGTGATTTGCCCGTTGGCGTTAACTCTATAATAATGAGAGCAATACAAAAGGATCAGAGCAACAGATACAGCACGGCTACAGAAATGCTTGATGATTTGAAAATGGTGTTGAATGATCCTTCAAGCAAGCCGGCTGTAAAAATAGACATTGATAATTCACCTACAAGAAGAATTCAAGTAGTACAGCCTGAAAAGCCTGTAGAAAATGTTGTAAAGGAGCCTGTGGTAAAAGCGGCTCCCGTTAAAGAAACTCAAGAGGAAGAGATTGATGATATGAAAAATAAAAAGAAGGACAGAATTACCTGGATACTTGCAATAGCAACATCTATGCTTATTATAGGCATATTTGTTTTTATTGCATTTAAATTTATAGGACCGAGTGTAATGCAGCCGGCAAAGTCTGATTTTGTGCTGGAGGACTATGTCGGAAAGCATATCGATGAAGTAAAGCAGGCACTTGAAAGGGAAGGTATAACAGTCATTGTAGAGCCAAAGAATGACAAGGATGCCGAAAAGGGTACCATTATTTCTCAAAAGCCGAAAGAAGGGACTAAAATCAAACCGGACCCGTATAATCCCGTAACTTTTGTTGTAAGTGAAGGCCCTGAAATGGTAAAGATACCTGACTTAAGCAAAATGTCATCAAGACAAGCACAGAAAGAACTTGAGGATTTAAATCTTTTGGCAAGAGTGGAAGAAGAGTATAGTGACGTTGTCACAAGCGGGTTGGTTGTCAGAACTGAGCCTGGTATTGATGAAGAAGTTGCACCGGGTTCTACTGTTACAATTTACCTTAGCAAGGGACCGGAAATCATTCAAACGGTTGTACCGAATCTTATAGGACTTACAAGAGTTCAGGCACAAAAAGCACTTGAAGAGAAGAAGCTTACTTTAGGAAAGGTGTTGCCTGAGGACAGTGCAAACCATGTTGACAGGATAATACATCAGGATCCTGCTCCAAATACAACTGTCTCCGAGATGTCGGCTGTAAATATAACCCTTGAAACCGTGACTAGTACTCAGGCTCCAAGTCAAGAAGCTCCGCAAATCGAAAGTACACCTGCACCGGTTGAGAAAAAGGAAGTCCCTGTAAATATTACATTGGCCAATGCCGATGCATTTGGAGAAACAATTAGGGTTTATATACAAATTACACCAAGCGATACCGGAAAAAGTACAGTGTTTATGGATGGTACTGCCAACAAGAGCGACTTCCCGTTACCAATTAAAGTTTTAGTTCCTGAAAATGGAAGTACCAACGTTAAGGTATATATAGACGGTGTATTGAATTCAGAAATGAATGTAGATTATCCGGGAGGTAGGTAATTTGCCTTTAGGTGTTGTAATGAAGGGAATAGGAGGATTTTATTACATAAAGTCCTCCCCCCATGGCATAGTTGAATGCAAAGCAAGAGGAATTTTTAGAAAGGATGATATAATTCCTTTACCTGGAGACAGGGTTTCATTTTCTATTGTAGATGCCGATAAGAATACCGGTATTATAGAGGAGATATTACCGAGAACTTCTGAGCTTGTAAGACCTGCTGTAGCAAATGTCACTCAGCTTGTGATTGTTGTTGCTGTCAGATCGCCACAACCGGATTTTTTGCTGTTGGACAAGTTGCTTATAACGGCAAGCATTAAAAAAATTAAGCCCGTTATATTGTTTAACAAAATCGATCAGGGTACTGAGCAGGATATTAAAAGAATTAAAAAGGTTTATGAGAATACAGGATACAAAATGTTTTTTCTTTGTGCTAAGTCCCGGGAAGGTTTTGATGATTTGATGGAAATATTAGCGGATAATATAACTGTTTTTGCAGGGCAGTCAGGAGTAGGAAAGTCAACAATTCTCAATCTTCTTGCAGGGGCCGTAGTTATGGAAACAGGGGCGGTTAGCGATAAAATTGAAAGAGGAAGACATACCACAAGGCATGCGGAGCTGTTTGAGCTCTCTAACGGAGGGCTTGTGGTGGATACACCCGGGTTCAGCTCATTTGAACTAACAGGTTTAGAGCTTGGTGATCTTGAGTTCCATTATCCCGAGTTCCTCGATCATCTCGGCAGATGCAGATTCAACGGCTGCAGCCATATAAATGAGCCTGATTGCGTTGTTAAGGAAGCGGTACAGAATGGGTATATAAATAGTGAGAGATATGAAAGATTTGTTCATTTTTATAGTTTGCTAAAGAAACAAAAAGATCAGAGATATAGAAAGTAGGACGAAAAATGATTAAAATTGCACCGTCAATTCTGTCGGCGGATTTTTCAAGGCTTGGTGAAGAGGTCGCTAGAGCCGAAAAGTCAGGTGCCGACATTATACATATAGATGTTATGGATGGAAATTTTGTTCCGAATATTACTGTGGGGCCACCGGTAGTTAAGGCAATCAGAGCATATACGAAGCTTCCCATAGATGTGCATTTGATGATAAAGGATCCTGAGAGGTTTATAGACAGGTTTTATGATGCAGGGGCGGATATGATTTCTGTTCATGTTGAAGAATGCAAGCATCTCCATGGCACTATACAAAGTATAAAACAAAAAGGCATTAAAGCCGGTGTTGTTTTAAATCCTGCCACATCTTTATCCAGTATAAAATGGGTGCTCAGTGACGTTGATATGGTCCTCTTAATGACAGTAAATCCGGGCTTTGGAGGACAAAAGTACATAGACTCCTTAACGGAGAAAATCAGAGAATTAAAACAAATGATTGTAAAAACAGGCCTTGATATTGATATTGAGGTTGATGGAGGTATAAGACCGGATAACATATATAATGTGACTGAAGCCGGTGCAAATGTGATAGTTGCAGGTTCAGCCATATTCAATGCACCTGATATGGCAGAGATGATAAAAATTCTTAGGGAGAATTCATATAAGGAGGAAAAATGAAGGCTGTCATAGTCTGTAGTGGAAGCATTGAAGATTATGATTATCATAGGAAATTTTTCGACGGAAATCCTATGGTTATATGTGTTGACGGAGGGGCAAGGCATCTTATAAAACTCGGAATTCTTCCTCATGTTATGATCGGGGATTTTGATTCTATATCTAAAGAGGACTATGAATATTTTAGGGATGCCGGTGTAGTTGACATAAAGTATCCATCCCAAAAAGATATGACCGATACCGAACTGGCGTTGGAATATGCTGCAGATAAAGGTGTCAGTTCAATAGTTTTGCTTGGATGTCTAAGTACACGGTTTGACCATTCCCTTTCAAATATATTTTTATTAAAAAAGATGGCGGATAAAAACATTGACTGTGTAATAGCCAATGAATACAATGAAATACAGTTGGTTAAAGACCATATAGTTCTAAAAAAGGAAAGAAATATGAAGCTCACTGTGCTTCCACTTACCGAAAGTGTGGAAGGCATAACTAATAAAGGGCTATTATATCCTTTGGACAATGATACCATCAAGCTTGGTTCTTCAAGAGGCGTAAGCAACGAATTTACTGATGAGTTTGCAGAGATTTCTATAAAAAAAGGTTTGCTTCTTGTTATAAAATCCCTTGACGAGTTTTAAGGCAATAAAAAAACAGTTATTGATAAAAACAATTAAAGAAAAACAGTTAAAGATTTTAAGAAATAATGCCGATATATAATTTGATAAAAGGGATGATTAATATCTGGAATTTACAGATATAAATTCTGCTTTTAATTCTTAGACTGATTAGAGTAATCAATCATTTATTTTCTCCATCTCAAATCTTTCAAAAGTTAGGAATGTTATTTTTAATCATTCCTGATTTCGTAAAATCACATTTACAAGGGTAAGTAATTTTTATCGTTCCATAATATTTTATATTAAAAGTGGAAGTTGTATTCTGTTGATTCCTTTTTTGAGGAGATGCCTATGTTTATAGAACTTAATCAATTATTAAAAATGGCTGTTGAAAGTAAGGCTTCAGATGTTCACTTAACCCCAGGAAGAGCCCCAAGCTTTAGAATTAACGGACGTATGAAGCAGATTGAAGGGGATAAACTGACATTTGAAGATACTATGGCGTATGCCAGAGCTTGTATGGATAAAGAAAAAATGGAACATTTGACATCTGTTGGGGAAGTGGATTTTTCCATAACAGTGCCTGATGTATCAAGGTTCAGAGTCAATGCATTTTTCCAAAGAGGATCAATTGCATTGGTTTTCCGTGCATTAGCTACAAAAATACCTACATTATCGGATTTAAACCTGCCGCCTGTAATAAAGCAGATCAGTGAAATAAGAGAAGGGCTGATACTTGTTACCGGACCTACCGGAAGCGGTAAATCAACGACAGTGGCATCCATCATAAATGAGATTAATTCTTCAATTGATGGGCATATACTGACACTTGAGGATCCGGTAGAGTATGTATTCAATCATGGTAAATGCATAGTAAATCAAAGGGAGATAGGCCACGACAGCAAAACATATAATAATGCATTAAGGGCGGCATTAAGAGAAGACCCTGATGTTATATTTATCGGTGAGATGAGGGACCAGGAGTCCATAAGCATTGCTGTCACCGCTGCTGAAACAGGCCACCTTGTACTTTCCACACTTCATACACTTGGTGCTGCAAAAACAATTGACAGAATGATAGACGTTTTCCCGCCCCATCAGCAGCAGCAAATAAGGGTTCAGGTCTCAACGGCATTAAAGGCTGTAATATCCCAGAGACTTATACCGGATAAGTCAGGTAAAGGCAGAGTAGCTGCCCTTGAAATCATGGTAGTCACACCTGCCATAAGCAACCAGATAAGGGAAGGAAAGTCCAGTGCAATAAACTCTTCAATACAAATGGGTGGAGCAATGGGCATGCAGCTTCTTGACAAATCTATAGCCGACCTGCTTGCTGAGGATAAAATATCAATTGAAAATGCCCTTGAATTCTGTGTCGACAAAGAAGGCATGAATAGGACCATTGAGTCCATTAAAAACAGAGGTCTGTCCATGTCACCGGTTTAAGTCCATAAGCTCCTAATCAACCCTAAGCTTTTTAATTAAGGTTTCATCAGGTGCGACGATAATGGTTTTAAAATTGTCATAATTAACCATCCCAGGCTTTGCCCCGGGTGGTTTTTTTACATTTTTAACAGCTGTATAGTCAACAGGGGTGTTGGATGAATTTTTTGCTTTGCTGTGGTATGCAGCAATGATTGCAGCTTCTAGCAGGGTGCTGTCGGGTATGCTTTGCCTGTTGCTTTTAATTATTACATGAGAGCCGGGTATGTTACGGGTGTGAAGCCATATATCCCAGTTGGAAGCTTGTTTTAATGTCAGAAGATCATTTTGTCTGTTGTTTTTTCCCACCAATATGTCAAAACCGTCTGATGACCTGAAACGATGAGGAAGTGAAGGCTTATCCTTTTTATTTACGCTGTTTTTGTTCTTCTTTGAAAGATAACCTTCTTCCGCAAGCTCCTGCCTTACTTCGTTTATTTCCTGGAGGGTGTTGCAATAATCCAGCATTTGAAGGACACCTTCTAAGTACTCTATTTCCTTAACGGTCTCTTCTATTTGCTTGCTGGTAGATAAATATGCACTCTTAGCCTTGGCGTATTGTTTAAAATATTTTTGTGCATTTTCCTGGGGTGTAAGGTCAGGATCCAGTGGAATCTCAATATTTTCGTTATTTTCGCTGTAATAGTTTAAAAGAGTCACTGACCTGGCATTTTTCGGTATGCTGTATATATTTGCCGTCAATAGCTCTCCGAAAAGCTTTAATTCATCCCGGTCGGATACCTCTCGCATTTTTTCCTGCTGAAGAGAAAGCTTTTTATTGCATCTGTCCAAGTTGTTGTTTAATACCTTTAAAACATCGGATTTTTTTTGTTTGGTTCTTTCAGCCCTGTCCTTTTCCCTGTAAAAGGCATCTAATGCTTGACTCATTGTGGGATAGTGCCTTACAAATTTATACTGCTTAAGATTCAAACAATGAAAATCAATGGGTTTAACCATGTCTTCCGAGTCAAATGCCAGACATGGCATAAAATCCGACGCAATGATTGACTCAAGAGAATGCTTAAGCACATTTTTGAGGTTTGTTATCTTCTCTTGAGGCAGGTCTTTAAGCGATATCCTATCATCTATTCCTGAAAGATATGTTATTTCCCTGCATAAAAGCGGACTGAATCCTTTAATGCTGTTTAAGAGGAACTTATCCGCATTGCTCTGACAGCTTAAGGCTCCCTCATCAATAAGCTTGTCCGAATCAATGGATTGGGGAGTTGATTTGTCTTGCGGCGGAGGCAATATATACTGTTTTCCGGGCATAACTTCTCTTACACGGCTTACCTCATTACCTACATGCTTAATTGAATCGAGTATTCGTCCTTCATCATTTGTAAGAATTATATTACTATGTCTGCCCATTATTTCTATTATAAGGTGTTTTGCCGTCAAATCACCAAGCTCGTTTAACGACTCTATATAAAGGCTGATTATCCTTTCAAAATCATGAAACTCCACCCCTGTTATTTTTCCGCCCGATAGATGTTTTCTAAGCAGCATGCAAAAAACCGGGGGAGATGCAGGATTTTCCTTTGATGTATCGGTAAAATGAATTCTCGGGTAGTTTGGGCTTGCACTTAATAATAGCTTAAGGTTTTGGCCTTTTGCACGTACATTTATTATTATTTCATCGGATTCCGGCTGAAATATTTTTTCTATTCTGCCTCCCGTAAGTGTTTCGGATAATTCTTCTGCTATGGCTTTTACTACTATACCGTCAAATGGCAATGTTGTCACTCCTCTGTATTTAAATTTATTGCGTTTATTTAATATTCCGGTCAACAGGGCATTTCAAAAAGATAAGTAGATATTATTGGAAAAATACTTGAATGTTGATATTATGAAATATTAACAATATGTATTTTTGAAATGCCCTTTATATACTAATCGCATTTGATATTATATTTTCAACATTTCTAATACAGTATAGCATTTATTTGTGAAGGAATAAAGCAAAAAGCCTTATGTATCAGAAAGCATTTTACCTATCGGGTATTCTTATTTCAATCCAATCAAATGCCATCCAATCATCGGGGCCTGTTCTTGAAGTATTCTCAATTGCTATCCTGTTCATTCTTCCGATATTATTGACTGTAAATGTAAGCGGTGTCCAGTTGGTGAACATGGAGCCTTTAGGAATACCGTGATCTAGCGACACAGGACCGTTGTGAACCACTCTGTCATTTATTGATATTCTTGCTGAATACCTGTTAACAGGAACATTGTTATGGTCATCGAGGACAGCTCTTATAATTACCTGTGCAGGCCGGTTAAACGCAGGCATTTGGAAAGACGGCATCTGGAATGTCCATGTGCCCCTGTTCCCGGTATATAGAATATCGGCATTTCTGCTGGGATTGCCGTAATTGGGATAGCCGGTAAGCTCTTTGAATAAGACTGTACTAATAACCGGAGGATTGTTGCTTAATATAGGCGGAGGATCACCGGCAGGTCTTATGGAATTTTCATCCTCGATATTTTGCTCCATCGTATTGTAAGAAGCTGTGTTATATATTTCCGGAAGCATTTGGGAATGCATCAAATATGGGCATGTATTAAAAGGTAAGCTTTGCATATAAGGCATATTATTTATTCCATACATTTGTGAGTCTTCAAATGGATTTGAATTCATGGGAAATTCTGTAGATGGAATATTCATGTGCTCCAAAGGCACTTTAATATCTATAGGCTTCTCTTCCAATGGCTGTTTTGAGTCCTTTGCATTGGTATTTCCTTTTATATCCTGTGCTTCGGGTATTGTAGCATTTGATTTTGAATTGCTTTTCTTTAAATTTCCTGTGTTAGAATATATGTGTCTAAAATAAGGCATTGTTTTCTTCCCCCCTGCAAAAATACTTATAAACCATTAACAACATGGTTTATAATATTCCGGGGGGTATTTTATTGTTACTATTCTTAATAATGGCTGCAGTAACTTTATTATTCTTCGGCTAATTTTATGCTGTATCTCCCAATGCTGTTGGCCAGTACACTTACATCAATATGTGACGGAATTTTATAGTTTTGCGGAAAAGTCGTTTCTGTAAAGCCGATTTTATACTTGCCCTCATTAAGCCTGAATACTGCAATTCCTTCAGAATTTGTTACGGCTTTTAATGTGTCGGGGTTACCGGGGGCTGAGGGAATGTCTTCAACATATAGCTCAATATTTTTAACAGGTAAATTGTCTTTATCAAAAACCTCAATTTCAGCCATGCCCCATTTATTCAAGTTTATATCTCGAGCCTTATCAAGCTCAATTGATATTATGGTGGTTCCCGGCGAGTTAAGTTCAAAGAAAACAGTTGACGGCAGTTGGTATATTTTAGGAAAGTTTTCAGAGTCAAAACTAAGCCTGTATTTGCCTTTATCTAATGTATATTTTGCCTCACCGTTTTCATCGGATACTATATCAATGCTATTTACTTTGCCGGAAGAAGCTTCACCTGAGATGAACATTTTTATGTCGGGTACAGGTGTTTTATCGCTTTTATCGATAATATTTAAAACCAGAACGTAAATTGACGTATCTTTAGCAGGGATAACCTTGGTTACGGTGCTGTAATTTTTAAGCTTATTAACTATTACAGGAAAATTATTATCTGAAAATTCCTTTTTAACTATATAAGATTTATTTATTAATACCGATATTACTAACATAAAAATGAATATACATGCTCCGTATTTAATTGAAACAAGCAGCCTTAATCTATCGCCGTATTTTTTATTTCCCATGAGGCTAATACGGTTGGTTTTCAATATAATGAGCATCAATATTGTGATTGTACCTACAATAATCCCAAGCAGCATAAGGGTTACCCATATGACTTTTAAGCAATCTGCCGTATAAGACAGTACAATATCTGCAGGTAGCGGTATGGAAGATGTGATGGGATATATGTTTTTACTTAATGTATAGCTTTTATAAATTAAAAATAGTGCTGATGCAAATGATAAAACTGCCCATGTGGAAAACAGCAACATCAGCCATTCAAGCAATTTTATTACATTAGTGGAAAAAGCTGCAGCTATAATAAAAAGTAAAATTGTTACTAGAGCAATAAAAATGGGTATATTATTTGCAACATAGAAGTAAAGTTTTATTATGGACAGACCATCAGCTATATCAGTTCTGTCAAAATATTGAAGTATTAAGCTTAAGTTAATTTTTTCTATTTTTGATAAAGCATATGAGTATTTTTGGTTGTGGTCCGCCATATTATTTGGATTAATATTATCTTTGGTAGGCTCGGTGTTTATTACTATGTCTGGAAGAAAATTGCTTTTTCCGTTTAAATATTTAAAGATACCGTCCACAAGCCTATCTAAGTTCATATTAATAAGATCAGGGGTTATGGAATTTTTTAGAGAAAGCAGAATGTTGGCAAACTGGTCGGAGTCATTATCCGATCCTGTATTAAAATTAAAGTTTTCAATTGAATCTATAATTTGTTTTTGAGTATATGAATGCAAATCATACTTTTTAATAAGGTTATCATGGAATTGTGGATTCATAACACTCTTTTTAACGGTTACAGTTGAAGACAGCAAAAAAAGACTTACTCCTGCTATAATGGCCAGTAAAAAATATAAATATTTTGGGATATTTACCTTTAACATTTTAATGATAATCATACCTTTCAAAACAGGATTATGGCAAAATTATTATATCATTAAATATAAACCTGTTATAATGGTAAAATATGAGGATTAAGTGGGAAGTTGGATATAGTTAATTTGTTCTGATTATGATAGAATTATATTAAGAATTCATAAGTCAGGTTCTAAGAGCCGTGTTAAAGTAAATGTAGAAATATTTATTTAATACAGGTAATTTATATGGCCTTTATTAATATTATAAGGTATATAGATTGCGTATTGATTTATAAATGGGTTATGCGATTTTATATAGATTGAACCAGCAGTTTGTAAGTTATATGCTCTAACACATCCTATAAAAAAGGAGGCAATAATTATGGGAAAGGTAGATATTTCTAGCATTATTCAAAAAGATAGGGAAGAGAGAAAGAACGGCGTTTTTCAAGGAAATTTTCTGGATTATCTGGAGCTTGTAAAGCAAAATCCTGACATTCCAATGTTAGCTCATCAAAGAATGTATAATATTATAACAGAACCGGGTGTTGAGGTTATTAAAACTGAGGAAAACCCCCGCCTAAGAAGAATTTATGGAAATGATGTTGTAAAAAAGTACAAGTTTTTTGAAGATGATTTTTTTGGAATCGATAAAACAATAATGAAAATTGTAAGATATTTCCATTCCGCTGCAATGGCAGGGGAAGAGTCAAGACAGGTTTTATATCTTGTAGGCCCTGTCGGATCAGGTAAATCATCTCTTATGGAAGCCTTAAAGAGGGCATTGGAAATGAGCCCGCCAATATATGCATTAAAGGGCTGCCCAATAAGAGAAGAGCCTCTGCATTTGGTTCCAAAACATCTTAGAAAGCAGTTTGAGGAAATTCTCAATGTTAAGATAGAGGGAGATCTTTGTCCAATATGCCGTTACAGGCTTAAAAATGAGTTTAACGGTGAGTATGAAAAGTTCCCGGTTGAAACTGTAGGATTCTCAATAAGATCTAGAAAGGGAATAGGCGTTGTGCCACCTGTTGACCCTAACAACCAGGATACATCGGTTCTTATCGGTTCGGTTGATATTTCAAAAATTGACATGTATCCTGAGGATGATCCTAGGGTTTTATCCTTAAATGGTGCTTTTAATGTTGGTAACAGAGGTATTGTAGAGTTTATAGAAGTTTTTAAGAATGAAACCGAATATCTGCATACAATGATAACTGCAACCCAGGAAAAGTCCGTTCCGTCACCGGGTAAAGGATCAATGATCTATTTTGACGGAATAATACTTGCCCATTCAAATGAAGCAGAGTGGAATAAATTTAAATCGGATCATACTAACGAAGCGATTTTGGATAGAATTGTAAAGATTGAAATACCATACTGCCTTGAGCTCAGTGAAGAAACAAAGATTTATGAAAAGATACTCAAAAAGAGTAAGTTTAGAGCTCATATCGCACCTCATACTATTGAGATTGCTTCAATGTTTGCAATCCTTACAAGGCTTTCACCATCTACAAAGGTTGACCCTATGACCAAGCTCAAAATATATAATGGTGAAGAGATTGTTGAAAAGGGAATGGCAAGAAAAATTGATATTTTTGAACTTCGTGAAGAAGCATCAAGAGAAGGTATGACAGGTATTTCCACAAGATTTATAATGAAGGCTATTGATACAACTCTATCAGAGTCTGAGCATGATTGTATAAATCCTATATCGGTTATGGAAACACTTGTTAAATCAGTAAAAGAGCTTGCCATATCCGATGATGACAAAACAAGGTATTTGACATTCATACAGGATACTATAAGGAAAGAGTATAATAAGATACTTGAGAAGGAAATAACAAAGGCATTTATTCATGGTTACAGAGAACAGGCGGAAAGCCTCTTTAACAACTATCTTGACCATGCGGAAGCATTTGTCAACAAGACAAAGATAAAGGATCGTAATACCGGAGAGGAATTAGAGCCGGATGAAAAGTTTTTAAGATCTATAGAAGAACAAATAGGAATCACCGATTCTGCAGCTAAAGGCTTTAGAGCAGATGTAACGGCATATATGTTCTTCGTTCTTAGAAATGGCGGAAAACTTGACTATAATAGCTATGAACCGTTAAAGGAAGCTATTGAGAAAAAGCTCACCGCATCAGTAAGAGAGTTAAGCAGAGTTGTAACAATGGCTAAGGTGAGAGATAAAGAACAAAGCGAAAAATACAATGCGATGGTTGAAGAGATGAAGAAGAACGGCTATTGTGATTATTGCTGCAATGTGATATTGAAATATGCAGCAAACAACCTGTGGAAAGATTAATGGTTTTATTGAAAACGGATTTTTGATATGTGTAATCTAGGTATATATCCTAGAAATTACCTGATGGGGTGATTAAAATGGCTATTTTCAAGGAGTTCAGCAGCAGCGGCAAAGACAGGTCGGCAGAAGACAGGCGAAGACATCGTCAATTGGTTGAGGACTCTATTAAAAAGAATATTGGAAATATTATAGCAGAAGAAAGCATTATAGGACAAAGAAAAGATAAAAAAATAAAGATCCCCATAAAAAGCATAAAGGAATACCAGTTCATATACGGTAAGAACAATTCCGGAACAGGAAGCGGAACAGGTGATGAAAAGAGGGGAGATAAGGTGGGTGAAGCCCAGGGCCAGGGTCAGGGCCAGGGCTCCGGTCAAGCCGGTAATCAGGAAGGTGAGGATTACTACGAAACAGAAATCACCATAGATGAGCTTATAAACTACCTTTTTGATGATCTCAATCTGCCTGATCTTGACCGCAAAAGAATTGGCGAGCTTGAATCAACAAGATATTCCAAACGTTCGGGTTTTCAAAGAAAGGGTATTCCGCCCAGGCTTGCAAAGAAGCGTTCCATCATTGAAAAGATAAAACGCAAGCAGGGGTATGAAAGGACATTACGGGAGATTGCAGAAAATTCTTCTTCCGATGAAATTGAAAATGTTAATGATGAACAGTTGGTAGACGGTGGAACAATAAATGACGGAAATGTAGAAACCGTACCTAAGAGATTTCCGTTTATTGAGGATGATTTAAGATATTGGAGAGTAAGGGAAGAGCATAAGAAGGATTATAATGCCGTTGTTATTTGTATAATGGACGTTTCAGGGTCTATGGATCAGTCCAAAAAGTACCTTGCAAGAAGCTTCTACTTTTTGCTGTATCAGTTTATAAGGCTCAAATATGCTAATGTTGAGGTGGCGTTTGTAGCTCATACTACAGTTGCAAAGGAAGTAAGTGAAAACGAGTTTTTCCACAAAGGGGAATCGGGAGGTACTTATATAAGCAGCGGTTATGAAAAAGCACTTGAAATCATAGAGCAAAGGTATAATCCGTCAAGCTGGAACATATATGCCTTCCATTGCAGTGATGGTGATAATTGGTCCGAAGATAATGCAAAAGCATTGGAATATGCAAACAAACTTTGTGAGGTGTGCAATCTTTTCGGATATGGAGAGATTGTACCGGGATATTACTCATCAGTAAGCACAATTAAAAGTGAATTCCAAAAGGGTGTGAAGCATAAGAACTTTTCAATTGTTACCATGACAAAAAAGGAAGATGTGCTGCCCGGACTGAAAAAGTTACTTGAAAAGGACGACTCAAATTAATTGTTATATTTATTTTATGCATTCCTTGGTGTAGGGAGGGTCTTATATGTCTGACTATACAATAAGTGAACTGAAAATGTGGAATGAACGAATAGAAGAGATAGCAAGAGCCGAAGGTCTTGATTACTATGAGCAGGAGTTTGAAATATGCAGCTATGAAGATATGATAGGCTATGAGGCGTATATCGGTATGCCTTCCCACTACCCGCATTGGAGCTATGGAAAGTCATATGAAAGAATAAAAACATTGCATAAATACAATCTTACAGGGTTGCCCTATGAGATGGTTATAAACTCCAATCCATGTCTTGCATACCTCATGAAGGATAATACACTGCTTCTTCAGATACTTACCATTGCTCACGTTTATGGACACAATGACTTTTTTAAGAACAATAGGCTTTTTAAGCAGGGTACTAATGCGGAATTGACAATTGAAACATTTAAAAATCATGCCGACAGAGTCAGAGAATATATTGCAGATCCCGGTATCGGTTATGAAAAGGTCGAAAAGATATTGAACGCTGCCCATGCAATAAAATTTCAATGTTCTAGAGAGATTGGAATAAAGAAGCTCAGTCAGGAGGATAAGAAGAAAGCACTTATGGAGAAGTACCAGAAGCCTAAGAGCGAGTATCCTCTTTTAGAGCCGAAACAGACCCATACTGAAGATATGCCGGATTTAAAAAAGATTCCGTTAGAGCCTGAGGATGACTTGCTTTGGTTTATTTCCAGGTACGGCAAGCTTAATTCATGGGAAAGAGACCTTCTTGATATAGTAAGGTTTGAAACATCCTATTTTGTACCACAGATAGAAACAAAAATAATGAATGAAGGATGGGCCAGCTTCTGGCATTATACAATATTAAACAAATTGGAACTTCCTCAAGGGCTTCATATCGAATTTTTAAAAAGGCATAATCAGGTTATTAGGCCGCACTTAGGCCAAATTAATCCATATTATGTAGGGTTTAAGATTTTTGAATTTATAAAGAACAACTACCCTGATAATCCTAAGAAGATATTTGAAATAAGGGAAGTTGAAAGGGACCAGTCATTCATTAGACGTTATCTCAACTATGAATTGTGTCGGGAAATGAATCTTTTTGAATATGTCAGGAGGGGTAATGATTATATAGTATCCGAGGTTGCGGACGAGGAAGGCTGGAAAAAGATTCGTGACACTCTTGCAAATTCGGTTGGTATGTCCGGAATACCTATTATAAAGGTGATAGAATATGTTCAGAAGGATAACACACTTGTATTGGAGCATCAATACGATGGCAGGGAATTGGAATTAAGCTACGCTTATGAGACGTTGAAGCATGTGGAAGATCTTTGGGACGGAAAGGTAGTGCTTCTTACCATACTTGATGAGAAAAGGAAAATGATAATGTGTGACGAGCAAAAAAAGATATCTCTGACAAATGCTTAGAGATGACCGCATATATAAAGTTTGCTTTAAGAAGTGGGCTGACAGTATGTTTTTGGTAACATTACTACAGCCTTCTTTTTTTGGGGATTGTTTAAATCTGATGTGATGTTTGAGGTGTTCCTTAACTATTTTGTAAACTATTAGATAGAGATTTATAATACAATTATAATGTATATTAAATATCATTATCTTTTTCATTTAATCTATGGCAAAATTCCGGTAATGAATTCGAATTTGACAAATTCGACAAAAAAAAGCGGGAGGGAATTTAATGAACATAAAAGATTTGTATAAAAGCAATAAATTTGCCATTACAGCTATTATTGCCGTAACAGTCATATTTATTGCAATAGCAGCATTTGCGGTCAACAGGCTCTTCTTTAAATCCGACTATAAAGGAAAAATATCTTTAGATTCAAATAATACAAAGGCTGAAAAAATTGTTCATATAACCGATATTATACCCCTAAGCTATGACGGTACAGGTGTTGAAGTTAGTTCAGGATTTAAAGTTACCAGCGATAAAGAGTATGATGAGAGCGACATTAAAAAAGCTCTTAAGATTACTCCGGATGTGTCTTTTACGGTAAAGAAGCTTTCAGCCACCACATATAGAATTAATGCTGAAGAGCCTTTAGCACCAAACAGTGTATATAAATTTCAAGTTATGCAGCCTAAGACTCAGCAGGATGAAATGCCGGAAGGCCAATCCTCAAATAATTTTTCATGGGCATTCCAGACTAAAAAGACATTCAGGGTAGTTAGGACACTGCCAAGGGATACGGCTACCAATGTAGATGTAAGCACAGGCATTGAAATTACAATGAGTCATGAGAACTTCGAAGAATTTGACAAATATTTTGAAATAAGCCCGAAAGTAAAAGGAAGGTTTGAATACCATAAAAAGGTTGCTGTTTTTGTCCCGGAAAAGCTTGAGCCTGGAGTGATTTATACCGTTACCGTAAAAAAGGGACTGGGGCTTAAAGATGGGGAAGATAAACTTGAAGGGGATTATGTATTTAGATTTCAGACCAATAAGCCTCAAAAGAATATCAACCAATCAGGGCCGGGATTATGGTTTTCACAAGCCATATACAACTTTACGTCCGATGTAGTTCCTGTGCTCCAGATAAATACATATGATAAAGTAAAAGATAATAGTGTGTCCATTGATGTCTTAAAATATCAGAATGAAAATGACTTTTTAAAGTCAATTGAAATAATGAACAGTTTTCCGTATTGGGCTGTCAAGGATACTGACAATGCTCAATTGGATTCATTAAATCTCGAAAAGGTATCTACATTTAATTCCAAGGTGGAAAATACAAATGATGATTATTACTTCAGCTATATAAGCTTTCCTGAAAAGCTGCCTCAAGGGCAATATCTTGTGAGGATCAAGTTTGGTAATAATATTTTTAGAACCCTTATGCAGGTAAGCGATATTTCTTCGTATATATCAATATGCAAGGACAAGACGCTGGTATGGCTCAATGATTCCATTACAGGCAAGCCATTAGAGGGTGCTTCCATAACGGTTGACGATAAGCACAAGGCAGTTTCCGGCAGGGACGGTCTTGCATTTATTGACGGTAAGGTTAGCATTCCGGAGGATATAGGGTATAGTATATTTAAAATTAATGCTAAAGATAAACCCACTTTTTTTGCATATATAACGAAAACCAACTGGTATATGGGAATAGAAGGGGAAGAACCTATAAATGACCTTTATTGGACTTATATGTATCTTGATAGAGGATTGTATTTACCTAACGATACCGTAAGGGTATGGGGAATGATTAGGCCTAGAGATGGGGGAGAACTTCCGGAAAAGGCAGAATTGATTCTCTACAGGTATGATTACTCGTACTTTGAGGAAAATGATCTTCCGGGCCTTCAAACAAAGGAAATCAGGCTTAATTCTTCAGGAATTTTTAAAGATGAGTTCACCCTCGATAATCTTTCATCAGGAACTTATTCAATCATTTTAAAAATTGAAGACAGAAGGATTATTGAAAGAAGCTTTGAAGTAAAGGAATATACAAAACCGGCGTATAAAATTGATGTTGAACCTGATAAGAATGTTGCTGCGGGATGGGAGAAGGTTAAATTCGATATACAGGCCAGTTTCTTTGAAGGTTCTCCGGTTCCCGGCATAAAGCTTAATTATAATGTGGGCATCAACAGGCATTCAGATGGCGTTATATCTTGTGGAGATGACGGACATACAAGCTTAAGCTTTACCCCTGAAATTTATTATGACTACAAGTCATGGAGACCTACAACATTAAGTTTATATGTAAGCAACAATCAGGCCGAAGAAGCCGTTATCAGCTCATCGGGCTATGTGACTGTATTCCCGAGGGATACAATGATTGAGGTAAAATCGGATATTTCAAACAACAATGCGGTAATAAAGGTGGAAACAAGCCTTGTTGACATTAATAAAGCCAAAGCGAATGAGGATATTTTGTACTACGATGAGAGCTTTTATAAAGGAAAAGCAGTCGATACCAAGTTGAAGGCAAGAGTTTATGAAAAGCATTGGGAAGCAAATGTTATAGGAGAGTATTATGATTTTATAAATAAGAGGGTTGAGAAAAAATACGAATATAAAGAGGTTGAAAGTGTTGTAAAAGAGGAGATTTTCACAACTTCAAATGGCTTTTATGAATTCAGTGTTCCTATTCCGAAAAAAAATAAAGAATACAGGGTATATTATGTAAAGATTGAAGGAACTGACAGTAAAGGAAGGAGAATTGAAGAAGTATCGTACATCAATAATTATTACAATTATTATTATTCACAATTTAAAACATATTCAATACGAAGTGAAGTGGGTAAAAGCTCCTATAAGCTGGGAGAAAAAGTGGCATTAGAGGTTATGTACGGTAATGAGAGTATTATGCAAAAACCTGATGCAAGGGTATTGTTTGTAGCTCAGAGGAAAGGGCTGGCAGGGTACAGCATTTCTGAGGACTTTAAATATTCATTCGAAATGGATGGAAACAAGATACCCAATATATATGTGAAAGCGGTGTATTTTGACGGCAAAAACGTATATGATGCAGGAAGTATAAATGTTATGTATGATTATTCGGAAAAGGAGCTAGAAATAAATGTTAAGCCCGATAAAACCGATTACAAGCCCGGAGATACTGCTAATCTTGATATAGAGGTTAGGGATAAATCCGGAAATCCTTGTTCTGCCGATGTGAATATCAGTGTTGTAGATGAAGCATTTTTTGCCATACAGGATCAATATGTAAACACGCTGGAATCCATCTACTCAAAAAACATTTCTGAAGGTGAGATAGCCAGCTATTTTTCCTATCAGTTGCCTGACCTAAACAGGTTTGGAGGTGCAGAATGCGGTGAGGGAGGAGACATTGCAATTCGTTCAAACTTCAAGGACAATGCATATTTTGATACTGTAAAGGTTGGATCGGACGGAAAGGCCAATGTAAGCTTTAAGCTGCCCGATAACCTGACAAAGTGGCGTATTACCTATCAAGGCATAACAGAGGATTTTAAAGCAGGAAGCGGTAAAACAAATGTGAATGTTAAGCTGCCGTTTTTTGCAGATATTATTTTCAATAATATATTCATGGAAAATGATAACCCGGAAATAACAATGAGAGCTTTCGGAACAGGGGTAAAAAGCGGAGATGATGTAACATACAGCGTGTTGTTAGAGGGCGATAACGGAGTAAAAAAGGAGTTTGATAAAAAGGGAAAGGCCAATTTGTTTACAACTGCTTCACTTGGAAGCCTTAAAGAAGGGCAGTATTCCGTTACTGTGAAGGTAAAATGCAATGAATTCAGTGATGCCATTAAGAAGGATTTTTCTGTAGTTACCAATATATTGGAAGCTGATAAATTCAAAACGTATAAGCTTACAGAGAACTTGAAAATTGAAGGCGGTAAAACTCTTACAACCCTTGAATTCTACAACGCAGCCATATCTGAGTTTTCAGATACATTATGGTCCATGGAATGCACATGGGGGGAAAGGGTTGATCAGAAACTTTGCAGGAAGATTTCTCAGGAGCTTTTGAAAAAACATTTTCAGGTTAACGGTATAGAGGAACAGTTTGATTTTTCAAAATATCAGTTGGAAGACGGCGGTATAGCATTGCTTAAATATGACAGTGCAAACCCTGAATTATCTGCTAAAATATGTGCTATTGCCCAGGATGTGTTTGACAAGAGCAGCCTAAAACTCTATTTTTATAGAATCATAGAGGATAAGGAGTCCCAGCCCACAGATGTAGCTGCATCCTATTACGGACTTGCATCTTTAAATGAGCCTGTGTTGTACGATGTCAAAAACTTGCTTACATCAAAGGGATTATCAAATAAAGACAAGATATACCTGTGCCTGGCCCTTGCAGAATTGGGGGATATAAAGGCTGCTAGGGAAGAATATGCAAAGATAACGGAAGGCAAGCTTAAGAAAATAGAGCCTTTAGCTTATATTGATTTTGGAACCGATAAAGACGATATAATCGAGATGACGGCGTTGTGCTCAATAGCAGCACTTAAGATTGACCTGCCGGAAAAAGAAGGGCTTTACAGGTATGTTTCTCAAAATCCCGGAAGTGATTTGATAACCAACCTTGAAAGAATGAATTATGCGGTAAATACAATACCTGATACAAGCAAAAACGCTAAGTTCACTTATGAACTTGATGGAAAGAAAAAAGAAGTAGAGCTTAAAAATACCGACAAATTCAGGCTTCAACTTACCGCAAAGAGCCTTGAGAACATCAAATTCAGCAACATTCAGGGTGAAATTGCAGTTACTTCGAGGTTTAAAGGACAAATTAAAGATACAATCACAGAGGAAAATAAATTAGTGAAAGTTGACAGGAAATATAACGGCGGGAATGCTACTTCATTTAAACAATCGGATATAGTAACTATAACCATTAAACCTGAGTTTTCAGAAGGGGCACCTGACGGATATTATCAGGTAACGGACGTACTTCCTAGTGGATTTAAATATGTTGAGGGCAGAGGGTATGTTGAAAACAGGTATTACCCCGATGAAGTGTCGGAACAGAAAGTTGTTTTCAACATTTACTACAGCAAGAAGAGCAAAGAAAAGATGAGAGAAATAAAGTATTTTGCAAGAGTTGTTTCGCCAGGTGATTTTACTGCAGATAATGCATTTGTTAAGCATTACGGAAGCAGTGCTGCAGGTATTTCAGACACGATAAAAGTCAAAATAACAAGGTAGATATGTTATGAATAAACTATTGAGAAAAATTGCTATAAGTTTAATTGTAATATTTATATCCGGTAGTTTTGCTGCATGCAGCGAGACTGCCGGGGATATTGAGTCGGGTTTAAAAGATACTACCGTAAATACAAATGAAATAAATGCATCAGAAACGGATACTGCCGGTACTCCCATAATAAATGATATGATTAAATGCATTTATTATAATGATTCCGAATTCATGCAATCCATAATGAATGCCCAAAAAGTAAAACCTGATTCGGGAAATATTGTGGGAGGCATTGTTCCTCACCACCTTTTAGCCTGTGACCTCATAGCATCCTTCTTTAAAACGGTTTCGGGGGAAAATTACGATTATGTTGTAGTAATTGCACCGAACCATAAAAGAGAAGGAAGCAGACTGATCAACACTGCTTTTGAAAACTGGTCCACACATTTTGGTGTTTTGGAATCGGACGGTGAGTTGATTAAAAGCATTACAGGCCTTAAGGCAGCAGACAGTAAAGCAAGACTTCTTGAAGAGGAACATTCGGTATCTTCCATTGTGCCATACATCAAATATTATTTACCCAATGTTAAAATAGTGCCTATTTTGCTCCATGGAAATTATGGAATGAAAAATTCCATAGAGCTTGGGCACAAAATTTATAACAATATTTCTCAAAAGAAAGCTCTGGTTATAGCTTCAGTGGATTTCTCACATTATCTTCCGCCCGAAAAGGCCGATATGATGGATGAAATTACATTAAAAGCCATAAAAGCGTGGGATATTGGTGCTATTAGCCAGATGACCAATGATAATATGGATTCACCGCCGTCAATTATGACGCTGCTTACTGTTATGAAAGATGCAGGAACTGATGAATTTAAGCTTCTAGGACATGATAATTCTGCAAGGATAGCAAAAACATATAGTGACTCGACAACAAGCTATTTCACAGGTATTTACAAGAGGAAGAAGCAGGAAAATTAGGCAAAAAACTTCAATAAGGCTTTATTGCAACTTTATTTTAAATACATTATAATAATGAGATAAGATTTTACTTCACATTTTAATTAGTGTGAAGTAATTTTTTATATTAAATACGTTATTTATAATGCATTAACGGAATTTTCGCAGATTAAAATACAGGGGATTTGGGATGTTTGATAAAAAGTGGATTTGCAATGAAGTAAATCAAGACGATGTTTTAAAGCTATCTAAAGAAGCAAATATTTCGACACTTTTGGCAAAGATTTTTTTAAGCAGGGGCGTTGATGACATAAATTATATAAAGAGCTTTTTAAAGCCTTCAAAAGACAATCTCCATGATCCTTTTATGATGAAGGACATGGACAAAGCTGTTGATAGGATTGTTGAGGCTTTGCAAAAAGGAGAAAAAGTTTTAATTTACGGTGATTATGACGTAGATGGTGTCACAAGTACGTCGGTTTTATATAATTTTTTAAGAGGTATAGGAGTTAGTGTAGATTTTTTCATACCCGACAGGATAAATGACGGCTATGGAATAACACTTGATACTGCAAAGACTATAGTTGAGGCAGGATGCCAGTTGGTTATAACCGTTGATTGCGGTGTATCGGCAATAAAAGAGGTAGAATATGTTAAGAATAGAGGTATTGATATAATAATTACCGATCATCATGAATGCAGAGAAGAGCTACCTGATGCTTTTGCGGTTATAAATCCCAAAAGACCGGATTGCCCATATCCCTTTAAGGAGTTAGCCGGCGTGGGTATAGCTTATAAACTTGTGACAGCATTATGCAAGAGGCTTGAACTAGGAGAAATCCATTATAAATATCTGGATATTGTATCTATCGGAACTGTTGCAGATGTGGTGCCGCTTATTGGAGAAAATAGGATTATAGTAAAAAATGGCCTCAAAAAAATGAAAAATACGGAAAATATAGGCCTTATGGAGCTGTTAAAGTACTGCAACAAGAAAAATGAGGATATAACCACATGGATGGTTGCTTTTATAATTGCTCCAAGGATAAATGCAGCGGGAAGAATAGGTGATGCTAAAAGGGCAGTAACCCTTTTTACTACTAAAAACAGGGATGAAGCTTCGAATATTGCAGGTCTTTTAGACAGCGAAAATAAGGTCAGGCAGGATATAGAGTCTGCTATTATAGATGAAGTGTTGTATAAAATAGAGTCGGACATTAAATATAAAGACAAAAAGGTTATGGTCATATCGGGAGAGGGATGGCATCATGGAGTTATAGGCATTGCAGCATCAAAAGTAACGGAAAGGTATTATAAGCCGTGCATAATACTTTCATGTGAAAACGGTATATGCAAGGGTTCCGGCAGAAGTATAGAGGGATTTAACATGTTTATGGCACTGTGTGCCTGTGAAAGTCTTCTGGATAATTATGGAGGACATGAGATGGCTGCAGGGCTTACCTTAAAGGAGGAAAAAATTGAAGAATTTGATATACTGATAAACAATTTTGCCGATAATAATATGAAAGATGAAGACCTTATCCCTAAAGTAGAAATAGATGTAAAAATTGAGAAAAGTGAAATAAATTTAAAAAGCATATCTGAAATTGAGATGATGTCTCCATTTGGTGTTGGGAACCCTAGCCCCATATTTTTATATGAGAATATCAGGATAGTTGACTTAAGGGCTGTTGGTAATGATAAGCATCTCAAAGCGGTTTTTGAAGATAAGGGAATGATTGTTGATGCCATAGGATTTAATATGGGAGATCTTACTCAAAACTTTATGAATGATGATATGGTTGATGTAGTGTGTACACTGGATAAAAATACTTGGAATTCTGTTGACAAAGTTCAGCTTGTGTTAAAGGACATAAGGTATTCGGAAGAAATCGTAAATGAGCAAAAATACTATAACAGCCTCGATAAATGTGTGGGTTTTATAGTTGAAAATGATATAAATATTTATCAAAATAATCAAATACATGGTATAATCAATAAAAATGCTGAAGAAATGCAAAGAGATGAAATAATTGAAAACATTGAAAATAAATTGAAATTGTTTATTAATGATGATAAAAAAACCATAATTCTTGTAAATTCGATGAAATATGCTAAAAAAATAAAAAAAATGCATGAAAATTTGCATGAGTGTATTAAAAAGAAGCTAAATATTTGTTATACTTGTTTTAATGGTTTTAGTGATGCAGAAACAACACTTATTATTAATCCCGTGATAGAAAATTCAGGCAGTATTGATGCAGACAGGGTAGTGCTTTACGGGCTGTGGACAGTCCCTGGTTATATTGATTTTGTATATGATAGATTAAAAGGTTATGGAGCCGAGTGCATTTGCCTTTTATCCGATAATGCCGATGAGGAAGATATGGATGTTGTGCTGAAAAGACAGGATATTGAAGCTGTTTACAGGCATATAAGGGCAAATCATTTAAATGGCTTGCTGTCCGGTAATATGGTTATACTTGCCAGGAAGATTGCAGTAAGCTATAAAATCAATATGAATTATTTTAAACTGAAAAAATGCATTGAAATACTTGATGAGCTGGAGCTTTTAAAGGCTCATTTTAAAAATGATTATCATGTGCATATAGATTTTAATAAAGATGTAAAAGAGAAAACAAGCCTTGGTAATTCAAGATTATATAGAAAACTTCAATTATTTAGAATAGTAAAATGATTATATATCAGTAAATAATAGTTTTTTATTTAGCATTTGTTTGGGAGGATTAGTGTCCATGAGCGAAGGCTTTAGTCAATTATGTGAACAAATTGAAAAGTATAACCCAAAATGTGACTTTGGACTTCTAAGAGAAGCTTTTGAGCTTTCAAAGGCTGCACATGATGGACAGCAGAGAATATCGGGAGAGCCTTATATAACTCATCCTCTTGAGGTTGCAAAAATTTTGGCTGAGCTCGAATTGGACTGTACCTCCATAATAGCTGCACTTCTCCATGATACAATAGAGGATACCACCTGTACTTATGAGCAGCTCAAGGAAAAATTCGGCGAGGAAATTGCAGATCTTGTTGACGGTGTTACAAAGCTTGGTAAAATTCCTTATACAACTAAAGAAGAGCAGCAGGTTGAAAATTTGAGAAAAATGTTTCTTGCAATGGCAAAGGATATTCGTGTTATATTGATCAAGCTTGCCGACAGGCTGCATAACATGCGAACATTAAAGTATATGGATCCTAAGAAGCAGCTTGAAAAAGCTAAAGAATCGTTGGAAATATATGCTCCTTTGGCACATCGTCTCGGTATGTCAAGAATCAAATGGGAACTTGAGGATTTAAGCCTTAGATATATAGACTCTAAAGGGTACTATGAGCTGGTTGAAAAAATTGCAAAAAAGAGAAAAGAAAGAGAAGCATTTATCCATGAAATCATAAAAACTCTGGAAGAAAAAACTAAGGAAATTAATATTGAAGCCAGACTGGATGGGCGTCCAAAGCATTTTTACAGTATTTACAAAAAGATGTATGAACAGAAAAAAACAATAGAACAAATCTATGACCTTTTTGCTGTTCGTGTGCTGGTTAATTCCGTAAAGGATTGTTATGCCGTGCTTGGGCTTGTACATGAGCTTTATAAGCCTATGCCGGGCAGATTTAAAGACTACATAGCTATGCCCAAGCCTAATATGTACCAGTCTCTGCATACCACATTAATTGGACATGAAGGCATTCCATTTGAGGTTCAGATTAGGACATGGGAAATGCACAGGATTGCAGAGGTGGGTATAGCAGCACACTGGAAGTATAAGGAAGGTAGAAATGCCGATGCTGATCTAGATAATAAATTGTCTTGGCTTAGACAGCTTTTGGAATGGCAGAAGGAAATGCGGGATGCAAAAGAGTTCATGGAAACATTAAAAATTGACCTATTTACAGATGAGGTTTTTGTTTTTACTCCAAGGGGCGATGTTATAAGCCTTTCTGCAAAATCTACACCTATTGATTTTGCTTATGCCATCCACAGTGCTATTGGCAATAAGATGGTGGGTGCTAAGGTAAACGGTAAAATTGTGCCTCTTGATTACTCATTAAACAATGGGGATATCGTAGAGATTCTCACAGTTTCCAACTCACATGGACCAAGCAGGGATTGGCTCAAAATAGTTAAGACATCTCAAGCTAAAAATAAAATAAATCAGTGGTTTAAGAAAGAGAAAAGAGAAGAAAATATTCTCAGGGGAAAGGAACTTATTGAAAAGGATCTCAAGAAAAACGGACTCACGTATGCACAGCTTTTTAAGCCTGAATGGGTTGATTTGCTGTTGAAAAGATATAATTTCAATTCATTGGATGATATGTATGCAAGCGTTGGTTACGGTGGTATAACCGTTAGCAAGGTTATCGGCAAACTCAAAGAAGAGTTTAAAAAGACACTGAAGCCTGAGGAAATAGAGCAGTTTTTTGAGCCTAGTAAAGCTCAAAGACCTGATAAAAAGAAAAAGAACGTACCTGAAAACGGTGTTGTTGTAAAAGGAATAGATAACTGTCTTGTGAGGCTTTCAAGGTGTTGCAATCCCGTTCCGGGTGATGATATCATAGGATATATAACTCGTGGAAGAGGTGTATCGGTTCACAGAAAGGATTGTTTAAATGTGACTAATGCTTCTGATACGGCGGAAAGAATGATAGAGGTTAGTTGGTATTCTTCCAATAATGTTGCATACAAAGCGGATATTACCGTTATGGCTAACGACAGGACGGCACTTCTTATGGAAATTACCAATGTGATAGGTGAGGCAAAAATTCCTCTCAAGGCTATTAATGCAAGGACAACAAAGGAACAGATTGCCATAATGAACCTTACTCTTGAAATAGTTGATACTGAACAGTTAGATAAGATAATTAAGAAATTAAAGAAGGTATCGGGAGTTTTTGAGGTAACGAGAAACAAACAATGATTCATACAATACAAGAACATTAAAAATATTAAATGAAACATAAAATGTAAGATTGGCTTATTAATTGACTGGATAAATTTAGTAGGTTATACTAATGGTTGAGGGAATGGAGACAGAAAGAAATGCGAGGAGTTGTACAGAGAGTTAAAAGAGCTGGAGTTACTGTAGACGGTGAACTGGTAGGCAGGATTGATAAAGGCCTTCTGGTTTTTTTAGGAGTTGGAAATGAAGATGATGAAAAGGATATTCAATATCTTGCAGATAAAATAATAAATTTAAGAATTTTTGAGGATTCCAACGGAAAAATGAACGAGTCTCTTTTGGATCAAAAAGGAGAGCTTCTTATAGTTTCACAGTTTACTTTGTACGGTGACTGCAGGAAAGGCAAAAGGCCCAGTTTTGATAAAGCGGCAAAGCCTAAAGATGCGGAAATGCTTTATGAAAGATTTGTTGAATATTGCAAAGGTTTTGGAATAAAGGTGGAAACAGGAAAGTTTCAGGCTATGATGGATGTAGAGCTTATAAATGACGGTCCTGTTACAATATTGCTTGATAGTAAAAAGGAGTTTTAATATGATTTTAGAGTGTTTGCCCAATGGTATGTTTGAATCTAATTGCTATATTTTAGGTGTGAACGGGGAAGGCGTAATAATTGATGCAGGCGTTGAACCGTCACATGTGGTTAAAAGAATAAATGAACACAATCTCAATATAAAGTATATTATATTGACCCACGGACATATTGACCATATATGCCATATTGATAATCTTAAGGAAGCTGTGGGCGGAAGCGTAGTAATACATGAAGATGAGGCCGATTTTTTAACCAATCCGGTTTTAAACTGCTCCTTTGTATTTGGAGAAAAACGTACATTTAAAGCTCCTGATATAAAAGTTAAAGATGGGGATGTTTTAAAGCTTTCGGATATGGATTTGGAAATAATTCACACTCCCGGTCATACACCCGGAGGTATATGTATAAAAGCCGGTAATATCCTTTTTACAGGGGATACGCTTTTTAAATATACAACAGGAAGAACTGATTTGCCTGGAGGCAATAGTGATGAGATAGTTAAGTCAATAAAAAACAAACTGCTGACGCTTCCGGGTGAAATACAGGTTTATCCGGGCCATAACGAGGCTTCAACCATAGACTTTGAGAAAGCAAACAATATGGTTGTGGTTGGATGATTCTAGTAAAATATACAAAAATATATAATTAATAAAAATATGTAAAATGTTATGTAGCTATACTATGGTATAGTTTAGTGGACTTAAGATTGGAGATAAAAATGATTTTTGTAGAGCTTCATGATCACGACTATAAATATCAGGTTGAAGATATTATAAAGTCGTTTTTTTATGATGAGGATATTACCTATGTCGGTGAATTCCCTGCTGATTTCAAGGGAATTTATGTACTTATAAGAATGGATATTGATATTTATGTTGAATTGTGGAAAGACGGTATATGCATATACAAGCCTAAAAATAATTCAGAAACTGTTTTGCCCGATTGGTATAACGGACATGGCAATAAAGAGCATTTGGTTAAAAAGAAAAAGAGGATGCTCCTTAAACAGCAATTGTATCTGGCATTTAGATTTCTCACTGGGAAATCATTGCCGTGGGGGATTCTTACAGGAATAAGACCGGCCAAAATAGCACATGAAATGCTTGATATGAATTATGCCGACGATTCAATAGTTCATAGCCTTAAAAGCTTTTATATGATAAAAGAGGATAAGGCAAATCTGCTTTTGGATGTAGCAAAAAAGGAGAAAAGAATATTAGATTCAACATCGCCTGATTCAGTTAGTATTTATATCGGCATACCTTTTTGTACAACAAGGTGTCTATATTGTTCATTTACATCGACTCCTATAGATCCATTGTCCGATATCGTAAAAAAATATATGGATGCATTGATGTATGAAATTGAAAAAACATCATACATTATAAAAAGAAACGGATGGAAGGTCCAGAGTATTTACATTGGTGGAGGAACTCCTACGTCCATAGATGAGAAAAGTTTGGAAAAGCTTTTGAGTATTGCGGTAAGTACATTTGATGAGGGAAATATTGAAGAATTTACACTTGAGGCAGGGCGTCCCGATTCATTAAATATTGACAAGCTCAGTATAATTAAGGATAGTCAAGTGGACAGAATAAGCATAAATCCCCAGTCCATGAACGATGAGGTATTAAAAGCAATCGGCAGGAACCATACTGCGGAGGATATAGAGTGGGCATTTATTAAGGCACGGGAGATGGGATTTGATAATATAAACATGGATATTATAGCCGGACTTCCCGGTGAATCTCCTCAAATGTTTAATAAAAGCCTTGAAAGGATACTTGAGCTTTCACCTGACAGTCTTACGGTTCATACTTTATCTATAAAGAGAGGTTCAAAGCTCATTTATGATAAAGAAAGCCGCACAGGTATACATAGTGAAAAAATAGAAGAAATGGTTGGTGCCGCGGCAGATTATGCTTATAAAATGGGAATGAAACCCTATTACCTCTACAGGCAGAAAAACATACTGGGTAATCTGGAAAATATCGGATACTGTACTCCCGGACACGAAAGCATTTATAACATTCAGATTATGGAGGAAAAACAGTCCATAATTGCTATGGGAGCCGGTGGGGTTACGAAAATGGTCTACCCGGAAGAAAACAGAATTGAGCGAGTTTTTAACGTTAAAAGCGTTGGTGACTATATACTGAGAATTGATGAAATGATCGCAAGAAAAGAAGCTATAATTAAAGATTTGAAATAATATGTTGACAATATAAATATGCGTAATTAAAATATACTATATATGAATTGTAAATGACAGTGAAGGGGAAAAGTAACTATAAACTGCCTTAAGGGAGAAAGCATCGTGACTGCAAGTGCTTTTAGGAAAAGAGTAGTGAAAGAACACCCTGGAGTTGGTTTGCTGAAATTGACTGAAAAGTCATTATTAGGCAGATCCGCATGACTCAGCGTTAAAGGAGCTAAAGCGAGCCTGTAAAGCTTATTAGGGTGGTACCGCGGGAATAGCCTCTCGTCCCTTACCGGGGATTGGAGGTTTTATTTATGTTCGGAATATTATATATTCCTTAGGAAATTATAGTAATTAGTTGGGAGGAAGTCATGTTAACACAAACGCCAAAGGGAACAAAGGATATTTTGCCTATAGAGAGTCACAAATGGCAGTATGTTGAGAGTCAGATTGCCAAAGTTTGTGCAAATTTCGGTTATAAGGAGATAAGAACGCCTGTATTTGAGCATACCGAGCTGTTTCAAAGGGGTGTGGGAGACACCACGGATATTGTTCAAAAGGAAATGTACACCTTTTTGGATAAGGGAAATAGAAGCATTTCATTAAGGCCTGAAGGCACAGCAGGTGTTGTGAGAAGTTATATCGAAAACGGTATGTCATCTTTGCCTCAGCCTGTGAAACTTTATTACATTATTTCCGCATACAGATATGAAAAGATGGCTAAAGGAAGATACAGGGAATTTCATCAATTTGGCGTTGAGACATTCGGTTCAAAGGGGCCATCCATAGATGTGGAAATTATAAGCCTTATAAAGCAGCTTTTTGACAGCTTGGGATTAAAGGATGTGGGCCTTAATATAAACAGCATAGGCTGTCCTGTTTGCAGAAAAGAGTATAATCAAAAGCTTATGGATTATTTCAGACCCAACCTTGATAAGCTGTGCGGATTGTGCAATAACAGGTTTGAGAGAAATCCTTTAAGGATTATAGACTGTAAAGAAGATAAATGTAAAACCATTACGGCCGGTGCACCGGCTATACTTGACAATCTCTGTGAAGAATGCAGAGTTCATTTTGAGGGATTGAAAAAAGGTCTGGATAATTTGGGTATTGTTTACAATGTGGACAAGAACATAGTCAGAGGCCTTGATTACTATACCAAAACAGTGTTTGAGTTTATTTCCGAAAATGTGGGCACCCAGGGTACCATTTGCGGAGGCGGCAGATATGATGGATTGGTTGAGGCTTGTGGAGGTCCGTCAACTCCGGCTGTCGGATTTGCTATTGGTATTGAAAGGCTTTTAATGGAAATGGAAAGTCAGGGTGTATATATTCCACCGCAAAAGGAAATTGAAATATATATTGCAACAATAGGTGAAGCAGCCGATACTTTTGCCGAAAAGCTGGTTTATGACTTAAGAGAAAAACAGATACCTGCGGAAAAAGACCTGCTTCAAAAAAGCTTAAAAGCACAGATGAAATATGCGGATAAAATTGGAGCAAAGTTTACTGTTGTTTTAGGTGAAGATGAAGTAAACAGCAATAAGGCTGTACTCAAAAATATGAAAACAGGTGAACAGTCAGAAATTTCTTTAGATAACATACATGAAGAAATTATTAATAGGAGGTAATTTATGGGAGAATCGATTTATGGATTAAAAAGGACACATATGTGTAATGAGCTGCGTTTAAGTCATGTGGGTGAGAAAGTCACTGTTATGGGCTGGGCTCATAAAAGAAGAGATTTGGGTGGAGTAATATTTGTAGATTTAAGAGATAGAAGCGGAATATTGCAGATAGTTTTTAACAGTTCCATTAGTGAAGAAGTATTCAAAAAAGCAGAATCAATAAGAAGTGAGTATGTTCTTGCGGCGATAGGCGAGGTTGTAAAAAGAAGTCCTGAGACAGTGAATCCTAAGTTGGATACAGGCGAAATTGAGGTTATGGTTTCAGAGCTCAGGATTTTAAGCAAGTCCGAAACACCTCCGATTTATATAGAAGAAGATTCCGATGTAAATGAAACAGTCAGGCTTAAGCACAGATACATAGATTTAAGAAGGCCTGATATGCAAAAGAATTTTATTTTAAGACACAAGGTTGCCAAAATTGCACGCGATTATTATGATGAGAACGGTTTCTTGGAAATTGAAACTCCAATACTTACTAAGAGTACACCCGAAGGTGCCAGAGATTATCTTGTTCCAAGCAGGGTGCATCCCGGCAAGTTTTTTGCTCTTCCGCAATCACCGCAGCTTTTCAAGCAGTTGTTAATGGTTTCTGGATTTGATAGGTATTTCCAGATTGCCAAATGCTTCAGGGATGAGGATTTAAGAGCTGACAGACAACCTGAGTTCACACAGATAGATATAGAGATGTCATTTGTAAATGTTGAAGATGTTCTTACTGTTAATGAAGGCTTTATCAAAAGAGTATTTAAAGAGGCTTTGGATATCGATATAGAAACTCCAATCCCGAGAATACCGTATCAGGAAGCTATGGACAGATATGGTTCGGATAAGCCGGATATAAGGTTCGGATTGGAACTCAAAAATTTATCGGATATAGTTGCTGATTGCGGTTTTAAAGTATTTTCCGATGCAGTTAAAAACGGTGGAAGTGTCAGGGCTATAAATGCAAAGGGCTGCGGAGCGAAATTCAGCAGAAGGGAAATAGACAGTCTCGTTGAATTTGTTAAGATATATAAAGCAAAGGGCATGGCATGGATTGTAGTTGAAGAAAATGAGCTTAAATCAGCTATTACAAAGTTCTTGAGCGAAGATGAAATAAAGAGTATTCTTGAAAGGGTTGAGGCAGAGCCGGGAGACTTGATATGCTTTATTGCCGACAAGAATGATATAGTGTATGATGCATTGGGACAGTTGAGATTGGAGCTTGCGAGAAAGCTTGGAATTCTCAATAAAAACGAATATAAGTTTGTTTGGGTCACAGAGTTTCCGTTATATGAATATGATGAGGAAGAGAAGCGTTATGTGGCAAAGCACCATCCGTTTACATCACCTATGGATGAAGATATTCATTTGCTTGAAACTGACCCCGGTAAGGTACGTGCAAAAGCATATGACATCGTATTAAACGGTGTTGAAATAGGTGGAGGAAGCATAAGAATACACGACCAGGAGCTGCAATCTAAGATGTTCAAGCTTTTAGGCTTTACGGAAGAAGAGGCCTGGGCAAGATTCGGATTTCTCCTTGAGGCTTTTAAATATGGAACTCCTCCTCATGGCGGTATGGCTTACGGCCTTGACAGGCTCACAATGATAATGGCGGGAAGGAGCAGTATAAGGGATGTAATTGCATTCCCTAAGGTACAGAATTCATCCTGTCTCATGACAAATGCACCGGATGTAGTTGAGGTTAAGCAGCTTAAAGAGCTCCATATAAAGTCGGAAGGTTATAATGTTTAAATAGCAATTTATATATTACCTTAATAAAATTTATAAGTATGAAAGGACGGGATGGGTGTAAAATCCCGTTCTTTTGTAGTATAATATATTTGTGTATTGTGCTCGTTTTTATTTTTTATGAAAATTATTTAATGAAAATGTTCAAAATTTGTTAATAAAGTGGTAATATGTTTTAGTTACAATATAATTTGTAAGGAATTTCACAATTAAATAATGAGCGGATTTAGTTTAATTGTATGTTTAATTGTTATTGTTTAATTATTATTGTTTAATTGTTATTGTAAATTGGTAAATAATTAATAAATCTTGGGAGGGATTATTACGTTTAATAGTATTAAGAATCCGATTTTGAGGGAAGTTTTGGACTGGGGGGTCCATATAGCGGTTGCTGTACTTATAGGCTTTTTGATAGTTGCTTTTGTGGGGCAAAGAACCATTGTCAGCGGATCTTCTATGGAGACTACACTGCATGATGGTGATCAGCTTATAATTGAAAAGATTAGTCCTAAGGTAGGCAATCTAAAATATGGTGATATTGTTACAATTGATGTCAGCGACATGAATGGTGTTGACAGAAGTCCTATAATAAAAAGAGTTATTGGTGTTGAAGGAGATAAAATAGAGGTTAAGGATGGAAAAGTCTATCTTAACGGTAAGGCTTTAAAAGAGGATTACATCAATGGTGATTCTACTGAGGTCGTAAATGAAGAGTATTGTAATTTAACAGTCCAAAAAGGGCAAATTTATGTATTGGGCGATAATCGTACTCCGGGAGGAAGCCTTGACAGCAGAAGCCTTGGTCCCTTAGATATATCAAGGGTTGGTGGCAAGGCCATATTCAGATTCTGGCCTCTTAATAGTATGGGAGTACCAAAGAAGCATGGAGCACAATTTCAGGAGTAATGATTACCGGAGCTATAATGTTTTAATTTGTTCAAAATTTCTGGATATGTTAAAGTGTTTTGTAGTTTTCTTATTACAAAGCACTTTTTGCATATTAGGCGATATGGATTTTACAATAAATATTTGTTCTTCACGAATAAAATTAAAATGTCTTTAGTAAATTTTAATATATGTAACCGTTTTAAAATTGAAGGTGTAATATTGCCAAGTCTTGGTAAATGGGGCAAAAACACCCGCTATATTGTATTTTGACTTTTCTTGTTGTATAATGTAATGTGATTTTTAATTGAGTAAATAATATCGATTTTTATGTAGAATGATGGATTTTAAAAGTAATTTTGTGCAACATATATGACAATAAAAATTATAATATAGCTTCTTCTATTATTGGTTTTCAATCGGTACATTTTATAGATAAGAGTCAAATTAAATGGGGGGTCTATAGCAGATAATTTTATCTGTTTAATATTATGTATAATACAACAATTTATAAATTAGGGATTGATATTGGTTCTACGACTGTAAAAATAGCAATATTAGATGATAAAAAAGAAATTTTATTTTCCGATTACATGCGGCATTTTGCAAATATAAAGGAAAGCCTCTGTGAGCTTATTAATAAAGCTCATAAAAAATTAGGCGATATAAAGATAGCAGCAATGATAACAGGTTCGGGAGGACTTGCACTTTCCGAGCACCTTGGCATTCCTTTTACCCAGGAAGTAATTGCAGTTTCTACTTCGTTGTCTGTTTTTGCACCTAAGACGGATGTTGCAATTGAGCTTGGCGGCGAGGATGCAAAGATAATATATTTTGAAGGCGGCAATGTTGAACAGAGAATGAACGGTATCTGTGCCGGGGGTACGGGATCCTTTATTGATCAGATGGCAGCACTTCTGCAGACTGATGCAGCAGGCATTAATGAATATGCAAAAAATTACAAGGCAATTTATCCTATTGCTGCAAGATGCGGTGTATTTGCCAAGTCGGATATTCAGCCTTTGATTAACGAAGGGGTCACAAAAGAGGATATATCTGCTTCAATATTTCAGGCTGTTGTTAATCAGACAATCAGCGGCCTTGCATGTGGTAAGCCTATACGCGGACATGTTGCATTTTTAGGAGGTCCTCTTCACTTTTTATCCGAGCTTAGAGAAGCATTTATAAGGACTCTTAAGTTAGATGATGAGCATAGGATTATACCTGACAATTCTCATCTGTTTGCTGCTACCGGTGCTGCTTTAAATGCCGATAAGGAAATTTCTACTTCTCTTTCAGCTTTAGAGAACAAGCTTTCGGGTGAAATAAAAATGGAATTTGAAGTTGAAAGAATGGAGCCTTTATTTAAGACACAAGAAGATTATGATATTTTTAAGAAAAGGCATGACGGGAATGTTGTAAAACGTTCGAGTTTAAAGGATTATAGCGGAAAATGCTTCTTAGGGATTGATGCCGGTTCTACAACTACCAAAGCAGCATTGATAGGTGAAGACGGATCATTGTTATATTCTTTTTACAGTAATAATAATGGCAGTCCCCTTAAAACAACCATTAATGCCATTAAGGAGATTTATTCCGTATTGCCTGATAGTGCAAAAATTGTATATTCCTGTTCAACCGGATATGGTGAAGCTTTGATTAAAAATGCACTTATATTGGATGAAGGTGAAGTTGAGACGGTTGCACATTATTATGCAGCGTCATTCTTCGACCCTGAGGTTGATTGTATTTTAGATATCGGCGGACAGGATATGAAATGCATTAAAATAAAAAATCGTACTGTAGATAATGTGCAGCTTAATGAAGCATGTTCATCAGGCTGCGGTTCCTTTATTGAAACTTTTGCAAAATCGTTGAACTACAGTGTTCAGGATTTTGCTAAAGCTGCTTTGTTTGCCCAAAATCCCATTGATCTTGGCACCAGATGTACGGTGTTTATGAATTCTAAAGTTAAACAAGCTCAAAAAGAGGGAGCTGAGGTAGCTGATATTTCAGCAGGTCTTGCCTATTCCGTAATTAAGAATGCATTGTATAAGGTTATTAAGGTTAGTTCCGCTTCCGAACTTGGCAAGCACATTGTTGTGCAGGGCGGGACTTTCTATAATGATGCCGTTCTTAGAAGCTTTGAAAAAATTGCAAACTGCGAAGCTGTAAGGCCGGATATTGCCGGTATAATGGGTGCATTTGGTGCGGCTCTCATTGCAAGGGAACGCTATGATGAAAGCAAAACCACAACAATGCTGCCAATTGATCAAATTAATAATTTGGAGTTTACTACGACTATGTCCCGTTGTAGGGGATGTACCAATAATTGTCTTTTAACAATCAACAAATTTAGCGGAGGAAGACAGTTTATTACATGCAACCGTTGTGAACGCGGTGCCGGAGGGCAGAAAAATAAAGACAATATTCCAAACCTTTATGAATATAAATCAAAATTGCTTTTTGACAGAGAGACTCTTGATGAAAAAGAAGCTGTGAGAGGAACTGTAGGTATTCCTCGAGTTCTTAATATATACGAAAACTATCCGTTTTGGGCAGAGTTTTTTAAAGCATTAAAATTCAGAGTTGTTTTATCACCTGAATCCACAAGAAAAATATATGAGCTAGGTATAGAGTCCATTCCAAGCGAATCGGAGTGCTACCCTGCTAAATTGGCCCATGGTCATGTTATGTGGCTTTTAAAGCAAGGTGTTAAATTTATATTTTATCCTTGTATTCCTTATGAGCGGCAGGAATTCAAAGATGCAACCAATCATTATAACTGCCCGATTGTTACATCTTATGCAGAAAATATAAAAAACAATATAGATGAGCTTAAAAATCCGGATGTATTTTTTATGAGTCCGTTCCTTTCCCTTACTAACCTTAATGTAGTGACTAAAAGGCTTGTAGAAGAGTTTGGAAAGGAATTCAACATACCTGCTGATGAAATAAGGAGAGCAGCCCAAATTGGATGGAATGAGATGGAATCAGTCCGCAGAAAGGTTCAACAAAAAGGGGAAGAGACCCTTAAATATTTGGAGCAAACAGGTGGCCACGGAATCGTTCTTGCGGGACGTCCATACCATATTGATCCTGAGATCAACCATGGCATTCCCGAGCTTATCACGTCTTTTGGCATAGCTGTGCTTACGGAAGACTCGGTTTCTCACTTGGCTAAGCTTGAAAGACCACTTTTAGTGGTGGATCAATGGATGTATCATTCAAGGCTTTATGCGGCTGCGGATTATGTTAAGCAACGTGACGATTTGGATTTGATTCAGCTTAATTCATTTGGCTGCGGTCTTGATGCCGTAACTACCGATCAGGTATATGATATACTGGAGGATTCCGGTAAAATTTATACATGTTTAAAAATAGATGAAGTCAATAATTTAGGTGCGGCACGTATTCGAATTCGTTCCCTTCTTTCCGCAATCAAAGTGAGAAAGCAGAGCGGAATTAAAAGAAATATCGTGTCATCCAAATATGAAAGAGTGCTGTTTACAAAGGAAATGCGTGACAACTACACAATTCTTGCACCTCAGATGTCGCCGATTCATTTTTCCATCGTAGAACCGGTTATTCGTTCATGCGGTTATAATATTGTTCTTTTGGACAATGATGGGAAAAAGGCTGTTGATGTGGGACTTCAGTATGTAAATAATGATGCCTGCTATCCTTCTTTAATGGTAGTTGGACAGATTATGGAAGCAGTTTTGTCAGGCAAACACGATTTATCAAAAACTGCTGTAATGATTACACAAACCGGTGGAGGATGCCGTGCCAGCAACTATATCGGATTTATACGAAGGGCGTTGCGTAAAGCAGGATATCCCCATATTCCGGTGCTTTCACTTAATCTTGTAGGCCTCGAAAAGAATCCGGGATTCAAGCTTACTCCTGAGTTGGGGCTTAAAGCAATATACAGTATTGTTTTTGGGGATATTTTTATGCGCTGCCTTTATGCTACTCGTCCATATGAATTGGAGAAAGGTGCTGCTAATGCACTGCATAAGAAGTGGAAAGGCAGATGTATAGAATTTTTATCAAAAAGCAAATATCCTTCATTCTCAAAATACAAGAAGTTGTGCAGGGAAATTATTCGTGATTTTGATAACCTTCCGCGAAGAGATATTAAGAAACCGAGGGTCGGTGTGGTGGGAGAAATTCTTGTTAAGTTTATGCCTGCTGCCAATAATTATCTTGTTGATTTGCTCGAGGCTGAAGGTGCTGAAGCCGTTGTTCCCGATTTATTGGACTTTTTCCTGTATTGTTTTTATTGCAGCAACTTTAAATATGAAAAGCTGGGAATGAAAAAATCATCGGCTATAAAGGCAAATGCAGGTATTAAAGCAATAGAATGGATGCGCTCAGCTGCGAGGGATGAATTTAGAAAGAGTAAACATTTTACCCCTCCTGCCTATATTAATGAGTTGGCAGATATGGCATCTGAAATTGTATCCTGTGGCAATCAAACCGGTGAAGGGTGGTTCTTAACCGGTGAAATGCTTGAGTTAATCCATACAGGTACGCCTAATATAGTATGTACTCAGCCATTTGCGTGCTTGCCCAATCATATAGTAGGAAAGGGAGTAATTAAAGAGCTGAGAAAACGCTATCCGAAATCAAATGTTGTTGCCATTGATTACGATCCCGGTGCAAGTGAAGTAAATCAATTAAATAGAATTAAGTTAATGCTTTCAACAGCATTTAAAAATCTCAATGCTTAGGAATAATTAAAAAGGAATAATCCAAAAAGACCGGTCACAATCAAGCGTAAGTGCTTTTAGTGACCGGTCTTTTTAAATGCTCCAAAACATATTTATATGTCTTGTTAAAACTTGTTTTTGACTTCAGCCATATATTTTGTACGACCTTTTTTCTTGCTTGTTTTTTTCTTTTCAAGCTTACTAACAGATCTGTAAAAGAAGAATGCCAAAACGGCAAATCCAGCCAAACTTCCTATAACGAGTGCTATTTGTGGGTTCATTATCATACCTGCCAATCTATAATATTGAAATTATATTAATATTATAGTGGTACAGGGCAAGTAAATCAAGTATGTTCAAAAGAAGTTTAAATGTAAAAGATTAATTGTATTTAATATATAAGCTGAAGTTTTTTATTAAGAGGGTAAGCATAGATGTGTTTTTCTTTGACATTACAAAGCATTAGAATGCTGTGAGGTTTTCCATGCTGAAGATGTTGAGATGCGGATCATTGTTGTTGCTCTTATAGAATTTGAATTCTGTAAGAATGTTTTGATGGCCACAGCAATCACATACAAAATTTAATCCGTTGAGTTTTGAGATTTCTATTTCGGGAAGGTTGAGAATAATAGCTCTGCAGTTATAACAATGCAATGATTTGAAGTTGTACATAATAATTCCTCCTTGATCTAAGAACCGAATTTTTAATAAATACATCCCTGAGCATAACTTTGAAGTGGATTTAGCAATTCCATTCATGACTTAAGCAAGATTTATTTACCATTGAGAATTATTTACCCGACTAATTTGAAATTTAACAAATTTGAAAAAAAGAATTATTACTGTGACAACGCAATTATATTATACATCAAACCTACAATGCTGAATACTCTTCGACAAGAAATACTATTAATCGACACAATTCTATCGAATATTTAACATAGCGTTGCAAAAGGAAAGAGTGGGAATTTAAAGCACTGAATGGTAATAATGAAATGGACAATGGAATATTATTATAAAAAGCATGTACAGGAGGAAAAATGAAGACACGACGTATAAAAAACAAACAAATAATTTTTAAAATAATATTAAGGATTGTCCTATTCATATTTTTATCCTTTATAGCCATTAAGGGAGGTACCATTGGGGGAAATTTTATATCTGAAATTGAAGGCAAGGTAGTAAGCAGCATTGATGTTCATAATTTCAAATCCATATTAAACATTTCGTTTCCCATTATCGATTCGGTTTATAACAGCGGAAACATAAGCATATCATTCTATGGAGAAATAAAAAACATAATAAGTTATATATTTGGGTTTGATTTTAGAAGTCCCGAGTCTGTGCTCAATTCAAATCTGGTTATACTTAATAATTATTATGAAAAGTATTATCCTGATGTTTTGCTGGAAAGAGAAAAACAGGTCAAGCTGGATTATTCAAATGATGAAAATGCTTTAGATACTGAAAAAAGTGGGCTTTTAGTTGATCAGAGCAGTATATATACTGAGGAGGGAACACCCAATCAAAATAATGAGAATACGGACAATAATGAAAATAAGGATAATAAGAATAATAACACAGGGAGTCAATCCCAGATAAAAATTGCTATTAGTAACGAAACCAATGAAAAAATTGACATAAATGCACTTTTGAAGGCTCCCATAAGCAAATTAACATCAAAAAAAGGGCCTAAGATCCTTATTTACCATACTCATACAACAGAGTCCTATGTAGATAAGGAAAGCAATTTAAATAAAGCAAATTATCCGTCATCATCAAAAGATCCGCAAAAAGGTGTTGTGAGGGTAGGAGATCAGTTAGCATCAATATTAAGAAAAAATTATGGAATAGAAGTAATACATAACGGAACAATTCATGATTACCCCGATTACAACAGTTCTTATGCCAATTCCCTCAAAACGGTATCAAGTATTTTAAAGAGTTATCCTTCCATTGATGTAGTTATAGACCTCCATAGGGATGGCCTTGGAGTTCAGGGCAAAAAACTCAGGGTCGTAAAAGAGGTGAATGGAAAAAATGCTGCTCAAGTAATGTTTGTTATGGGTACAAATAAAAATGGCCTTTATCATCCCAATTGGAAGGAAAACCTTAAATTTGCATTGAAGCTTCAGGATACATTGAATAAAATTGCTCCCGGTCTTGCTAAGCCTATCAATTTAAGCAAGAACAGATATAATCAGCATGTATCCGATAAAGCATTGATAATTGAAGTGGGAGGGGACGGAAATCTGTTGGAGGAATGCCTTGAGAGCACCAAGTATTTGGCTCAGGCTATTAGCGAGGTAGTTAAATAATACATAAATGATTCATCAAAATTTTTACATGTCTATTAAATTAAATTTTTGGGAAATATAAGTTTTGATAAATGCAAAAGATTAATGGTATTTAATATAGTTGGCTCGGAGGAATAAAAATGAATAGAGTAGAGAAGTTTAAAGAGATGAGAATGCGAAGAAGAAGGTTGTTCTTATGCATTGTTCTATTTGTTTTTATCATATTGGCCGGATTTGCCACAGTAGATTATTCGTTAAACAGTATTATGAACAATGAGAAAAGTATCAGAATGATTTCATTTAAAAGGATTAATAACTCTTGTATAAGCATTGGGATAATGAACATGAATATGAAAATAGATTTGGGAATTGTTAATAAGAGCTGTGATAAAATAAGAAAAATGTTAAAGCAATAAGAATGAAAATAAATAAATTATGTAAAAATTATTTTTATTTTAAAAAATATAATGAAAATTATTAATTATATGTTATAATAAGGATTGTTGATTTAAAATAACTACATATCAGGATCTTTATTGGAAGTTTTCAATTGTTTTAATATTTATTCTCATCATGGGAATTAAGAAAGGTGTATAATTTTTATGACATCTTTCCTTCTATAATGCTAAATTCTATAAATGCGGGAGGTTTTTTGGAATGAAAAAGTATGTATATTTATTCAGCGAAGGTAATGCTTCGATGAAAAACCTGCTTGGTGGTAAAGGTGCAAATCTGGCGGAAATGACAGGTTTGGGATTGCCGGTTCCGAGAGGGTTTACCGTTACAACAGAGGCTTGTACCAAGTACTATGAAGACGGTAAAGTGGTTTCTAAAGAGATTGAGGAAGAAATCTACGCTATGATGGCAAAAACGGAGGAAATTGTAGGAAAAAAATTCGGTGACCCTTCAAATCCATTTCTCGTATCTGTTCGTTCAGGAGCCAGGGCTTCAATGCCGGGTATGATGGACACAATTCTAAATCTCGGTCTAAATGATGATGTTGTAGAAGGTTTGGCCAAACTCACAAACAATGAAAGATTTGCCTATGACAGTTATAGAAGGTTTATTCAGATGTTTAGTGATGTAGTTATGGAGGTAGAGAAATCCAAGTTTGAAAAGATCCTAGATGCAGTAAAAGAAGAGAATAATTGTCAATTCGATACCGATTTGACTGCAGATAATCTTAAAGAAGTTGTTAAGAGATATAAAGAGCTTTTCAGAAAGGAAAAGGGTTTTGATTTCCCGCAGGATCCAAAGGTACAGCTTTTAGAGGCTGTAAAAGCTGTTTTCCGTTCATGGGACAATCCTCGTGCCATAGTTTACAGAAGGCTCAATGATATACCCGGTGACTGGGGTACGGCTGTTAATGTTCAGGAAATGGTATACGGTAACATGGGAAATGATTCGGGTACAGGTGTTGCATTTACCAGAAATCCATCTACAGGGGAGAAAAAGCTTTATGGAGAGTTCCTCATGAATGCACAGGGTGAAGATGTTGTTGCAGGTATCAGAACTCCTCAGTCAATAGATCAATTGAAAGAAATCAATCCCGATGCATACAATCAATTCGTGAAAATAGCAGAAACATTGGAAAAACATTATAGAGACATGCAGGACATGGAGTTTACTATTGAAAAGGGCAAGCTGTTTATGCTCCAGACAAGAAACGGTAAGAGAACTGCTGCAGCAGCATTAAAGATAGCTGTTGATCTCGTTGCGGAAGGAATGGTAACAAAGGAAGAAGCTGTAATGAAGGTTGATCCGAAGCAATTGGATGCTCTCTTACATCCTAATTTCGAGCCAAAGGCCCTTAAAGCTGCTGTTCCTGTTGCAAAAGGTTTGCCTGCTTCACCGGGAGCTGCTACAGGTAAGGTATATTTCGAAGCAGAAGATGCCGTTAACGCATTTAAGGCAGGGGAGAAAAATATTATACTTGTAAGACTTGAAACTTCACCTGAGGATATTGAAGGTATGCATGTATCCCAAGGTATACTTACCGGCCGCGGAGGTATGACTTCACATGCTGCCGTTGTTGCACGCGGTATGGGAACTTGCTGTGTTGCAGGCTGCGGTGAAATAAAAATAAATGAAGAAGAAAAATATTTCATAGATAAAAACGGTAAGAAGTATGTTGAAGGTGATTGGATTTCCCTCGACGGATCAACAGGTAATGTATACGGAGAAAGGCTTCCAACTGTTGAGCCTCAATTGACTGGCGATTTTGCCAAGTTAATGAGCTGGGCGGACGAGATACGTACATTGAAGGTAAGAACAAATGCAGATACTCCTGCTGATGCTAGACAGGCTGTTGAGTTCGGTGCGGAAGGTATCGGTCTGTGCCGTACTGAGCATATGTTCTTTGAAGCTGACAGAATACCTGCAATGAGAGAAATGATTGTTGCCAGAACGGAAGAACAGAGGAGAAAAGCATTAGACAAGCTTCTTCCTATGCAAAGAAGCGACTTTGAAGGTCTATTTACAGAAATGAAGGGTTATCCGGTTACAATAAGATTCTTGGATCCGCCGCTTCATGAGTTTTTGCCACAGGAAGATGAAGATATTGAAGCTCTTGCAAAAGAGATGGGACTTAGCTTTGAGGAATTGAAGGGTATAGTTTCAGACCTTCATGAGTTTAACCCAATGATGGGTCATAGAGGATGCCGTTTGGCGGTTACTTATCCTGAAATTGCTGAAATGCAGACAAGAGCTGTTATAGAAGCTGCTATAAATGTTAACAAAAAGGGTATGAATGTTGTACCTGAGATAATGATTCCATTGGTAGGCGAAGTAAAGGAATTGAAATATGTTAAGGATGTTGTTGTTAAGACAGCAGAAGAAGTGATAAAGAATGCAGGCGTTAAGCTTGAATATAAAGTAGGAACAATGATAGAAATTCCAAGAGCTGCATTGACAGCTGATGAAATTGCCAAGGAAGCTGAGTTCTTCTCATTCGGTACAAATGACTTGACTCAGATGACATTCGGTTTCAGCCGTGACGATGCAGGTAAGTTCCTTGAAGAATATTACAACAAAAAGATTTATGAATCCGATCCATTTGCAAGACTTGACCAGACAGGTGTTGGAAAGCTCGTTGAAATGGCAGTTAAGCTTGGAAAACAAACAAGACCTGACATTAAGTTGGGTATCTGCGGAGAGCATGGAGGAGACCCATCATCAGTTGAGTTCTGCCATAAAGTTGGACTTAACTATGTATCATGTTCACCTTACCGCGTTCCTATAGCAAGACTTGCTGCTGCTCAGGCTGCTGTGAACAAATCGGGGACAGATTTGGGACAGAAATAGGCATCTACTGCGGCACCTATTTAATGACCTTTGAAGATGCATTAAGAGGTTATTATATAGGGAAACCAGGGAATAAAAATCAATGGTGGCAGGATGTTGAGATTGAAGTTTACTTTATATAACAATCGTAGATAGTATAATAAGGGGAAAGGTGAGCAATTCATCTTTCCTCTTTATTTTCTTTGAAAACGTTATGTTTATGATTAAGCTCATGATATAAAAAAATAAAGAGGCCGTGTATTAATCCCTTTATCCTTAAACCATTATCATCTATTTGGATATAACTCACCCTATATCGGGAAAGACGATACTCATCCCAGGGTAAAGAATATTTGGATTTGTTATTCTGGGGTTGATTGCAAGGACTTCATTTAAAGTAATTCTTTCTATATTACCCTCTATTTCTAATAACCTATTAAAATCGCGGATTATTGAGTATAGAGTATCACCAGCTTTAACTATTCTATTAGTATATGGACCGCCCCATGGTCGGAAAATTTGTTGTCCAGGATATATTATATAAGGTGGTTTTAATTGTGGATTCAATATGAGAACAGAACTAACAGGAAAGCCGCCAAAAGGATTTGAAGTTCTTGCAATACTATATAAGGTATCACCCGGCTTTACTATATATCTTCCTGTGAAATAATATATAGGCATAAGATTCATTCCTTAAATAAATCTATTTATGTTATCTTATGCAAAACTGAATTTTTTGCCACACTAAAAAATACATCAACTTTTTATATCGTAGTTTACTCTGCATCTGGATCAGGATATTAGGATTAGATATCTGTTATAAAATTGTTCTTTCACGATAGTATATGAGGGTTTTTTGAAGCAGATAATATTATATCTCTTGCCTCATTACCAGGAACAAAGTCCCTTCTATAAAGCTGTAGAGCTAACTTATGTATTGTCTCGGCATGTTCTTCTAATATTTTCCTTGTGATGGGGTTTTGCTCTTTAATAAACTCGGAATATACTGCTTCTTGTTCTTCATCAGACAGTGTGTCCCAATCACTGGCCTTTTTATAATGACCGTTGTTAACGATGTCTCTGATTGTTTCAATAACAAACTCAATGTCTCCTTCAGGCTTATCTTTAATGTCATCATGTAGAAATATTATTTCACCTACTCCTCCTGCAAGGAAGACCCGCATTTGCGAAAGATACTTTTCATAGATGTTCTCGTTATCAATTTCGGAATGAGTATATCCTGAATAATGTGAACCATTTTTATGAAATGTGACATCAAGAACACTACCTGGAAACTCGATTTCGCTCACTAATGTATGGCAGGATTCATGAACTGCAAGATGCCAAAAGCTTTTGAGTTTTGTAAGATGTAACTCTATCATCAAGAGTATAAGGAACAAAGCTACTATTCCAAAAAACAAAGCTGAATATTCAGTTATTTTCAGTATGACAATGTATGATATACTTCCGGTCAGTCCAACAGTAAACAATCCAATATTTACTCGTCTGGTTGCTGAATCATCTATATGGGATTTACTAAATTTAAATATATATATAAATATGGAAAGAGAAATAATGAAAGCAGTTAATATGATTAAAAAGGTTGAAACCATAAACAAAGATTTACAATCCCTGTAGAAAAACTCGCCAAGAAAAAAGCAAAGAGCCAGAGAATAAAAAACAATCATATAAAAGGCTAATTCCCGGATTTTAGAAAAAATGTTTTTATATGATGTTGTATAATAATACTTGACATGAATACTTAGAACAAATAGGCTAAAAG
>DAOOVO010000011.1:0-63315 GCA_035370245.1 Pseudobacteroides sp.
AATTCTAAGATTAAACGAGAAAATGCGAGAAATTAAAAGTTATTATAAGGAGGATTACAAAAATGAAATCGTACCGTAAGGAATTATTCTTCAACATTCCTTCAAGAAGGGCATATGTCAATATCACACATCAAGTACAGCAATGCATTGATGAGAGTGGTATAAAAGAAGGTCTTGTATTGGTAAATGCAATGAACATTACTGCGAGCGTCTTTGTCAACGATGATGAATCAGGACTTCATCAGGACTTTGAAAAATGGCTTGAGAATTTGGCACCGGAAAAACCATATAGTCAATACAAGCATAACGGATATGAAGATAACGCTGATGCACATCTCAAACGTCAGATCATGGGACGTGAGGTTGTTGCTGCAATAACAAATGGAAAATTGGATTTTGGAACATGGGAACAAATATTTTATGGCGAATATGATGGCAAACGTGAAAAGAGGGTACTTGTTAAAATTATAGGTGAATAGATTATTAATAGCACGACCAAAATTCCAATAATAGACAAATTATATATATGCTAGGAAAACCAGTTGGAATAATCCAACTGGTTTTTTTAATAATCTATATTCCAAACTCACTACTGTCGACTCCAAGTTTTTGGCACATTTCTTTTACAATAGCAACTTCATCCTTGTCAAAGTTACCGTCTGAAGCACCGACAGAACAACAAACCGCTATTAAAAGCCTTGCTTCTGCCGGCTTTTTTTTCAATTTTTCAACCTGCTTCATCGCTTCAATTTTACCTACAGTGTAGTCAAAATCAAAGTGGCTTGCATAATGGTTGAATCTTTCAATAACATCACTGATTTTAAATACTTTAAGGGTATCATTGATATTTATGAAACCAATCATTTTTTGTTTCTCTTCAGAACTGATATTTCCATCAGCTGAAGCTACCAGTGCACAACCTGCAGCTACTGCCTCCATAAAATCCTTATTAGCAACTTTTTTAACTTCTCCGCTTAAAGAAGATCCTTTTTGTTTCACCCAATCTAAAATGCCCATTTTTCTTCCTCCTTTAATTTGCGTTTGACATTTTTAAGCATTATTCAAATTTTTTTGACTCTTTTTAATACTTTTATCAATTTTTTTAATTCTATCACAATTAACTCGCTTTTATCAATATAATCCCATAAATTAATGAAAAATTTTGGCACAAATTATATCGGCAAAATTGTGGAAAAATATAATAAATCGTCTGTTCTCAAAGAATACGTGGTTATTTCCGATACATCCTTTATGTAAAATACTCGATTACTCCTTGAGGAAATCTATCTAAAATGAGCGAAGATATAAATTCCTTCATTTCGCCGAACTGTTCTTTCGGATAAACATACTTGAATCTTCCATATTTACCCCATTTTAATGTCCTTTTTGACTCATCCATATCAAGCTTTGTACCCGGAAACCTTTTTAATATAAATTCTTTTGCAGTAGGTGTAAAGCGATGTTGAATAAACTCAAATGTGATAGGTTCAACTAAATTAATATTAATTATCTGCTGCTTCAATCGGTCAAAAAGCTCTGTATATTCCTCCTTCCACCCCTCATATATCATAAGCGGTGCTACTATAAATCCCATTGGATAACCTGCTCCTGCAATCTTGGCTGCTGCCTCTATCCTCTTATCAAAGGTTGCAGTATTATGTTCAAAGTTTTTTATTACATATCTTGAATTTATACTAAACCTAAAACGGGTATGGGAGTTATGTTTCAATCCAAGGAGCGGTTCTACACTGTCAAACTTTGTCACAACTCTTAACCTTGCATTATCAAGAGTTCCAAAAAATTCAATGGTTTTGGACAAGCTTCCGGTAATATGCTCCAAACCTAAAGGATCTCCTGAGCTGGCTACTTCAAATGTGGTGATTTTATTTCCATCATTTACAATATGTGCCTTTATATTATCGAATATATCTTCTAAATTTACATATGTCCTCAAATAGGGTTTGAACGCTTGAGATGTTTGTAAATAACAGTATTCACAGTTTCCGGGACAATTGGTAACAAGAGAAAACTCGAAATTTGCCGATGGTTTGCACACATCAAGTCGAGTTCCTTTTTTAGTTGTAACAACAAGTGTTTTTTTAGCCCGTGGATACCTTTCTTTCTCGGTATTACCGGGTATCATACGAGAAACATTTTGTATCGATGTTTTTATAACCTCAATATTCTTATCCTTAAAGTAATCATAGAGTTCTCTACCAAGAGGATACTTGAGTGATGAAGGTTCTAAAAATACTCTTTCAGGCATAAATAATTCCATAAGCTGCAACATCCTCCTCAATCATAGTATCTCTCTATAGCATTAAAAGATAATATGAAATATATAGAAAAAGCCCATACTCAATTTAATTCTTTACTTTAAGTAAGAGCTTTTATTTATATGATCCTTAATTATTCTTTAAATGCCAAATTACCAACCGAGTACTTCAGCCATCTTTGCAGCATATCTTTTACCTAATTCAACCTGCGAATCATGACTGAAATGCAAACGATACGCTGTATCGGATGGATCTTGAACCAGGCCTTGTGCTGAAATCACATGACAATTCTTAATTAAAGAAGGCAACTGATTTACCAATGTATTGTGTCCTGCACAAGGACCACTGTAAAGCAATTCACCGGCCAGGAAAGGAATATCACCAAGTCCTAAATCCTGTTTAAGGTCTGAAACCAGCTTGCTTACCCTGCTAGGCCAACTAGCTTGACCGCTATCGCTTTCACCCTGGTGGAATAGGATTCCTTCAATGATTCCTCCCTGTTGCTGTGCTAGCTTTGCACGACTTATAATCCAATTGTATTGACTCGTACCTTTTGAGAAATAATCGACACTCTTACCGCTGAAGGCACATGGTATGAGCCCGATAGTATCACCTGCCGGAAGTTTGTTAATCAATGTTTTACCAAACCAATCCCCAGGTCCTATGGCATCGAGCCAAGCATCATGAAGCGGAGGACATGCCACATCCCATTGATCTTTAACTCGTCCAAGTGCTGGATTATTATCAAATCCTAATACAAGTATGCGTGGATCTTCCACCTTATCGGCAGCCTCAGACTTAGGATATCCTGCCATATTGGATTGCCCCATCAACAGGAAGCAATGGAATTTAGGTGCAGCCGTCGGAGTTGGTGTAGGCTTTTGGGTGTACGTAGGTGTCGGTGTTGGTGCTTTAGTTGGTGTCGGTGTTACTTTAGGTACCGATTTACCGAAATTTCCGGCAATAATTATTACATCAGCCATATTTATAACTCCATCATTGTTAAGATCATACGCCGGAGAATACTTTGAATCTCCATTCATTGCATTAAAGGCACCTGCTAAGAGAATAACATCCGCCATGTTTATAATGCCATCGTTATTGACATCACCTTTAATTACATCATCTGCATTGACAGTTACAACAGACTGTACAAAATATGTAGCTATCACACTACATATAAGAAACAAGCCAATCAGTTTTTTAATTTTCATAACATTCCTCCTAATCGTAATAATGTTTTACAAAACTCGTTCCCTAAAATAAAATTAAAATAATCTATCTATTACTGTATCAAAATTAGATAACTTTTACAATTATCAAATTAGGCATAAATACTATAAAAATGCTAATTATTATAATAACACTAATTATATAAAACACATATTATATAAAAATACAAAAATTATATAAAAACACACATTATTACATTAACACTAATCTTCATAATAAATATGCCATTACAATTCAAAATAACTGCTGCCGGTACAATTAAATCTCTTTGCTATAATGAGAATATCAGACATATTTATAATGCCATCAAGATTAAAATCGCATTCCCTGCTATAAGCAGCATCTCCTGTCAAAGCATTGAAGTGTTTGGCAATCTCTATGACATCCGCCATATTTATAGCCCCATCCTGCAAGCCATTTATGCTTATGTCGCCGGCCCATAGCTTTATAGGATTTTCAGCCTTCCCCATTACTATATCACCATTTCCGGAACAATATACAGTTCTTGCCAGATATCCCGGCTTACTGATTTTTATTGTGAATTCAGAATTGTTTAAAGATATGTTATCTATTTTGAAATATCCATTGGAATCGGTATTTCCCGTTAAATCGGTACCTTCAATGGTAACATTGAAATCAGAATTAATATTTTTATTGTCGGATTGAACATCAGCTGCTATATAGCCAGATATGCTTATGCCTGACTGTGTTGGAGCAGGTGTGGATGTAGGCACAGTATTCCCTAAGTATCTTTCCTTTGCAGGAATTGTACCGTTTAATTTATCTGCTCCAATTGAAGGCCATTCAATTGAACCGAAAAATAACGGCTTTGACTTCAGATAATAAGAATTAGGAATGGTTTGTGAAGGTATGTTTATATCCCATGAAATTTTTCCGTTTATGTAATTGCCATGCATAATGAGAGTTGAAGGATCGACCTTATGAGGATACCTTGAGTCGGTATCAATGTTAATATTTCCTTTTGCAAATTCATTTCCAATAATATTCTGATAGTTTGAAGAGTCCTCTATATAAACACCCTCAGATTCTATTCTGTTTCTTAAGAATGTGTTGTCAGGTCCTGCAGGTCCCCAATAATCGGCGATATTTATTTCCTGAATTATATTTCCTTCAAAAAGATTGGCATATGCTTGATGCCCATGAATGGATATATCGCATGGTGTCCAGTTTCCGCCCTCACTCTGGTATGGATCTATTGAGTAATTATATCCGAAAACATTGCCGTTTGCTCCAAGATGAACCATCATAGAGTGCCTGAGATGTTTAAAAATATTGTTCTCAACAAGACAGTCTGTAACATGGTAACCCAATTCAACTCCATAACCATGTCCTCCGCCACCCCAGTCCGTTGCATCTTCAAAAAAGCTGTCCCTTACTTCAATACGGTATCCTGTAGTAACAGAAACATGTGCTTTTCTTGCCAGCATACTGTGTACATTCCTTATCCAGCAATTTGCAGCATTTTTAAAATAAAAAATATTTGCATCAGCCGTATCAAGCCTCTTTATTGAAAAATCCTCAAATCCCACATTTTCTGCAAATCCTTGAGTCCTGATAATGGGATTTAGCTCTTTTTTGTAATTAAATCTTAGCGGTTCATCAATTGTTATTGTATTACCTTTGACAGACAAAACCCTCGCAATTTGTCCCACAGCACCATCTGCCCAGCCCTGATTCCATTCCTGTAATGTATACATAACATCTGCATCATTTGTTTGCTGTATTTCAACATAAACTCCAGGTGTAAAGGACGAGGCATTATCCACAATAAGCTCCGTTGACCCTTTGTTATATCCGCTTATAATATTTTGCCATGTTCCGCGTTTATATGTAATTATCTCAAAAGCATTTGAGGCATGATCTATTAAAAGCTCCGTCTTATCTTTCCCCTCTCCCTTTAATATTACCGGTTTACTGATTGTGATCATGGATTTAACTAAATATTTACCCGAAGGTATACGGACTTTTCCGCCGCTTTTCACTGCATCAATGGCTGCCTTAAGTGCCGGTGCATCATCGGTTACACCATCGCCCTTTGCCCCGAAATCCTTTATATCCGCCTCAAAGGGCTTGTCAGGTATCCCTCCTGAAACTCCCGGATTCCAGAATATCTCCTTTCCGTAAACATCGGCACTATACGAATTGCTACAGGGCACATGAGCCCAAATCATAATAAAACATATTACAACGACAAGAGCTTTTCTTACCATAATTAGCCATCTCCTTATAATTATTGCATGCTTATACAATAATTATATCAGAAATTCAATGTTCAAGCAGAATCAACCCAATACTGATAAATATTATGTAAGCTTGCCAATCATCATTCTCATATCCTGCTTGGATTATAGCATAAGGTTAAAATTCAATTTATATTAACGTATATTATTTTTATTAATTTCTTCTATAAATTGTGAACAAAAAAATCTTTTATAATCAACATAATTCGACATAAAAAGTAAATAAAATTAGTTATAATTATAAATGTAAAATAAAGTTATCAATGTCAATTTATTGTTCTTCAATTTTTTTGTTTGTTTTTTCAACTTTTGATATATAAACCCTGGCCAGGGATTTTATATATGAGAATGTCTCTAAAAATAATATCTGCTTATAATCAAGTGTACCTACATCTAGTTTACAAAAAACAGTTTATGCCTATGTAGAATCAATCATTTACCAAAAAACAATACAGGAGGGATACATATGAATTTTAAGAAAACATTAGCTATGGCCTTATCTGTAATCACTATTACTGTAAGTACACCTACGGGAATTCAATTTTCTAATGCAAGTGAAGAAAGCTCCAGTTTGAAATACGACTATGAATACATGCCGGGTAGAGTAATCATTGAATATGACGAGAACCAGCGTCATACCTAACGATACTTATTACAGCTATCTATACGGAATGTCAAAAATTTCAGCACCTCAGGCTTGGGATAAATGTACCGGAAGTCCAAAAGTCCTAATAGGGGTACTGGATTCAGGTATTGACTATACTCATCCTGACCTTGCCGCAAACATTTGGACAAACCCCGGTGAAATAGCAGGTGACGGTATTGACAATGACGGTAACGGTTATATAGACGATATCCATGGATGGGACTTTTGTTATGATGACAACGAGCCAACAGATATATTAACTCATGGGACACATTGTGCAGGTACAATAGCTGCTGTTGGAAACAACAATGCCGGCGTAGCAGGAGTATCATGGAGTGCAAAGTTGGTGGCTTTAAAGTGGATAAGTGATTATAACAGTGGTACAAGTTCAGATCTTATTGATGCAATAGCCTATGCCAATGCAATGGATATTCCGCTAACCAACAACAGCTATCATATCGGGCCAAGCCAAGCTTTGAAAGATGCCATTGAATCCAGCAATGCACTGTTTGTCGTTTCTGCTGGAAACAGTGGAGTTGATATTGACCTGTCCCCTGCTTATCCGGCAAGCTATACATGCAAAAATATTATTACTGTTGCTGCTACGGACAGTAATGATAATCTTGCATCGTTTTCAAACTACGGAGTTACATCTGTTGTTCTTGCAGCACCTGGGGTAAGCATTTACAGCACCGTTCCCTCCGGTTACGGTTATAAAAGCGGCACATCAATGGCTGCACCTCATGTTACAGGAGCTGCAGCATTGTTAATGGCATATGCTCCCACAATTAAACCGCAGCAAATAATAGACTTTATATTATTGAATGTTGATTATTTACCCAGTCTTAATTCAAAAGTCTTAACGGAAGGAAGACTTAATGTTTCACGGGCTCTTAATTCACTCGGAAGCTGGACTACAAAGGCTGCAATGCCTGAAAGAAGAGCTCTCCATTCTGAAGCTGTATACAATAATCTTATATATATAATGGGCGGTATCGATAACAATCTTAACACAGTAAACACAGTTCGTGTTTATAATCCTTCTACCGATACATGGCAGTCAAAGGCTAATATGTTAACAGCAAGAAGCGATGCTGCATCAGCTGTTCTAAACGGCAAAATTTATGTGGCAGGAGGATTTAATGGAGTACATTTACAAAGCCTGGAAGAATATGATCCTGCAACCAATACATGGACTGCAAAAGCAAACATGCCTACTGCAAGAAGTTCTCTAGGTTTAGTTGCATATAATGGAAAGCTATATGCCATCGGAGGACTTAATAGTAATGGTGTGCTCAATACTGTTGAAGAATATAATCCTGCAACCAATACATGGACCACAAAATCAAGTATGCCTACTGCAAGACACTCTTTCGGTGCAGCTATGACAAATAACAAAATATACGTAATAGGCGGCAACACAGGCGGTATGAATAGGACCAATATAATTCAAGAATACAATCCGGCAACCAATACATGGCAATCGAGGGGTAGCATAGTTACTGCAAGAGAAAACCTCGGATGCACCGTACTAAATGGCTTCGTGTATATTATCGGTGGATTTGCAGACTATGAAGGAAATCTTAGTTCGGTAGAAATTTTTAATCCGTCAACAGGTGATGTGTCGGCAAAAGCCAAAATGAACACTGCAAGGGCCTTTTTAACTTCATCAGCGGTTAACGGTAAAATATATAGTATTGGCGGTTTGACCAACGACGTTTTGAATATAGTTGAAGAATTTAAACCATAAATTATAGTAAATTATATATTTATTACAAGATCCCTCAACAGTCCTTCTTGTTGAGGGATTTTGCAATGCTTTTCATAGAAGTTGATCAGCATAATTACGGGTACGCAAAAGTACCCTTATTCAAGAATCTGACCGCACAGCAATAATTGTTCTTTAAGCTTTTGATATGATACATCTTGGACCACGCAAGAATTATCCCTTATGGCAATTTTAGCAGCCTCCACAGCTGACTCTGCCATAATCATAAACGTAGGTTCCATTCTGATTGATCCATATGCAGTATGAGAAGCCGACATGGCAACCGGTACAATTAAGTTTTTGCATTCACCCCTTTTGGGGATTATTGCTCTGTAGCTTATAGGCCAACTGGTTATTTTGGAATTATTTACAAAAATACATCCTTCGTTTTGAATATGTTTTGTATATCTGTACGTATACACATATCTTTGTACATTGTGCGAATCCATAGGATATGATGCCAGTCCAATGCTGTCTTCTGCCACTTTAGTACCATTATAGTTATGTTCCGTCATAACATAATCTGAAACCATCCTTCGTGCTTCTCGTACATATAGCAGATAGGACCAATTATTATTATCCGCAAATTCATCCTTTGCAAGGCCGAATTTCCTGTAAAAGTTCTTTATATAATCGGGTATTCTAGGATCATCGGAAAACTGTAATGTCCATAAAAACCCTCTCTGGTAATCTTCATGCTTTTTCATAATGGATTCTCTTAATTTGTAATCTGCTTCGGGATATGAATAATTATAACCTATATAATCGGTTGAAACTGGCCCGCAGTTATTAGCATCAATTTTATCATTAGGGAGCCTATCCAGACAAAAAAATGTATTATGCCCCTTATTAAATTTACTTTCACTAAGCCTTCCGTTTTTTTCAGCTTCAATGTATCTGAATAAAAGCTCATAATCATCTTTATTATAGTTTTCCGGCGGTTCCACATAATCCCTTATGCCGTCACTATTTTCATCTTTGTAGTCAACCATATTGGATATATTATCGGTAAGGCACATCCTAAAGCAATAAGCCTGAATTGCCTTATCTCCTGCCCCTTCCTCCCCACTTAGCTCTTTAATTCCGTTTATATACCCAAGTTCAGGATTGTTCTTGTCAATGTAAGGATCAATCCCAAGAGGAAGCTGTTGGCTGGAAAATGAATTTCTGTATTGAATACCATTATACCTCTCATTATAAACGCTGTTTCCTTCACGTCCAACAGTATAGGATACACCTGCCTTAGCCATCAAATCTCCCTCATATGACGCATCAATAAATATTTTTCCCCTAATTATATCACCTGACTCTGTCCTTATTGAATGTATGCTTTTATTCTGCACGTCTACTCCATTATTAAGATCAAGGCCTTTACCGGCAAGAACAGGCACATTTTCCTCTTTAATCATCTCATTAAATATTATTTCCGAAACATGGGGTTCAATAGTTTTGTATTTTTTTATTCTGGCAAGCTCTTTTTTCTCTTTCTTATCATACCTGTTATCGGATTTGAATTTCTTAAAATAATAAATCAAACCCCTTAAATAATATTCCTTTGCCATACCTCCAATTGTGCTGTCATCATTAATATCAGTCAAACTTAATCCTGACGAACTCATGCCTCCAAGATGAATATCCTTTGATACCAATATGACGGATAATCCAAGCCTTGCCGCTTTGCAGGCGGCTATGACTCCTGCCGATGTCCCCCCATAGACTACTATATCATAAACACGGCTACCGGCCTTTATTTCGTTATCTTTAGAATTAGATTTATATGTACTCTCACCAATTAAATCACCGGCCTCCAGTCCTATGTAATTTTCTACCAGCAAAAACTCCCCAAGATGCAAAGTGCTGAAATTCAACGAATTATTGTCTTCATCCAAAATAGTTTTTAGAACCTCAAACTTTTGAATTTCATCATTATATCTAAGGACAACAACTTTATTTAAATCAATGGTATCAATTCGCTGAGGATTGTATGTTATGGTGATATTTGCAGAGCGATATTTTGCCGCACTATTTATATATAAAGGTTCATCTATTAATTTTTCTATATTTTGAGGGATTTTTTTAAATCCGTATGCTTTTGATATTATACTTGCTGAATCTGTCTTTTCATCGCAAATCATATTTAACTCTATATTTTTAATAAAACTTTGTGTATCAAATTCATTCCAATTCTCTTCAATGTCAACATAAAATACAGCTTCCCTTGACAGATTGTTAAGAAACAACAATAATCCAATTACTGCAAGTGCCGCTGCAGATATTACAACTGCTCTTTTTTTCATTATTTTACTACCTTTCACTACCCCTAATAATACAAAAAATTATAACATATACCACATTAAATGTGTATTAATAACGGCAAAGAAACATTCAAGAAAACAAAATTAGAGAGTTAAAGAGCAATATGCCGGATACACATAAATCCCGTAAGTACTCTGCAAGGAGGGAGATTAATACTGCCATTGACTATCTTTGGGAAAATACAAATATGGAGGAGGTATACATAAATGCCACTCCGGAATATGGCGGTGCAACCATAGTGGGAGAACCGAAGTTAATAAAATAGGACTGTAGAAATATGGAAGGGTACCTTTAATTGAGGAAGGTACCCTTTTTTAAAGCAAAAGTAATATTACAGGCTATCACCAAAATCCTTTTTGAACTTCGCAACAAGTTTGCTCTGCCAATCGGAAGTTGGAGCTAATTTACCAAAGAAGAACCTCAAAACCTTAGGCTCCTCTACAAATTTTATTCCGCCTATTAACTTACGGTTCTCATAAAGCCATTTAATGCGATCTATTGCATAGTTTACCTGTGAAAGGGTAAATACACGCCTTGGCATGGCAAGACGAAGCAATTCCATATTAGAGAAATGCTCGTTTCCGTTTTCATCCCTTTGCTCGGATATAGTTCCTCTCTCCATACCACGGACACCACTTGCAATATATAATGCCGAAGCAAGTGCACCTGCAGGATACTCACTTTGAGGAATATGGTCAACAAACTCCATTGCATTGAGATGGCATCCTAAACCACCCGGAGGTGTAATAACAGGAATGCCACTTTCCTGAAGTTTTTCACACATGTAAGCAATAAATTGCGGGCCCTGGTTAATCATATTCTCATCCATTGTTTCTTCAAGCCCTACAGCAATTGCTTCTATCTCTCGCACAGACATTCCTCCGTATGTGAGAAAACCTTCGTATAGTGTTACGAACTCACGAAGCTTCATATATATATCCTTGTTTCTGGTACAAATACCGCCTCCACGAGCACATCCAAGTTTACGTGCCGAAAAGTAAATAATATCGGAAAGGTCTGCCATAGCACGGGCAATCTCCCTTATGCTCATATCCTTACACTTTTCTTCACGGGTTTTAATGAAATAAAGGTTATCTGCCAAAAGGCTTGCATCCAATACAAGCAGAATGCCAAACTCATCACAGACTTTTCGAATTTCCTGCATATTCTCAAGTGAATGCGGTTGACCTCCAATAAGATTTGTACCTGTTTCTAAACGTACATAAGCAATTTTTTCAGTACCGTGCTTAGAAATGAGTCCTCTTAGCTTTGCAATATCCATATTTCCTTTAAACGGGTAGTTGCTTGTTGTTTTTAACCCTTCATCAATGATTATTTCTTCAACTGTACCGCCATTCAATGTAATATGGGCTTTAGATGTAGTAAAGTGATAATTCATTGGGATAATGTCTCCCGGTTTCACAAATGCCTGCGAGATAATATTTTCACAGGCTCTTCCCTGATGGGCCGGAAGAAAATAATCCATCCCGAAAATTTCTTTAATTTTATTTTCCAGCTTTGTAAAAGTTGCAGAACCGGCATAACTATCATCCGCTTCCATCATAGCAGCAAGCTGCTTGTCACTCATTGCATTTACTCCGCTATCAGTGAGCATATCCATAAAAACGTCACGATTTTTTAATAAAAAAGTGTTGTTTCCAGCTTCTTGAATAGCTTCAAGCCTACGTTCAATGGGAACAAGTTCCAATTTTTGCACAATCCTCACCTTATGCATTTCTAAAGGCACATTACCACCATAAAAGAATTTTACTTGAGACATACATAAATCCCCCCATTTTATTTATACAAATTTATAAAGCTGGTATTATAGGAGGTACAGCATACGAATTGTTGTATAAAATACAAAAAACCCTTTGCAGGGTATCTTAAAGAAAAGTTCATTAATATTGGACCTTATAAGCTTGATTGATAGAAAATAAGAAACCATATTACCAAACAACAAGGTCAATCAGCAAAATAAGCTTATAATAATTGGAATTTTCACTCAATAATAGTATTTTCCTACCATAATACCATGCAACTACTATTATTTTATAACAGATATCCAAAACATTCAACAATCATTTTTATAGATTTACATACAAACTATTTATTAATTGTTAAGTATTTTATGATAAAAAAGCTTATATTATTTATCGACAATAAAAGAAGTAGGAAAATAATTATAAAAAGTTTCAATCCTTATTTTACTGGAAGTACCACTTCAACAATAACTGTAGCTGGAGAAAAAATTAATATAGATGTGTTTCAATCCTTATTTTACTGGAAGTACCACTTCAACTATATTCCGGTTTACTATCAGTCCAGAGACTGAAAGGTTTCAATCCTTATTTTACTGGAAGTACCACTTCAACATATAATACAATAACAGTAACTGAAATAACAGTGATAAGTTTCAATCCTTATTTTACTGGAAGTACCACTTCAACATAACAGCGAGGTTGTAACATCTCGACGACTTTTTAGTTTCAATCCTTATTTTACTGGAAGTACCACTTCAACCATACTCATTGCCCCGAATAACATTTTGTGCAATATTGTTTCAATCCTTATTTTACTGGAAGTACCACTTCAACAATAATATGAAAAAAAATAAGGTTGGCGGTAATCCTGGTTTCAATCCTTATTTTACTGGAAGTACCACTTCAACAATACAGCGACGAAGACTACAAATACTTATTCATAGGGTTTCAATCCTTATTTTACTGGAAGTACCACTTCAACCAGCTTTTGGATCTGTTGAAATTACAGCGGAAGATGGTTTCAATCCTTATTTTACTGGAAGTACCACTTCAACAGTCTGTACTCCAAATCGCTGATTTTCCTAGCTGCAAGTTTCAATCCTTATTTTACTGGAAGTACCACTTCAACTGGATAATTTTTATTGCAAAATGGTTAATTTGTAATGTTTCAATCCTTATTTTACTGGAAGTACCACTTCAACAAAGACATGAGGCATGCGGCTGATGTGCTTGACGAGGGTTTCAATCCTTATTTTACTGGAAGTACCACTTCAACAGTTGTTGCAATTGAGCAAGCTTCAAAACTTGGAGAGTTTCAATCCTTATTTTACTGGAAGTACCACTTCAACTTAGTGGGCAGTCTATCATTTGTTCTTCCCAGCTTGGTTTCAATCCTTATTTTACTGGAAGTACCACTTCAACAACTATATATTTCATGGCTTAGTCTCCTTTCTCGCAGTTTCAATCCTTATTTTACTGGAAGTACCACTTCAACCTACAAGCACTCGAAGATAATGGACTGGGTCCTGAGTTTCAATCCTTATTTTACTGGAAGTACCACTTCAACAAGAAAAATCCTGCAGCTCATAAAGAATTTTTAAGGAGTTTCAATCCTTATTTTACTGGAAGTACCACTTCAACTGGAGAAACTAAGCCCTAAAACCATGAAAACAATGTGTTTCAATCCTTATTTTACTGGAAGTACCACTTCAACGACGATTGGGGACGCATGGAAGCTGTGCCAGGGAAAATGTTTCAATCCTTATTTTACTGGAAGTACCACTTCAACAACCGTATCCATGAAAGGAGATTAAGTCTATGAACTGTTTCAATCCTTATTTTACTGGAAGTACCACTTCAACTGGAGCGTCTGTACGGGAAAGAGCCGGAAAAAAGATTGTTTCAATCCTTATTTTACTGGAAGTACCACTTCAACCATACGCTTGCTGCGGTAAAATAAGAGCAGAACGAGTGTTTCAATCCTTATTTTACTGGAAGTACCACTTCAACAAATATTAGTGAATGGCAACGACTACAGGGGTAAGGTGTTTCAATCCTTATTTTACTGGAAGTACCACTTCAACCATATTGTTTGCTATCCGAAATAATTCTTGACTGGAGTTTCAATCCTTATTTTACTGGAAGTACCACTTCAACATGATACCATTTACTGAATTTCGAAGAAATTCAGGTTTCAATCCTTATTTTACTGGAAGTACCACTTCAACAAAAAAGCTATTGACTCACTGGAATTCTTATTTGACTGGTTTCAATCCTTATTTTACTGGAAGTACCACTTCAACGAAGCCATTGAAGAGCCCGGATATTATCCGTATTGGAGTTTCAATCCTTATTTTACTGGAAGTACCACTTCAACGTCGGATGCTTCATTTCCTCACACAGAAGATATAATGTTTCAATCCTTATTTTACTGGAAGTACCACTTCAACAAGAGGTGTTGAAAGATGACAATATCAGCAGGAGAACGTTTCAATCCTTATTTTACTGGAAGTACCACTTCAACTTAACGGACATTCATTAACCTCCTTTCGTGAAAATAGTTTCAATCCTTATTTTACTGGAAGTACCACTTCAACTAGGGTTGATGCCATGCTTTGTAAACGCTTCTGCAGAGTTTCAATCCTTATTTTACTGGAAGTACCACTTCAACTAATAGAAAATCACTGCATTAGTGACAGAAATGGAAGTTTCAATCCTTATTTTACTGGAAGTACCACTTCAACTATAATATGTATTATAGGCACTTTCAAAGGCTCGTGGTTTCAATCCTTATTTTACTGGAAGTACCACTTCAACCATGACCTACCATTGTATGTTATAATATAATCAGTAGGTTTCAATCCTTATTTTACTGGAAGTACCACTTCAACTCAATTGAAAGAAGGAAGTATAATTCGAATAGACGGGTTTCAATCCTTATTTTACTGGAAGTACCACTTCAACTATTTGATCGACAGAAAAGTTTAGAAGTCGTTCGCAGTTTCAATCCTTATTTTACTGGAAGTACCACTTCAACATTAGGCTCTTGTATTCCCTCATATTCTTTATGTTTGTTTCAATCCTTATTTTACTGGAAGTACCACTTCAACGTAGCATAGGTGTGTTTAGATTGGTCCTACACTTGAGTTTCAATCCTTATTTTACTGGAAGTACCACTTCAACTGATATAGGTAACGTAGCTTTCGCTTAGTCTAGTCAAGTTTCAATCCTTATTTTACTGGAAGTACCACTTCAACCGGCCCCGTCATTCCCAAACCTTGTATATACCCAGAGTTTCAATCCTTATTTTACTGGAAGTACCACTTCAACTTTCTACAAAGCATTATCTTACCATCAGGAAAAGTAGTGTTTCAATCCTTATTTTACTGGAAGTACCACTTCAACCTACTATGGGAAATGCGGCTGATTTAGTACTTACATGTTTCAATCCTTATTTTACTGGAAGTACCACTTCAACACACCATCCTTCCTGTGAGCTCCTGTACTTCCCGCTGTTTCAATCCTTATTTTACTGGAAGTACCACTTCAACCAACCAAGTCAGGGACAAGATGAACGCAATGATGTTTGGGTTTCAATCCTTATTTTACTGGAAGTACCACTTCAACCATTCAGGAGGTGATTGTATATGGATAACGTCTACAGGTTTCAATCCTTATTTTACTGGAAGTACCACTTCAACGAAGGAAGACGGGCAAAATGACTATTTGATTGCACAATGTTTCAATCCTTATTTTACTGGAAGTACCACTTCAACACTTCGCATGTTCTGCCAAAGCATTCTCTATTGGCTGGTTTCAATCCTTATTTTACTGGAAGTACCACTTCAACGGTTCAGGAAGGCCGAAAGCAAACGGCCTTATTTCTGTTTCAATCCTTATTTTACTGGAAGTACCACTTCAACCTCATTTGTTCACCTTCATCTATGTCTCCAGCATGGGTTTCAATCCTTATTTTACTGGAAGTACCACTTCAACTTGTTAGTTTTTGCCACTGGCTCTCATCCCCTTCATGGTTTCAATCCTTATTTTACTGGAAGTACCACTTCAACAGTCATCCTGGTTCAATACGGATATTGCATAAAGGGGTTTCAATCCTTATTTTACTGGAAGTACCACTTCAACAGTTCCTCGGTACCTACAAGGCATTCCCACATCAATGGGTTTCAATCCTTATTTTACTGGAAGTACCACTTCAACGTTCTTCCATTTTCCAAACATGTCGCCGTTTGGATGTTTCAATCCTTATTTTACTGGAAGTACCACTTCAACGATACTGAACTGTGTGATTCCCACCTGAATACCTCGTGTTTCAATCCTTATTTTACTGGAAGTACCACTTCAACAATATAATGGTACCTCTGACATTTTGATGTCCTCAGAGTTTCAATCCTTATTTTACTGGAAGTACCACTTCAACCAGAGGTATTGATGATAACAGTGATGAAAGGCTTTGAGTTTCAATCCTTATTTTACTGGAAGTACCACTTCAACCTGTAATAGGCCTGGTACTCTTAAATTGGGTATGCAGTTTCAATCCTTATTTTACTGGAAGTACCACTTCAACGAAAATGAGTCAAAAATCTTATCAGAGCTTAAAAAGAGTTTCAATCCTTATTTTACTGGAAGTACCACTTCAACTGAATTGTTGTTTGGTGTACGTCTATCCTGAAGACAGTTTCAATCCTTATTTTACTGGAAGTACCACTTCAACCTATTGCTACTATCGCTCCCAAAGGTGTATCATGCATGTTTCAATCCTTATTTTACTGGAAGTACCACTTCAACTAGTGTTGGGCTAACAAAATCGGTCCCAGTTCCAGAGTTTCAATCCTTATTTTACTGGAAGTACCACTTCAACCCATTTCCTTCTTTCCTTTGACAATCAGTTGTGGGAGTTTCAATCCTTATTTTACTGGAAGTACCACTTCAACTCAATTTTTCCATCAAATACTTTGGTTAATGGTTCAGTTTCAATCCTTATTTTACTGGAAGTACCACTTCAACCATTGTTATGGAAGATTTGAATGTCAGCGGAATGGGTTTCAATCCTTATTTTACTGGAAGTACCACTTCAACCTAGGAGGTGAAAATATTTGAAATTTATAGACAGGGGTTTCAATCCTTATTTTACTGGAAGTACCACTTCAACCTGTATTAATAACAGATTCAGAGCCAGTTTATATTGGTTTCAATCCTTATTTTACTGGAAGTACCACTTCAACCGAATTCCTAAAAACAATTGATAGTTGCAGAAAAGGTTTCAATCCTTATTTTACTGGAAGTACCACTTCAACATGCTTGCAGTCATAGCAATTAATCCCTTTCGTTGGGTTTCAATCCTTATTTTACTGGAAGTACCACTTCAACAAGCCCTTGGGTTATATTTTGAAAAGAGGTGAAAAAGTTTCAATCCTTATTTTACTGGAAGTACCACTTCAACATTTTCATCAAGGCCTACGTCAAAACAAAGGTAAGGTTTCAATCCTTATTTTACTGGAAGTACCACTTCAACTCTAGGCTCAGTTGTCACTGTCCAAAGTTTCCCATCGGTTTCAATCCTTATTTTACTGGAAGTACCACTTCAACTTGTGCCTAGGTGGTAATTCTTTTAATCAAAAGCTCTGTTTCAATCCTTATTTTACTGGAAGTACCACTTCAACTGATGGACCAGCACTTAACATTGTAGCGGGAACAAGGTTTCAATCCTTATTTTACTGGAAGTACCACTTCAACTATCTCCACGTCCTAAATTTAGACTGACAGATGCATGTTTCAATCCTTATTTTACTGGAAGTACCACTTCAACTTGAAATCCCATACAATACTCCTTTTCTTAGCAAAAGTTTCAATCCTTATTTTACTGGAAGTACCACTTCAACTGGATATAACGGGAGTGTCGTTATTCCTACATGCTTGTTTCAATCCTTATTTTACTGGAAGTACCACTTCAACCATTTTTCGCTTTTCCATGATCTTTTTATCAGCCACGTTTCAATCCTTATTTTACTGGAAGTACCACTTCAACTTGCCGTTTTTTTTCGGTATTTCAAGATATGCATATCGTTTCAATCCTTATTTTACTGGAAGTACCACTTCAACATATATTACCATGTAGAAGTATAGCAAGTCACTTGATGTTTCAATCCTTATTTTACTGGAAGTACCACTTCAACACTTAACTTTTTCATACCAACTTGTCCTCCCATCCGGTTTCAATCCTTATTTTACTGGAAGTACCACTTCAACAATCCGACGAAATAGAGGCGGCGGGCCCCCTCTATGTTTCAATCCTTATTTTACTGGAAGTACCACTTCAACAAACTCTATTAGGAAACCTTTCCCTATACTCTGGTTGTTTCAATCCTTATTTTACTGGAAGTACCACTTCAACTGCTGTATCTATATCTTTGTGAATATTTCTATCGTAGTTTCAATCCTTATTTTACTGGAAGTACCACTTCAACGCGATCCAATACAGGATCATACTTACAAAATCGAATTGTTTCAATCCTTATTTTACTGGAAGTACCACTTCAACTATCTCCACGTCCTAAATTTAGACTGACAGATGCATGTTTCAATCCTTATTTTACTGGAAGTACCACTTCAACTTAATGGACGCAATGAAAGAAGAGTCACAAGTTGCGTTTCAATCCTTATTTTACTGGAAGTACCACTTCAACCAATCTTATATTTGGCGGTGTTATAAGACAGGTAAAGTTTCAATCCTTATTTTACTGGAAGTACCACTTCAACCTGAGGATAAGCGAAAAATGAGTGGAAAAGCACTTAGTTTCAATCCTTATTTTACTGGAAGTACCACTTCAACCCAAAATACCCGGATGGGTGAAAAGCAAATCTGTATGTTTCAATCCTTATTTTACTGGAAGTACCACTTCAACTTGTTGCAATCACCGCTGTTGCAAACACCGATGTTGGTTTCAATCCTTATTTTACTGGAAGTACCACTTCAACTAAATGCTACTGAAGAAGATATGAAAAAATCAACTTTGTTTCAATCCTTATTTTACTGGAAGTACCACTTCAACGGTATGCGGAAAGCTAATATCCAAAGGAACAACATAGTTTCAATCCTTATTTTACTGGAAGTACCACTTCAACAAAAGATTTTAAAAAGAATTATGCTGGTATGGTTAAGTTTCAATCCTTATTTTACTGGAAGTACCACTTCAACTCCAAGATTGGGACGGAGTGAACCCCAAAAGCATTATGTTTCAATCCTTATTTTACTGGAAGTACCACTTCAACCCATGCTTGAGGCATATAACCAAATAACGATGAAAAGTTTCAATCCTTATTTTACTGGAAGTACCACTTCAACCCATGCTTGAGGCATATAACCAAATAACGATGAAAAGTTTCAATCCTTATTTTACTGGAAGTACCACTTCAACCTATTACAGTTGAAAGTCCGATTGGTACAAGAGATTGTTTCAATCCTTATTTTACTGGAAGTACCACTTCAACAGGTAGATGGTACTAGAAGCACGTATATTAAGTTGAAGTTTCAATCCTTATTTTACTGGAAGTACCACTTCAACGTAATTTTCCTATAGATGGTTGCAGGAAATTAGATAGTTTCAATCCTTATTTTACTGGAAGTACCACTTCAACATTGGCACAGCTATTCATTTAAAAAGAGGTATTACAGTTTCAATCCTTATTTTACTGGAAGTACCACTTCAACTAAATGTCGCAAATAACTTCTGTCGCAAAATAGGGGGGTTTCAATCCTTATTTTACTGGAAGTACCACTTCAACAGAAATGGAAAGGCCTTGGCGATTATTTTACAGCTATGTTTCAATCCTTATTTTACTGGAAGTACCACTTCAACAACTAGAGAAAGAACAAAAGAAAAGAGAGGAAGGGGGTTTCAATCCTTATTTTACTGGAAGTACCACTTCAACAAAATCACTGTTAGAAGTATATTATCAAGAATTAAAGAGTTTCAATCCTTATTTTACTGGAAGTACCACTTCAACAACGCATGTATCTTGTATATCCGTAACGGAAAATAGTTTCAATCCTTATTTTACTGGAAGTACCACTTCAACTGATAATTCGCCTGGGGACTTAATTTCATTCAAAGGGTTTCAATCCTTATTTTACTGGAAGTACCACTTCAACCTGCAACAGCTACGGCGTTCGGCCCGCTTGGTTTCTGTTTCAATCCTTATTTTACTGGAAGTACCACTTCAACAGCTTTTATTTGTTCGTATCGGCTGATTATACTCTTGTTTCAATCCTTATTTTACTGGAAGTACCACTTCAACCAGATAACAAACTTTTCAAAACACCAGAACCCACATAGTTTCAATCCTTATTTTACTGGAAGTACCACTTCAACTGGGTAATTGACCGTGCAAAACAATATCAAGAAAAATGTTTCAATCCTTATTTTACTGGAAGTACCACTTCAACATGCCATGTCTCAAGAGTTAATGAGATACACCCCCAGTTTCAATCCTTATTTTACTGGAAGTACCACTTCAACATATAGTTGCACTATACTGTCAGCTTCTTTTTCTGTGTTTCAATCCTTATTTTACTGGAAGTACCACTTCAACCTGACACAAAAGGTTTTCCTCCAGTTGTTGGTCAGAGTTTCAATCCTTATTTTACTGGAAGTACCACTTCAACATTTTTGACCAGCTCTGAACCCCATATATTGAGTGGGTTTCAATCCTTATTTTACTGGAAGTACCACTTCAACCCAGCTTTTATTAATTGGGTTTTGTCTATGTATTTAGTTTCAATCCTTATTTTACTGGAAGTACCACTTCAACATGTGGCCGTTGGTTTGTACATGACATCTTCAATTATGTTTCAATCCTTATTTTACTGGAAGTACCACTTCAACTCTACATATCTAGCACCACCAACTAGACTTCCTCCTGGTTTCAATCCTTATTTTACTGGAAGTACCACTTCAACAAAAAATAGAAGAAATGATGCGAAAAGAAATACCAGGTTTCAATCCTTATTTTACTGGAAGTACCACTTCAACTATCGGCATGGAAAACCTTTCGCAAGATACAAGGCGGTTTCAATCCTTATTTTACTGGAAGTACCACTTCAACCAAAAAGATTTTGGCGAGTGGGAAAGAAATAATTCTTGTTTCAATCCTTATTTTACTGGAAGTACCACTTCAACCTCCTACTGCTGAATCAGAAGCATATAAAAGACAATGTTTCAATCCTTATTTTACTGGAAGTACCACTTCAACCTTAGGAAGGAGGAAGGAGGAATAGAATGTTATATGGTTTCAATCCTTATTTTACTGGAAGTACCACTTCAACTTCTTCATGTTCTGTTTCTGATTCGTATTAGGTGTAGTTTCAATCCTTATTTTACTGGAAGTACCACTTCAACGCTTATTGATGGAGCGGTTGAGGTCAAAGGCTCGGAGTTTCAATCCTTATTTTACTGGAAGTACCACTTCAACAATATGTCTGACATTTCTCTTTCTTCCCAAGTAGCAGCGTTTCAATCCTTATTTTACTGGAAGTACCACTTCAACCTATGTAGTTCATGCCTATCCTCCAAACTCATATTTCTTGTGTTTCAATCCTTATTTTACTGGAAGTACCACTTCAACAACAGCTATAGGAGACCAAATACTTCAAGGGAAAAGTTTCAATCCTTATTTTACTGGAAGTACCACTTCAACCCCTTTCATCATTGAGAGCTGATTTTTAGTCTGTCTAGTTTCAATCCTTATTTTACTGGAAGTACCACTTCAACTTTTCATATTTCCTCCTTTTTCGTGCGTTTTATAATCTTGTTTCAATCCTTATTTTACTGGAAGTACCACTTCAACACTGAAGAAATAGCGGCCAAAAAATTAGAAGAATATTGTTTCAATCCTTATTTTACTGGAAGTACCACTTCAACTACCCTCTTGGCGCCGACAGTAGCACGTGCCTTAGTGTTTCAATCCTTATTTTACTGGAAGTACCACTTCAACATTATAGAAAATTTGAAAATAGGTACAATGTTATTGGTTTCAATCCTTATTTTACTGGAAGTACCACTTCAACCAACAAGGGTTACGTTTTTCAAGTTAGCTTTAGAAGGTTTCAATCCTTATTTTACTGGAAGTACCACTTCAACCCTTTATGTGGGTGGTGAAACCACCCTAAAAGTATAGTTTCAATCCTTATTTTACTGGAAGTACCACTTCAACGCTCCAAACGCTGCTCCAAATATCTGCCCTAAACGAGGTTTCAATCCTTATTTTACTGGAAGTACCACTTCAACATTTGTTAAGGTCGATAATCTTACCCAGAAAGAAATGTTTCAATCCTTATTTTACTGGAAGTACCACTTCAACTCTAGCGAAGAACTCAAGGAGAGGATTTATTATGGAGTTTCAATCCTTATTTTACTGGAAGTACCACTTCAACTGAAAAATCAAGAGAATTATGTAAGTGGTGTCCCTGGGTTTCAATCCTTATTTTACTGGAAGTACCACTTCAACATCAAGGGGTATGATATAGATTCCTACTACACCAAGTGTTTCAATCCTTATTTTACTGGAAGTACCACTTCAACATGTTACGATTGAAGGAGAAGAAGCAAAACTTAATTGTTTCAATCCTTATTTTACTGGAAGTACCACTTCAACAAAAGGGAGGGAAATATGAAATTAAACAAATTGATTGGTTTCAATCCTTATTTTACTGGAAGTACCACTTCAACAATTCTTGCAGATCCTAAATCGTATATAGGAATTGAGTTTCAATCCTTATTTTACTGGAAGTACCACTTCAACAAATCCGACGAAATAGAGGCGGCGGGCCCCCTCTATGTTTCAATCCTTATTTTACTGGAAGTACCACTTCAACCTTCTTGATTCATTTCATATTCCTCTGTTTCGTAGTGTTTCAATCCTTATTTTACTGGAAGTACCACTTCAACAAAATATTCCAACAAAATTCCATATATTGTCAATTTGTTTCAATCCTTATTTTACTGGAAGTACCACTTCAACAGCAAATTTCACTGTAATCCTAGAACCACAACACTTTGGAGATTTTTTTGACTGCAACAAAACGGGCATTTTTTTATAAAATTCAATTCAAAACACGCCTCAAACCCACATTTTTTATTCATGAACAAGACCTCCAAACGCTACGTACAACAGCATTTTAAACCACTCACTCAAGAAATGCAAATATTTTTGTAACAACAATCGGCACATCTGGCTTTGTATTTCGTTGCTCTTGGATAATATCCCGATAACACCTTTTTAAATTCTGTCAAATTATCTAAAGCGTCTGACTTGTCACTTTCACTTATTTCAACTTCTACAAGCTTATTTCCATCCCTGCAATACACTAAAAATCCTCTTTTTACAATTTTACCGTATATTTCTTCAATCATCAATGAGTATAATATAATTTGTTGCTTATATGTTTCAAAAATTTTTCCGTCATATGGTGCATATTTATAGTCAAGGGGTGCCATAGTTCCATCTTCAAGAAGATGAATTTCATCAACTACACCTTTTATTTGCCATTTTTGAGACAATATGTTTACTTCAGATTCTCTCTTAACGGAATTGATCTTTTTTCTTAAATATTCCTTATTCTGAACACTTCTTTTTTGATGAATTTCTCTTCCCATCTGTACCTTAAAACGCTTCTCCTCATTTTGGGATATCCCTAAGCACTTCATATAGTATGTAAATCTCGGGCAATACATAAATTCAATAACCTCGGATGGCGTTATGTAATATTCATATTCATTAAAAAAACTTTGAGATGATTTCATCGGTAACCAACTCCTTATCAAACGCCTGTCCTAAAAGACCTGCCTTTTTTAATTCGCTTCGGCTCATAGGAAATACATAAACCGAATCTTTATCTTTATTTATAAGGGTTTCCAATTCAAGCTTCAATTCGTCAAACTTATTCTCCTCAACCTCGCCTAAGAACACACTCTTTTGCACCCTATAGAGACCGGCATTTTTACATTTTCTTATGACATTATTTCTGCATTTATCCTTCTGAATATCGTAAATAACCCATATTAGCATGTCTTATCCCTCAATTAAAATTCTATTTGCAATATTGTGGCAATCAAACTGAATGATATTTGCAAATTCAATATTTCTTCCTCGATATTTCATTTTCTTTTTTAACTCCTCATCGTATTCAGTTATCAATGCCTTTTTACCTTCTTTATTAAGGTAATAGGCTGTTTCAACCTTATCAAAGAATGTATCCTGTATCTTTTTAGTTGAAAACATTCTAAAAACAATTTCATCCATATAAACCCTGTAAATTTCAACCAAATCAAACACAAGAGCCTGTTTATTATAATTATCGGTATGCATTATCCCTATATACGGATCAAGGCCTGCAATAATACATGCTTTTTCCACACTGGAATACAAAATGCCATATGAATAATTCAGCATGCAATTGAAGGGATCAAGTGCAGGATTTTTACTTCTTCCTTCAAATTTGTATTGACTTGGAATAAGTTCACCGAGCATTTTGAAATATAACCTTCCGGCTGAACCTTCATATCCCAAAAGAGTACCTCTAACATCATCAATTTTTGCATCTTTATCGACATTCAAAACTTTTTCCCTAAAATCTTTCAATTTTGAAACCGCTTCCTTTATGGCTTCTCTCCTCTCATCTCTCCTGTTCATAGAAAGCTTGCTTAAATGAGCTTCCTGCATTTCAATTTTTTCAGAGATCCATTCCTTTACAAGCTGTAATCCTAATGGTTTATCCTGCAGGAATAATTGCTTCCTTCTTATAGTAGTTATACTTCCAAGCTTACTGTGCCAAACCCGGCCTAAAGGCTTTCCAGTACCTCTTAAAAAAACTATATCTATGTTATTGTCAAGTGCCAATTCTATAGCATCTGTTGATATTGCCGCATGAGTAGTTATCATAATCTGCTCAACCTTTTTTGCAGATATTTCTCTGTCCTTATCATCGCTATGTTGAATCAAAAAGCATTCTCCACGCTTTGCCAGATACAAGCCGGGTGTATTTAGTACAAGATTCATTTCGCTTCACCTTCCTTCTTCCCATGAACTCACATTAATTAACCCATTCAATTAAAACACCGAAGCCTTTTTTAATTCCAGGTACTCCAGAAATTTGCCTAGAAAATATAATCATTAATTTCTTCTCTTATAAATCCGGTATTTTCATCGTATACATTGTCTAACATCTCAAATGAAATCCTGCTTAAGCCGTGCTCTTCCGGATTAATATGCTTTTTCACAATCGTTTCAGGGATACTCACAACATATTGATATACATCCTTCTTTATTCTGTTCAACTCCCGTTTTCTTACAAATCTGTCTTTTATGTATTTAATCTCTTCCATTTGTCTCCATACATTAGAAGCTTCATCATCAATTTCAATAAAAACATCAACAGTCTTAAAGGACTGAGGTATAATCTCAAAAATGTGCTTGTTTTTCTCTTTATCTTCAAACGCATCCCTATAGTTCATTTTACTTATCAATTCCAGCAATAACACACTATCGTTACGACTGCTGTACTTTTTGAGATTGTTAAAGTACAAATATGACAACTCATGTATATCCTTTTCCTCTATCAAATTCTTACCGTCAATTGCCTTTATCGTTGATTCCATAAGAATATCATCGTAAATATATTTATAATAATCCCTGTCTTTGTTGTTTTCATCTTTGAGAAGAACCAGTGTAACAAAGCCTTTTTCATCTTCCCCTTCCCTGTTGCATCTCCCGGCTGTTTGATTTATGCTGTCCATAGGTCCGAAATCCCTGTATACCCTGTCTATATCTATATCCACACCTGCCTCCACCATTTGAGTCGACACAATGATTTTTCTTGATTTGCTTTCTTTAATACTGTTAATTCTTTCTATTCTTTCTTTAGGAATGATATTTGTCGAAAGATAAATCACATCATTTTGCTCTCCAAACTCTTCATACAAATATCTATATATTTCTATTGAACTTTTGATTGTATTCACCACAATAAGAAAGCTTTTGTCTTTATATTCGTTGATGTCTTTATAAAGCAAGTATTTAAAGTCATTGAGATTCATAGGTTCTCTGAGTAAACTCGCATCTATTTGAACCCTGTTAAACATTTTAAAATATTTTTCTTTCCTCTTTGCCAGTTCAAATATTTCTCCTGCTTCTTCATCAAATATAAGGGGCATGGTAGCTGTCATAAGAATAAAACGGCAGTTTAAATATTCCCCAAGAGAAATAAGCATTTCCTTTATAAGCCCCCAATACTTGTATGGAACATTCTGCACTTCATCCAGTATTATTATTGAGTTTGCTATATTGTGAAATTTCTTTAACTGACGATTTTTATTCGTCAAAATAGAATGCAAAAACTGCACGAATGTACTTACAACTATCTCGGATTCCCATGTCTCAACCAGATGTTCTCCGATACTTCCGTCATATATTGTACCGTCGTCACTTTTAAAAAAACGCTCAGACATATGATGATGTTTTAAAAGCACATTATTGTCTTCACTTTTAATAACATCCGCAAAAACATCATAATTCTGCTCTATAACTGAAGTAAACGGCAAAATATAAATAATTTTCGAATGAATTCCTTTTTCCTCCTCCATCCTCTGCCTTAACACAAGTCCGCACTTAAGTGCAGTTAAAGTTTTACCAGATCCTGTAGGTAGATTGATGGATAATATTTTCTTCGAAAGATCAATATTTTTAACACTTTCCAATACATCTTGATATACCTCTTCCCTTAATCGAGAAGTGTTGGCATTTTTATTTAACGAACTCTTGTAATCTTCCACAATGTTATGGTCAATTTTTATCTTTTTACCGATACTTTTTAAGTATTCATCGATATGCATCCCTTCACTGTGAAAAATCGCTTCCAGTTTATCGGAAAAAATAAGTATCGAAAAAACAAGATTGAGAAGCAAATAGCTTTCCAAGCCAACCAATTTTTGCTCAATACTGTACAAAAACTCTATATCTCCCAGGTAGTCTATATCTGACAGAAATTTTTCAAAGCTATAATCACTAAACTTAAACTCCAATCCAATGTCATCGGTAAGCTTCTGTAGTTCATTCAAATCAATGCTTTCAAACTGTTCTTTTAAGATCGAAATTTCTTTTTTGGATGATGGTCTTGACAAATAATCGGAAATGTTGTCATAGTTTCCATGATGCTTTGAAACTGCCATATACACCAAAAATGCAGCCATATCGTCCTTTATCATCTTCCTTGCAACGACAAAAGCAAGAAGTCCAGATATTAAGCCGTGATTTTTCAAATCCGAGTCCTTATGTCTGATTTTTGGCTTATTGCTTTCAATATCATACATATACTCCTGAAAATACAGCATAGCTTTCCCAAGGTCATGGGACAAAAGACTGATTTTAACAATCTCTTCAATGACCTCTGCAGAAAAGGCTTTAAATGAAAGCCTTTTCTGCTTAAAAATGTAATTTCCGATTTTATATGTATTGTATAGATGGCAGTACAAGTTTTTATGCGGATGTGATATGAGCATAACCATTCTCCCCTCCGATTGTTTCTTACAATGGAGCTTTTTACAAAGGAACTATATTTTCTCCTAGCCCTAAAAGTTTATAATAAACCTCCGGTTTTGAAAAAATACTGTTGCATGTCCTTTCAAAAAGCACTTCCCCGTACTCTTTTACTTTTCTCTCTTTATCCATTTGCAATGGAATTATTTCGGTAAAATATTCTCCTTCTCTTGAAAAATCAACATTACCTTTTGATAATTGCATAACAGGTATTGCACTTGCTATATCGATAAAATCATTAGGTTTTAGCTCCTCTTTTGCTTCATATTCTCCTATAAATTTAAAATTTGCCATATTTTCACTTAATCCCAATGAAACGGAATAAACAGAATTATGATTAGACAAACAATATTTAATCTTTTCAAAAAGTGCTCGATCTTTATGGCTTACATAAAATCTGTATGATGGATCCTTTAGAAACTCTATTTTTATCTGGGTACGCTCATGAATGACATTAAATGACTTCTTAGTATTTATAAGGTTCTCACTTATACGAACCTTTTTTGTCGGTTTTTTTACGGATACTGCAATTTTTGAAAGTTCCTTAGTAAAAACATCATGATACTCATCCTTTTGAAATCCTATAATTGCCGATAAAATACCTGTTATAACCGTTCTTGGCGGTATTGAGAAAGTCAGAGGTGAAGTAGTTGTATACGGTTTTTTAAAATGAGCATAATCGGCCCATATATCAAATACCAGAAATTTTTCATTCATATTCAACCCCCGCATTAATATATGACTTTTTCTACTTTTACTCCTGAAATTTCATCTATACCTACCGGTTTTTCATTATCTAAAAGTTTGAGCCCATCATCAACGGTATAAATAATCTTCTCAATTTTATCGGATTGCTTTTTAAATGCTGCCAGGAGCTCACTTATATCCAGTTTAAAATCACTAATTCCGCGAATCTTTTCATCCGTTAAATCAGACGATATTCTTACCTTTTTGTGTAGATCACCTATAAAGAAATTTTGGCCTTGTTTGTATATTACCCTTATAAGAAATCTGGGCATATGACCCATTTTTGAACGGGTTATAAGGTTTTTGGTACCTTGCCAAATAGCTTCATTTAATAATTCTATATCCTCATCGGTTAAATTGGTTTCTTTTGCTGCATTTTCATTTATTATTCCATGGAATGCAATAAGTGAGTAGGGTAAGATGTATTCTTCCCTGAATGTTTTATTGTCTTTTCCCTCTTGTGAAGCAAATGCTCCGGTTCCTTTAATGTGATTTACTGTTACCTTATTAAGGGATCTTCCCATATTGAATTGAACCGGTCCGGTAAATGTTATTGAGTCCTTGTCCAATGGAATTACTCCGCCAAAAAGTCTAATATCAATTGCCCTTTTCAAAACTTCATCTTTGCTGTTTGAAAAGTCTTTAGCCCTGGCTTTTCCATCCTTAAGGCCTTTCTTTTCTGCTGCAACCTCTCTGACGAAGATATCTTTGTCACCTTCTCCACTAAATCCCTTATAAAAATATAAATAATCTCTTATGGTTCTTTTTAGCCTTACATCTGTAACTATATTAATCCCCGTTTCTTCGTCAATTCTGGGTTTGTTCTCATCTAGAGGATCACCATTAGGGTTTGCATCACTTACATCATATATAAACAAAATTTCCTGCCTGTTATTAATCATTGTCCTTCACTCCTTCTTTGTCATCTTTAGGATTCATAAACTTTTTGCTCAATGTCATACCGAGTACAAAATAGAAGCTGATTTCATCATCCGAAATATTGTTTTTTGACAACAAATAATTTGCAATTAAGCTTTCCAGTTCCACATAATAGTTTTTATCATACTCATTTAATTTGTTGACTGCTTCGGTGAATATTCTTTTTATCACCTTCTCGTTAAGCTTCAAACCGTTTAAGCGGCTGTAAAAGGGTTTGCTTCCCCTCTCCTTATACTGAATATTCAAAAGCTTATCCACCAATACGCCTTCAAGAAACACTGCACGTTTAAAATCGGTATCAAGAACATCTAGATTTTTTTCAATAAAATCCAAATACATTGCATTTTTTTCATTCCTCTCAACCATTTTAAGTTTCACCTCCTTCTTGTTTTCTTGAAACAATCCAAGCTTTGTAATATACAAAATAATCATAAGTGCTTGTAAAACCGCACTATCAAAATATTCCTCCCTGCAGAAAATTTCTCTTATTTTTTCTATCATTCTTCCAAGGATAAAATTATAGCTAACCTTTTTGTACGAGAATATATTGTTTACAATCTCCAAAAAACTCTTGTCATAATTACCTTCAGTCTTACTATTTGGAAAGAAAAATCTTATCTTATCAAATCCAAATTCCAAATCATACTTGCTGTCATCCTTTCCCGGCAACCCTTTGAACAGACTAATATCATCGATAATATCCTTTACTTTCAATAAGTTTTTAAGCTTGCTTGGAACAATGTCTTCAACATAAAGAAGTATTCTGAAAACGCTTCCTGACTGCTCTTCCCGAAAAATCATCATGTTATAATTCAAATTGTTTTCGCTCTCGGACATAACTTTTAGAAAATTGTCTTCACTTTTTAAGAGATTTCTTTTGGATGCATCGGCAGTAGAAAATTTTTGTTTTTCAAACCTCTCGAGATTCAGTTTAATAAACTTCCATTTATTATTGACGTTAAATGTAAATTTAGGAATAATAGAATAATCAAAGCCGCAAAATTTAGAAGTGAGATTTTCTTCAATATATTTCTTACCCGTCTCTAAGTATAAAGCACATTCACCACATACGGGATAATTAATCCATGACTTTTCCTGTTTAAAACCACTTGATACGAACCCTACTTTATCCAATGTATAAAATTTATATGTACTGACAAATCCATATACATCTTTATTGCTTTTACAATAATAACAAACCCCTGTGCCCTTTGATATTTTTTCATACTTATTGTAATATTGCTCCTGTGCAATTTTTAAAAGATGATTTTTAACAATATTAAAGTCTCCAACATAAAGTTCTTGTCCATCTTTCAGGACATTTACCGTAACAACAGCCGATTCACCTTTAGCAAATGAGATTGATTTTACTTTTTCATCAAGAGACTTAATAATGCTTTCCGATTCAGCATCATAGCAATTTAATAATTCCTTATATAAATCATATCCTTCCGATTTTTGATCCGAGCTCTCCAATATATCTTTTATTGATGTTTTTATTTTGTTTACCGTCTTGGCAGGTTCTGTGAGCTTTGAGGTTGGAGATCTGTCGCCTCCCCTTGCACCACTTCCCTTTTTGTATGCATACTTTTTGATTCTGTCATTTGAGAACTCTTCATATTCAATACTTTTAAAAAGAATTTTTTCAAGAGTTTTTTCAAATGTAATCTTAAAGATATGATTATAGCGACCATTATCGTTTGGTGATTCGATAATATTCTCCAACTCGTCATGATCTCCGGTACGATTTTTTAATATATACTCTCCGATTTGAATAATACCGGTAAGCATAGGTCTGTTCCCCCTTTAATCGAACATTTTAAACCCCAAACTTACTTTTAATTGTTATAATTGTTCAATATTTCCTCACGCAATATATTGTATATTTATGTTATGAAGTTGTCAACATTTGTTTAGAAAATATTTATTTTCAAAACAAATAATTGTATAATATATCCATACTTTACAATAAGTATTGAAATATTGTTATAATAGTTTTGAGTTTATTTCCAATAAAACAAGGTTTGAACATTCAAAAAATAAAGGGCTGTCACACCGAAAATTAAGTGCAACGGCCCTTTCGCCTGCAAAACAATTGCAATATTGCTCTGTATTATCCTTCCTTAGGAAAAGAAGTTATATTCCCTGATACATACTTCTGTAAATATGATAAATCTAAAACGTTAATATCTCCGTTTCCGTCTACATCAGCTACCCATAGAATATCGTCAACAGGTATCTTTGTATTGCTATTTAACAAATACGATTTTAACAAATCAACGTCACTGTTGTTTATAAATCCGTCACCGTTTATATCTCCAACCCTAAATGCCAATGTATATGTGGCACTTGCAACATCTGAATTCGTCATACCGGATTTAGAAGCATAAGCTTTTATTGTTTTTGTACCTGCAACAGTTATTGGCCCCGTGTAAACAGGCGAGGTTGAAGTAGGATTTGTACCGTCCGTTGTATATCTTATGGTTACACCTTTTGTAATGCAGTTTATTGAAACTGTTTGGATAGAATTGTATGTACCGCTTGCAATACTGAAAACAGGTTTAGGTATTACAGGTACCGGATTGAATTCCAGTATATTCTTGGAGTCTTCAGACATAACATATATTTTTCCCGAAAACTCTCCTGCATTAATAGTTTGCATATTTGCAGGCGAGCATTCTTTTTCTTCCCATTTGGAGCCTTGGGGATTGAACTCATAAATATAACAAAAACCCAAATCACTTACCAGCAAATATATCCTATTATTTAAACTTATAGGTTTGCATTCATATCTATAAGGCGAAACGGTATCCGGCAATGAACTTACCACTTGAGTCGTACCGGAAGAAGCCGCAGGATCATACATCTCTACTGAGCAATACTTGCCATTGGCGGTAGTTCCACCCATTATATATATTTTTCCGCCTAAAGCTGTTGAACCGGCACCATAAACCGATTGTTTCAAATATGCCACAGGAGCTTGGCTCCAAGTATTGCTTACTGTATTATACTCATAAATTGTATTATATATTTTACTGGAATAATCAGTTCCTCCAATTAAATATATTTTGCCGTTCCCTGGTGCTGCAACGGAATATAGATTTTTAGGTCCGGGATGTGGCAGCATAACAAGATCAAAATCAGTACCGTTCTTTTCCATCTTGTATACATATGCATCGCTACCCATGAAAACATAAAGTTTTCCGTTGCATACCACCGCCTGATCCAATCTGCCGAAACTCTTTGATATATACCTAAAAATGCTCCATTGTCCCGTCGTCGTATTATATTCCAATATTGCTCCTTCTTTACCGCTTGTACCTTTGTTATTTTTTGCCAGTACATAAAGCTTCCCGTTGTAATTTAATATTCCGCCTCCAACGTATGAAACATCAAGGTTCTCATTAATCCCCTTATTAATAGTCCATTGATATCCCAGCATCTCTTCTGCCTCAGGTTTATATTGGAGTTCCAAGATTATGAAGTTTGTGCCCGTTTTATCGTCAACAGTAAGGTTCATGGCAGTATTTGAGTATTTAATCACTTTATTGTTTTTAAGGTCATATAAATTAAAGCTGTTTATTTTAGCCTTAACTCCATCAGGTTCTATATCGGTTATTTTTATATACCACTTCTTTGGTGTCTGGGTAAGGTCCCTTCCATAGAAAAGCCTGGTGTAATCCAACATAATTGAACCTGAAAAACTTTGATCTCCAGAATAACTATTTATTACAATAGGCTCTATTGTTTGGGACGGACTTGTTTCATAAATCTCCGAATAACCAAGTTCATACTTAATCTGATTCCTTTTAGGGATTGTTATATTTATTTCTGCCATCAATGATGGTGTATATGAAGATTTATATGTAACCCAGGTTACATTATTTCTTTGACCTAATGCAAATTCTCTTTTATTTACTCCTTTTGGCCCGCCATTTACTGCAGATACTTTATTAAGTGCATCATAGCAAAGCCACACAAAACCGTCACCTTTACCGGTTACGGAACCGTCGTCCATTTGCGGCTCCCATTTATCACCCCATGAATTTGCTATTTTAAATGCACCCTTTTCACCTGTATCTACTATTCCATTATTATTTATATCAACCCAAATATTATCATCATAACCTACTATGGTCATGTCATGGCTGCCATTACTTGCCGAATGATCATCCCGCATATAGCAGGCAGCTCTCCCTATGTTGCTCTGGTCTGAAGCAGCCTTAATGGGTTTATAATTCCAGTCATGTATATCTGTATTGAATGTAAAAATGTACCCATTACTAAGAAGCTGCTTTACATTATTTAATATTTGATCCTTTTCATTCTTAACAGGTGTATCCGTTCCGTCAATAATTTCAAACACACCTATCCTATCCGGCATAAAATTTCTGGCATTTTTCCATACATCAGGATTGGTAGGCCATTTTGTGTGGTTTTCCTCATACGGAAAGTCCTTCCACAATGCAATTCCTTGTTCAAAATACAATTGGTAATTACCGGAAACACCTTCATTTTTTCCACCATTCCTTAAGTTAAATGACCATAGTGGAGAAAACTTCTTAGAATTGTCTGTGTCCGCTTTAACATTCCAGTCTCTTGCCATGGCGTTCATATGTGTTGCCTGATAATAAGCTTCCGCAAAAGACGCACATGAATTTAAGCTCCCCTGGTTCTTTATCGGTGGAAAGTATTTTAATTTTGAATTGTCAACAGCAGTTAATATGGATGCTTGAGTGGCTTGATAATTTGAAGAGCTTGCCGAAGCCGCTGTGAGGCTGTACATTTGAGATTTTTGTCCCGAAACGGCTGCCGAAGCTGATACAATATTGGTGTTCACAGAAAAATCATCCGTTACTATCTCTTGACCTATGGGAACTGCAATATCCGGATCAAGTATTTCCAAACCCTTTTCCAGTCGCACTTCATTAATTCTTTCGAGTGCTATTTTATTAAGCAGCACTTCTTTCACCTTAGTTGTATGATTCTCCATCCAGTTTGCATCTTCCTCAGAATGCTGCTTTAATTCGGTCACCTGCTTAACATCTTCACTTTCGCATATATCCGGCTGTGCAAAAGCAGATTGAAAGCTCAATGACAAAGTAGAAAAAACCAAAAAGAATACAGTTGCTTTTTTTATGCTTTTCATTTTTTACTCCTCCCGTTTAATAATGTTGAAATTAATTTAATGCATTAATTATAGCAAAAGGAATAAAAAATAATTTGAATAAATAATGAAAAATCAGTGAAAAAAATTGAATTTTTTATATCAAATCCCATAGTTGACACTAAGAGCACTTAAAAAAGCCTGAACAGCATATGGATCAAACTGGGTACCGGAATTTCTTTCTAGTTCCGCTATAACCTCATTGATTTTCATACCTTTTCTATAAGGTCTATCCGATAACATGGCATCAAATGAATCTGCGACACATAAAATTCTTGCTTCGAGTGGTATGTCGTTTCCCTTTATTCCGCAGGGATAACCTGTTCCATCAAACCTTTCGTGATGGTATTTTATTGAGTCTATCAATTGGTCAATGCTTGACAGAGGCTCTAGTATATCGGCACTATAGCTCGGGTGCTTTTGAAGCAGCTTAATTTCATCATCCGATAATGGGTCACTTTTATTAAGTATACATTCAGGTATTTCTACTTTGCCTATATCATGCAATAATGCTGCTATTTTAATAAGCCGTATTCTCTCGCCTCGAAGCCCCATTGCTCTGCCTATCATTACTGCATAGTCCATGACACGCTCCGAGTGTCCTAACGTATATCTGTCTTTTGCAGATACGGTACCTAATAGAGCTCTTAAACCTCCGAACAATTGCTCATCGGTGTCAAAAAAGAATTTTATATCTTCAAAAATATCTCTATATAGCTGCACGTTATTTCTTCCCATATTCTTTGCCTGATAGAGAGCACTATCCGCCTGCATAATCAAATCGTCCTTAGTCTTTGCAAGATCAGGATATACGGAATATCCGGCAGATAATGTAACTTTATCCGGCAGCGTAAAATATTCTTCCAGACCTGTCATTTTTGAAAAAGATTTTCTTATCCGCTCAATTACTGATAATATACCTTTGGAATTTGTTTCAGGCAATAATATGGCAAATTCGTCACCGCCATATCTGCAAACTATATCATTTTCTCTTGTCTCATTCATAAATATTTCCGAAGTTTTAGCAAGCAGCAAATCCCCCGCTTTATGTCCATAATTATCATTAAACTTTTTAAAGTTATCGAGATCTATCATTATCATGCCTAAAGTACTGGAGTTTTCATCGGCCTTTGCTATTTCTTCTTCTACCCTAGACTGAAAGTACCTGTGATTGAATACACCTGTTACTCCATCTATATTTGCAAGTCTTTCCAATCTTTTTATATGCTTTCTTGCCTGTTCAGATGTATATGCAATCATTATTGAAGCTATTATAAGTGCAATTCTGGTAGCGGCTAAAGATAACAGCAGTCCCGATGTAGTTTTTGTTACCCGATCTAAATTTTTAGGTAAATCCATCCTGTTATTTGCGACAACAAAAGCGACTTCATTTGATAGGACAAACATACTGAAAGCAGCAATTCCATTAGTAATCATTGACAGCAACATTCCCAAATACCCAAAACGATAGGAAAGAAAAGCTGACAGTCCAAACTCAATGACCCCTGCCAAAGCTCTAAGCTTTATCGGCAGAACATTGGATGCCTGTGTCATAACAATACAGATATGGATAAAGACCAATATTATAAAAAGCAGTGAAACTCTTTCTTTCAGTGTTGCAAGAAATTTTGAGAAAATACCGGTTTTGCTTTGAAGACTGTTCTTCTTCTTCTCAGTATTAATAACTGTATTTTCCATCTCAAACTCCCTTTTCCAGTTAATTTATTATTACTGCCAATTTCACAAATTAAAATAATATAATACAAAACATCATTTAATACTATCTTTTTTTGCAACATCTGCATTAAACGGTAAATTTGAGACACAACAATTTTGAACTTAATGACAATTTTATACACTTCATTCACAATAATTATATAATACAATAAAAATAGGATAATTTAAAGATTTTTTCCTAAGATTTATATAATTTTGTATAAAACCAGTATTTATATAATATTCTAATTCTATACATTTTTACATGCAGCCTTCATATTGCGAACATACTCTGTAACATGCGGTACGCATTCAGCTCCATATTGTGCTATTATTTTTACAATCGCACTTCCGACAATCACGCCATCCGAAAACTTTATAATGCTTGATGCCTGCTCGGGAGTAGAGATGCCAAACCCAACCGCACAGGGTATATCTTTAACCTCCTTAACATGCCTGATCATATCCTCAACCCCGCTGCCAATCTCCTTTCTTACACCTGTCACACCCATTGATGATACACAATATATAAATCCCTGTGCTTCTTTAGCTATCATATGTATACGGCTTCGTGATGTTGGAGCAATCATTGAAATAAATGTTATATTATACTTCGAGCAATAAGGCATGAGCTCATTCTTTTCTTCAAACGGGATATCGGGAACGATAATTGCATCAATTCCGGCATCTTTACAATTTTTCATGAACCTTTCGGTACCATATGTAAATATGGGATTGGCATATGTCATAAATGCAAGAGGAACATCACATGTTTTCCTGATACGCTTTACCATTTCAAATATTTTATCGGTTGTCGTACCGCTTGCAAGTGCACGGTAATCTGCCTCCTGAATAACAGGCCCTTCCGCTATAGGGTCGGAAAACGGAATTCCCAGTTCAATTAAATCCGCTCCTGCTTCAGCCATTTTATATACCAGCTCCTCGGTTATTTCCAGTGTAGGATCGCCTGCTGTCACAAAAGGAATAAACGCATTTTTATTTTCAAAAACATTGTCAAGTCTAGTCATGGATCTGCACCCCCCTATAACGTGCTATTGCAGCAACATCTTTATCTCCTCTGCCCGATAAATTTATCACGATTACTTGATCCTTCCCCATAGAAGGTGCAATTTTCCTTGCATATGCAACTGCATGGGAGCTTTCTATTGCGGGAATAATCCCTTCAAGACGTGATAGGTATTCAAAGGCTTCTACAGCTTCATTGTCTGTTACAGGGACGTATTCAGCCCTGCCGGAATCATGAAGGTTAGCATGTTCAGGACCTATTCCGGGGTAATCAAGTCCTGCCGAAATGGAATATACCGGAGCAATCTGTCCGTATTCATCCTGACAGAAATAAGATTTCATGCCATGGAAAATGCCAACAGACCCTTTTGCAATAGTTGCTGCAGTTCTGTCTGTATCCACACCATGTCCTGCAGCTTCACATCCGATGAGGCGAACACTTTTATCTTCTATAAAATCATAAAAAATGCCCATTGCATTGCTTCCTCCACCAACGCATGCCAACACTGCATCGGGCAGTTTTCCTTCCCTTTCAAAAACCTGTTTTTTCACTTCACGTCCAATAACACTTTGGAAATCTCTAACAATTGTAGGAAAAGGATGAGGCCCCATAACAGAACCTAAAACATAGTGGGTATCATCAACTCTTTTAGTCCATTCCCTCATTGTTTCGTTAACTGCATCCTTAAGTGTTTGAGTGCCGCTTGTCACAGCATGAACCTTTGCACCTAAAAGCTCCATTCGGTAAACATTCAATGCCTGACGCTCAGTATCTTCTTTTCCCATGAAAATCTCGCATTCAAGTCCCATCAAAGCTGCTGCGGTAGCTGTTGCAACACCGTGCTGTCCGGCCCCTGTCTCAGCTATTACGCGACTTTTACCCATGCGCTTTGCAAGAAGTACCTGGCCCAATACATTGTTAATCTTATGTGAACCTGTATGATTAAGATCTTCCCGCTTCAAATATATCTTAGCACCACCAAGATCTTCAGTCATCTTCTCCGCAAAGTACAAAAGAGACGGCCTGCCTGCATAATTCTTAAACAATTCATCCAATTCCTCAACAAACTCAGGGTCACTTTTGAAGCGGTTATATCCCTCTTCCAGCTCAATCAGGGCATTCATAAGGGTCTCGGGAACATATTGCCCTCCGTGAATACCAAACCTTCCTTTTGACATATTAATCCTCCTTCTCGTCTAAGTTAAAAGTGCCAACACTTTTAACAGCTAATCTCGACTCTTCTAAAACTTACCTAATATTAAAAAAACCTTTATCCCAAAACAGGGACAAAAGTTTTAAAATATTCATCATTAGTATCCTTCACCATTTATCATACTATTGCAAAGATTATAGCATTGTTATACATTTTTGTCAAATTCACTTTTTATCACATGACAATAGCATCATTGAATTATAGCCTAAAATATGCTAAAATGATAGTATAATTTCTTAATCAAAAAATCATTTCTATTAACTTATTCATATTCAATAACCCAATTATTAAAAATCATTAGTGCATTAAACCATGCTGATCTTTTTACTTCACAAAAAAGGAGGTATGTGATTTGCATTTCAGTAATTTTATAATTGCTTTATTGATATCTTCTACAATTCAAGCAATTTATTTAAATCCCAATTATGAAAACAACATTTTTAAATCAACTATTCCTCCCCTGTCGAAAATTTTGCCCGATATGAGCAAAGATCAGACTATTAAAGAGCAGCCTATTGAAGATGAAAATACAGAACCTCAAAAGGCTCTGCCTAGAGAAGAAGACATCGTAAATCCATATATGCCTTATTCTTATGAAAGTATGCTTAATGATTCAGTCAAATTATCCCAAGCCCATCCCGATATAATTTCAATTGACAGCATAGGCAAATCTGTTGAAGGCAGAGATATACTGCTCATAAAGTTAGGAAAGGGAAACAGGAAGATTTTTTTAAACGGAAGCCATCATGCAAGAGAATATATTTCAACTTCTCTGCTTATGAAAATGATAGATGCGTATTCTAAAGCATACAGCAACAATGAAAAATTCGAAGGCTATGATGTTAAAAAACTGTTAAATGAGTTTACCATATATTTTGTTCCTATGGTTAACCCTGATGGAGTAAACCTTGTAATAAACGGAATTAATTCGGTAAAAGATCCAAAAAAGGTAAAAAATATTAAGATGACTTATAAAAACTACAGAGCCTGGAAATCCAATATTAACGGAGTTGATTTAAATCGGAACTATCCGGCAGAATGGGAAAAAATAAATAATGGTTTTTCAGCTCCAAATTCCGAAAGGTTTAAAGGTTATTCCAAAGGTTCAGAACCTGAAACACAGGTAATTATGAACTTATGCAGGAAAAATGATTTTGAATTAGCCATGGCCTATCATAGTAAAGGTGAAGTTTTCTATTGGGCGGACAGCGGGACTTACAAACTGATACCGCAAGCTGATGCAATAGCCGATAAATTTTCAAAATTAACAGGATATAAGAAGCTTCCTGTTTCCCAAAACCCATCTGTTTATGGAGGCGGGTTTGAAAACTGGTTTAGACTAGAATTTAAAAGGCCTGCTTTTTGCATTGAACTAACACCCTATAATGATGTTCTTCCCCATCCCGATTCCCAATTTGACAAATTAGTATGGAATAAAGCAAAAACAACAGGCCTGTTCTTCCTTGAGGAAGCAAAAAAACTAAAATAAACCGTATCTACCTTAGGACATCAATCATCTGTTTTTCAAGATTCTTTAACTTAATTCTGATTTCATCTATTTCAAAATCTTCTTTCTCATCTTTCATATCGTTTTTGAGAATCTCTGCAAGCTCGTTAAACTCTTCCTTCATAGTCTCAAGAAGCTCAATAACGGCAAGCCTCTTGAATTTATAACTAACTTCAGGTTTTTCCATGCTTTCAAAGGCTTTTCCTCCGCTTACTACATATGACTGGCCTTTATCGGGCATGACAGTTTCTATACCCAATTTGGTTTCAATGAGCTCTGAGAAGGATTTCATTACATCCTCTTCACCATGAACAATAAATACCTTTTTGGGTTTTCTGTTAAATCTTGATATCCAAGCCAGGAGAGCATCCCTGTCTGCATGGCCTGAAAAGCCGTCAATTGTTTCAATCCTTGCCTTTACGGTAATTTCTTCTCCAAAAATCCTAACCTTTTTTGCACCCTCAACAATTTTTCTTCCTAAAGTACCTACAGCCTGGTAACCTACAAAGAGAACAGTAGAATCTTCCCTCCATAGGTTGTGCTTTAAATGATGCTTTATCCTTCCCGCCTCACACATTCCGCTGGCAGATATTATTATGGCACTGTCATTTCTATTGTTGAGTTCCTTTGATTCATCCGCAGTCCTAGTAAATTGAAGTCCAGGAAAATCCAATGGATTATCCCCGTTTTCAATATATTGTCTTGCTTCATCATCGTAGCAGTCAAGGTTTTTTCTGAAAACTTCGGTAGCAGATATGGCCAAAGGACTATCAATAAATACGGGAATGTCCAGCAACTTTTTTAGCTTGCCATCAAACTTTTCTCTTTTCTTATGAATGTCATATATGATTTCCTGGGTTCTGCCGACAGCAAAGGAAGGTATGACAACATTTCCGCCCTTTTCAATTGTCTCATTTACAATATCTATAAACTTATCAACTTTGTTGCTGTTATCTTTATGCAGCCTGTCACCATATGTTGATTCCATGATGACATAATCCGCAGATTCGATAATGGACGGATCTCTTAAGATAGGAATGTCTCTGTTTCCAATATCCCCGGAAAACACCAATTTTGTCTCTTCACCCCTGTCATAGACCCAAACCTCTATCATTGCCGAGCCCAATATATGTCCAGCATCATTAAATCTAACCTTAACATCATCATTTATTTTTATTGCTTCACCGTAGTTTATGCCCTTAAATAGCTTAATACAATCGAGACCGTCCTGATAGGTGTATAGAGGTTCTATGGGATGTTTCCCTGCCCTCTCTCTTTTTCTGTTAATCCACTCTGCTTCTGTTTCCTGAATGTGCCCGGAATCTGGAAGCATTATACTGCATAAATCGCGGGTAGCGTGGGTGGTATACACAGTTCCTTTAAAGCCATCCTTGTATATTTTAGGAATCCTTCCACTGTGATCGATATGTGCATGGGTGAGTAAAATAAATGACAACTTTGAAACATCAAAAGGAAATGGTTCTTGATTTAGAGTAATCTCTTTGGAGTGGCCTTGAAACATCCCGCAGTCTACCAGAAAACTACAGCTCTTTGTTTCGACCAGATAACAAGACCCGGTCACCGTTTTTGCTGCTCCCAGAAATGTTATTTTCATATCGGCACCTCGCTTAATAAAATTAAAAGTGATTATAATCTTTTAATTGTCACTTTTAATTTCGCTTTATTAGACTGCTCCCCTACTTCTATTATACCAGATATTTCATGGCTTTGAAATCAATTTCGCAGCAGAGTTAAGAAATAACTTATATTTAATAATTTGACGTTATTATTATGAATTATTTACATAAAAACAACAATAGTATAAAATTATAACATCAAATATAGTTCAAGGGAGGTAATAGCAATTATGGAACCACAAGTAACTAGCAAAAAGAGCTTTATTACTTCAATAACAGCACGGTGGTGGTTTATAGCTTTAATTCCAATTATATTTTTCTTTTCGCCTCCTTTTGTCCAAAAAAATAGTCTTCCACTTTTAAATTTTCAAAATTGGTTTAAAGCTATAGGAGATATAAGCTCCAATAATTTTACAGGCTATTTTGCCAAATATTCGCCAATCATGAATATAACAGCGATTATTGTTATAATTCTTGTATTCGTAATAAAAAATAAATTCACAAGAGTATTTTCAATATATACAGCAATTATGATGGCTTTTTACGGCGTGACTCAGAATACTTCGTATACAGATATAAACGGAATTGGGATCATAACAGCATCCTATATTTTTATTCCTATTCTTTCCGGAATCTGGATTTGGGAAGCCTTTACCAAAAATAACAACTTTGACTCGCCTCCAAAATTAAACATTTGGACAATCACAGCATTTTGTATGGCACTTTTTGCTTTTTGGAATCCTATAAGCCCTGAAAACTCAATGCCTGATTTTAATCCTGTATATTTCTTTACCAATGGTGGCAATAGTATGTTTTGTAATATGACTCCAATGATACTTGCCATATTGTTTTTCTTCTATCCCAAGATAAATACAGCTGCTTTGAGGGTTACCGGATTATGTGGTACCGCAATTGGTTTTACACAACTAGTCATACATTTAGTTATTTTTGTGAAAACCAACTGGTGGGTGGGAGTCTTACACATACCAGTTTTTGCTTTATCATTAGCAGCTGTAATTTTATCATTGAGAGCAGATAAAGCAGCTAATAAAAATTAATTATTACTCACTGCTTTTTCCTTCATTCATCAACAGGCTTAATATCGTTATTTTTTAGAATCTTGTCATATTCATAAATATCTTCATTAGACTGCTTCTGAACAGCTACTTGATAGGTCTTATAACCGCCGCTAAGATTTTTAACCCTGTATCCTTTTTGCATAAGAATCCTTGCTGCCAAATAACCCCTTAGTCCTACCTGGCAGTAAACATAAATATCCTTGTCCTTCGGTATCTCGTCCAGCCTGTCACGGAGTTCATCGACAGGTATATTTACAGATCCTTTTATATTTCCCAATTTATGCTCATGAGGTGTTCTTATATCAATAAGCATTGCCTTTGTTGTATCAATTTTTTCTACCTCATCCCAATGAAATATTTCCACATGTTTTTTTATAATATTTGAAGCCGTATAACCTGCTATATTAACCGGGTCTTTTGCTGAGGAATAAGGCGGTGCATATGAAAGCTCCAGTGTTTCCAAATCATGTACGGTCATATTTGCCCTCATTGCCGTTGATATAACATCCATTCGCTTGTCCACACCTTCATACCCCACTATCTGGGCTCCTAAAATCCTGCCGTCCTTTTTCGCGAAAAGCAGCTTGATGGACATAGGTATTGCTCCAGGATAATACCCCGCATGAGAGCCGGAATGGGTAAAAGACTTCTCATATTCTGTTCCGTTTCTCTTAAGCATTCTTTCATTGTTTCCCGTTACGGCAACAGTTATATCAAAGACCCTAACAATTGATGTTCCCTGGGTTCCACCGTATTTTTCATTAAACCCTGCAATATTGTTGGCTGCAATTCTTCCCTGCTTGTTGGCAGGCCCTGCAAGAGGAATTAATGCTTCCTTTCCGCTCACAAAATCTTTAATTTCTACTGCATCTCCAACAGCGTATATATCTTCATTGGAGGTCCGCATATACTCGTCAACAAGTATTCCGCCTGTTTTACCGATAGCAAGACCTGCTTCCTTTGCAATTTTAGACTCAGGCTTTACACCGATTCCCATTATAACCATGTCCGCTTTAAGGGTTCTGCCACTTGATAGCTTTACATTGACCCACGCATCGCTATCCTCAAAGGCTTCAACCCCATCCTTCAAATAAAACTCAACATTCTTTGTCTTCATATGCTGATGAACAAAAGCCGCCATTTCATAGTCCAGAGGCCCAATTACATGATCGGCAAGCTCAACAACTGTAACCTTCACATCCCTTAAGTGAAGATTTTCCGCTACTTCAAGGCCAATAAAACCGGCACCTACCACAACTGCCCTTCTAGGCTTCATTCTGTCAACATAATCCTTTATTTTGAAAGCGTCATGTATGTTCCTTAGTGTAAATATCCGTTTGGAATCTATGCCTGGCAGCTTCGGTCTTATGGGTTCTGCACCCGGAGATAATATGAGCTTGTCATAGCTTTCGGTATATACTTTGTTTTCGGCATGATCTAAAATCTCAACTTTCTTATTGACGGTATCAATTTTTATAACCTCACTTTTTATTCTTACATCGATCCTGAACCTTTCTTTCATTTTTTCGGGAGTCTGTACCAAAAGATTATCCCTACTTTTTATAACACCACCAATATAATAAGGGAGACCGCAATTGGCAAAGGATATATGTTCACCCTTTTCAAAAAGAATTATTTCTGCTTCCTCATCAACTCTTCTCAGCCTTGCCGCAGCACTGGCACCACCTGCAACGCCACCTACTATTAATACTTTCAAAAATTCCGCCCCCTTTATTGTAAGTCAAACCTATAATATTAAATGTGTTATTAATCTTTTACTAAGCTCTGGGTTAGAAGCTTAACTGCATTTTCCATATCGGTTAATGATACCATTTCAGAAGGACTGTGGGTATACCTGCAGGGTATTGATATTGCACCTGAAGGAATTCCTCCCGCCGTAACATGAATAGCTCCCGGGTCACTTCCTCCGCTTTCGAGTATCTCAAATTGATAAGGTATTTTTATTTTTTGTGCGGACTCTTCCAATAGCTTTTTAACGCTACTGTGGCATATTACCGACCTGTCCTTAATCTTTATGGCAGGCCCGCTCCCGCATTTTACTTCCATGGGCTTGCAATTGGGCGTATCTCCTGTAAGGGTAACGTCTACAGCAATAGCTAATTCCGGAAGCAGCTTATATGCCGCAGTCTTCGCACCCCTTAAGCCTAATTCCTCCTGAACCGTAAATACGAAATAGATTTCATTGTCGGTTTTAGGCAAGTTCTCTATTGTTTTAATCAAAACAGCACAACCTGACCTGTCATCCAATGCTTTCGATATAACCATATCCCCCGACTTTTGAGCTTCTCCGCAAAAAGCAGCAGTATCTCCTATCATAACCTTTTTTTGTGCATCTTCCTTATCCTTAGCACCGATGTCAATATACATGTTTGAAAGCTTAAGCCCCTTTAAATCCTCAAGCTGCTCTTCATAAAAAACAGTTCCCACAGTACCGTTTTTAAACATTACTCTCTGCCCCAATGCATAATTTGCAGATACCCATCCTATATTGGAGAACCTTATAAACCCTTTATCGTCTATATGGGTTGCCATAATGCCAATCTCGTCCATGTGTGCTGCAACCATTATTTTCTTTCCATTTCCTTTCTTAGTTGCTATAAGGTTTCCAAGTGCATCAATTTCTATACCATCAACATATTTTTCAATTTTGCTTTTTATAAAATCCCTTATTTCTTCTTCATTCCCCGATACACCGAATTTTTCGGTCAAACTTTTTACAAGCTCGAACATATTCATACCTCCCGTATTATATTTAAGGGTTTAGGAAATTAAACCGCCAAGTATTTCATCATTGTTAAACCTGCTTAATGCAAGCTTTGCAAGCTCTAAACAGGCATCATAATCCTTCTTGCTCATAATCGATGCAGGAGAATGAATATATCTGCATGGTACCGATATGGATGCAACCTTGACTCCCGATCCAGTAAGCTGGATTTTTCCCGCATCATTGCCTCCTGTAGTTGTCCTTTTGAATTGAACCTTTATATTATTTTCCTCAGCAAGCTTATATAAGAAATTCACAAGTGCCTTATCACCGTAGGAAGTCCTGTCCATAATGGTAAGTGCCGCACCTCCGCCTAATGTAGTTGAATGATTGTGTTCATCAACTCCGGGAACATCGGAACATGTAGTTCCCTCCATTACAATAGCAACATGAGGCTTAATCCTGTATGCAGCTATTTCGGAGCCCCTTAATCCAACCTCTTCCTGAACTGTAAAGCAGGCATAAAGGTCAAAATTATATCTTTCCTTAATAAGCTCCATAAGCATTGCACATCCAACCCTGTCATCTAAAGCTTTAGCTTTTATGGTGTCATTGCCCAATTCGGTATATTCACTGTAAAAAGCAACATATTCACCTAATGGTGCAAGCTCTTCCGCTTCCTCCCTTTTGTCCGCACCTATATCTATATACATGCTTTTAAGCTTTATGTTGACACTACGCTCTTCCTTCTCCTGCAGATGAACAGGTTTGGCTGCTATAAAGCCAGGGATACGTTTGTCACCTATCAGCACTCTTTTTCCTAGAAGTATTCTTTCATCAATCCCTCCAACATTCTTAAACTTCAGCATCCCATCCTGATAACCTGTTACCATCAACCCAACTTCATCCATATGAGCAGATAGCATAACCTTGTATTTCCCCGTAATTCCTTTCTTAAAAGCAATGAGATTACCCATGGAGTCTATGGTGACGCTGTCTGCATATTTTTCAACATGGCCCTTTATAAATTCCATAACATTATATTCACTGCCCGAAACACCGTTTAATTCAGTCAACTCTTTTAATATCACAAAATTACCTCCATTCCGCCATCTAAAGCTGTTAAAAACTCTTTTATCAGCCTGACGGTATTTTCTATATCAGTAATATCCAGGGTTTCAGTGCCGGTATGCATATACCTTACCGGAATCGAAACAAGAACTGTTGAAATTCCCAAACGTGATACCTGAATTGCCCAAGCCTCGGTACCGGTATTATCAGGCTCTATATCAATCTGATATGATATATCGTTTTCTTTAGCCACGTCAAACAGCTTCTTTGTCAGTTTTCTGTGAAGATTTGGTCCTAAACCTATTGCAGGTCCTTTACCAAGGGGATAAACCGACTCTTTAGGACAGTCAGGCATATCTCCATGGCATGCATCAATTACAATTGCTACATCAGGGTCAATAGCATATGAAGATACCTGTGCACCCCTTAGTCCAACTTCCTCCTGTGTAGTTGCAACAAAGTATATGTCATTATTGAGTTTTATGTCGGAAAGCATGTTCATAATCCCGATAACAGCAGCTACTCCACTTCTGTTGTCCATAGTCTTTGAACTTACTTTACTGCCTTGAAGCTCCAAAAACGGGACCTTTATAGTAACTGTATCTCCAATAGAAATATTATTTTTTACTTCATCTTTGTCCAAGCCTGTATCAACAGACAAATCCTCAAGTTTAACCGCTTTTTTCGTTTCTTCAGGCTTTAATAAATGGGGCGGCTTTGCACCTATCACACCTTCAATATCTCTTTTACCGTGTATAACAACTTCCTGAGCAAGCAAAAGCTTAGGATCTACTCCTCCCATACCTGTCAATTTTAGAAATCCGTTATCGTCAATGCTTTTAACTAAAAATCCTATCTCATCATAATGTGCTGTTATAATTATTTTTTTCGGGCTTTCTCCAATACCTCTTTTTACTCCTATCACATTAAAAAAGCTGTCAATTGAAACCTCATCACATTTTCCTTCCATATGCCCCTTGATAATTTCAGCGGACATACTTTCAAACCCCGAAACAGCAGGTATTGACACCAGTTCCTTCAATATTTTTTTATAGTCCATTTTTCACCTCGTCAAACCATATATTTATAATTACGCTTCACAATTATTTGCGACAGATAATTACTTGGAGTAATCGATTTTAATATTAGCATTGTTTCTAAAAATATGCAAATATTGACTAACAATTAAAAAAGCAAAATTTTTCACTAAAAAATAAAAAATTTCCTCAAAATTCTCTTGACTAAACGAAAATTTTCTACTATACTAACACATGTGACTTTTTGAGGGCCTTTAGCTCAGTTGGTTAGAGCAACCGGCTCATAACCGGTTGGTCCGGGGTTCGAGTCCCTGAAGGCCCATTTGCTTAAATACATAAGCACTATCTTAATAATTTTATAAATTATTCGCCCAGATAGCTCAGTTGGTAGAGCAGTGGACTGAAAATCCTCGTGTGGCTGGTTCGATTCCGGCTCTGGGCACCATATGGAGGGGTTCCCGAGTGGCCAAAGGGGGCAGACTGTAAATCTGTTGTCGCTGACTTCGATGGTTCGAATCCATCTCCCTCCACTAAAAAGATCAGTTCACCGGACTGATCTTTTTATTATATTAAATAATTACCTCACAATATTATATTTTAAGCCATTGCCAAATATTACCATATACTACTAAATGCTGTTTACAATTTCCTTGAACATATCTCCACGCTCTGCAAAATTCTTAAACATATCAAAGCTTGCACTTGCAGGTGATAATATTATTATATCTCCACTTTGAGCAAATTTACGAGCTGCATCAACAGCATCCTTAAGGCTTTCACTGTATACAACAGGTATGTCACTGCCCTTACCCGTTCTTTTTATCTCATCCTTCAGTGCCTTGTCAATTTTTTTGCCTGTCTGCCCTATAAGCACAAGACTTTTAACCTTATCTGCAATTACTTCTCCCATAACGTCATAAGGAATTTTTTTGTCGTAGCCTCCCGCAATAAGTATAACCTTTTGCTTGAACGAATTAAGTCCTGCAATGGTTCTTGTAGGACTTGACGCAATAGAATCGTTGTAAAACTTTACTCCGTCAATCTCTCTTACAAGCTCTATCCTGTGCTCCACCCCACAAAATGATGTTGCAACCTTTTTTATCGCTGAAGGCTCAACATCGTCGATAACAGCAGCTATAGCGGCCAGATAGTTTTCAACATTGTGCATTCCGGGTATGACAATTTCTTCAGCTGCAACAATAGCAGTATCCAATCCATTCTTTCTGTAAACAAGATTGCCGTCCTTCAAAAAAGCACCGTTATCCAGCTCATTAATCCTGCTGAAATAAACCACTTCTCCTTTTGCTTCGCCTTTAAGTTCCCTTGTAATTTCATTGTCGAAGTTTATAATAAGCTTATCCTTTTCGCCCTGGTAATTAAATATATTTTTCTTTGCATCCACATACTCTTCCATGGATTTATGCACATCCAGATGGTTAGGCGATATATTTGTTATAACAGATATATTGGGACTTCTTTTCATTGTATGAAGCTGAAAGCTGCTAAGCTCCAACACAACCTTGTGACTTTCCTCAATCTCTTCAATGCGATCAAGCAACGGATTGCCTATATTGCCCCCTAACCAACACCTATACCCCTGTTCAACAAGGAATTTATATATCAGGGTTGTTGTAGTTGTTTTTCCGTCACTTCCCGTAACCCCATAAATTACCGCTGGACACAGCTCCAGAAACACCTCCATCTCTGAGGTAATTTCGGCTCCATCTTCCTTAGCCTTTAAAAGCTCCGGCAAATCATATCTCATTCCCGGAGTCCTGAAAACAACATCAAATCCCTTAAGGTTTGCCAAATAATTTTCTCCCAGGCTAAATTTAACTCCGTAAGCCCCAAGCTCGTCTACAATACTTCCCAACTTATTTTTGTCTGCTTTATCAAATGCCGTTATATCAACCCCCATTGATGAAAGATACCTGATAAGAGGTACATTGCTCACACCAATTCCCAATACTGCCACTTTTTTATTTTTTATGTAGTCCTTATATTCCTGCAATTTTTTGTTCAAAATTAATTCCTCCCGATACCTTTATTAAGAGCATCAAAATTAAATACATTATTAATCCAACATTTTGCAGAAGATAAATGTAAAAAATCAATAGTATTTAATCTATATATTTTATTCCAACATATACAATCATATACAATTGTATCAATAAGTTATGAAAAATATAATTATATTTCCCGTCTTCTTTTCATATATCTATATTGCATAAGAGTTTTTTCCCATTTTCTTTCCCATTTCTGCGAACCAAGCATCCTTGCAAACTCAACACATTGAACAAGAAAATCTTCCTCTTTTTTAATGTTACTGACTGAAAGCCTTTCTTTAATCGAAATAAACGTACCGTATTTATCATATATTATGATGTTTTCTTTGCAAATCATGTATAAAAGCGTTCCTGTGACCTTATCGGAGTATAAAACATCCTCAAATATTTCAGGAGTATAAATAATAACTTTCACCAGCAAAAGCTTTTCCTTCAACAACTGTATTTTTAGACTGTCCTGAAGTTTTATAAAGTCAGAAAGAGATGTGTTATTGTTGACAAGAATAACAAATTCATAATCGTTCTGCGAATTTCTATCCCCCCGAGCCTTTGAACCGTATAAAACAATACTCATAATCTCAATGCCAAGGCTATTTGCACAAGCCTCCAATATGGCATCAACCCTATTAATAACTCTGTCATTTTCTAACCAATCTACTCTCATTTGTTCCCCCAAAAAAAATATAAATTTCCACTTGCATTTTTTATATATATTTAGTACAATAGGTGTGCATTAATTTTGCGAGAGTGGCGGAATTGGCAGACGCGCTAGATTCAGGTTCTAGTGGCCGCAAGGTTGTGTGGGTTCAAGTCCCGTCTCTCGCACCAATTAATCAAATGGTTTCAAAGGATTTCATACCTTTGGAACTATTTTTATTACCTATTTGCTTGCCACAAATTTTTATCCATATATTATTATATTACTCTAATTCCTATATCTCAATTTTTTATATCTTTCACAAAAAATATTTCCCAAAACATACATAATAATACACTGCCGCAAATAGCATTAAATCCAATCAACATATAACTCTATTCTATATTTTGGACTGATATATTATTGCATAAATAATTTTTGTCGTCAACAATTTATATTAAATACTATTAATCTTTTACATTTATTTACCATAAATTTAAAGCAAAGCGTTCGTTATTTTGCTCTGCTAAATGTAATATTAAGATTAATAATGTATTTAATTGTAGAATTATTTATTTTTTTATTTGTTAGGATTTTCTTTAACATAGAAAAATGTTTTCAATGACTTAAGATTGAATTTACTCGACATGATTATCTGCTCGGTGCTTCCTACAAAGAGCACACCATGTGGCTTTAAGGATGAATTGAACTTGTAATAAATATCATTTTTAGCTTCTTCTGTAAAATATATTAAAACATTTCTGCACACTATCAAATCAATATCTTTTGGATAGGGATCCCTAAGCAAATTATGATGCTTAAACTCAACACATTTTTTTACATTGTCCTTTATCTGGTAAGTATCTCCGTTATTAATAAAATGTTCTTTCAAATAATTTTGAGGAAGACCGGCAAGGCTTTTAGCCGAATAAACACCGGCTTGAGCCTTATTAAGTATTTCCTTGTCTATATCAGTGGCTATGATTTTTATTTCATTCAACGGCAAAAAGTTATTGAGTATCATAACCAAAGTATATGGTTCATCTCCAGTTGAACATGCTGCACTCCAAATCCTAGGCCTTTTATTTGCATTTAAAATCAATGGCAGTATATCATTTTTCAGAACTTCCCATTGCTCAGGATTTCTATAAAATTCCGATACATTAATGGTCAAATAGTTAATAAACTCATTATACATGTTATTATTAGTCTTTATAACATCAAGATAGCTTTCATACGGTTCCATTCCATATTTCCTTATCAAAGCCTCTATTCGCCTCTTCATCTGCTTCTCTTTATAGCATGACAGATCAATACCAGACAGTTTATATATCTCACCTTTAAACCACTCATAATCTTTCATTTTTATCTTCCCTTTCTCTTTGGATATAAATTTTTCAGCACTTTCCACAGAGTCAGATACATGGATAAAGGTTCATAAACCTATGATATCCTCATTTTTTATTTATATCGGTCAAAAATCGCAAAGTATTAAGGCTAAACAAAACTGCCTGTGACAAACAAAAATATCCATACGGCTTTTTGCCATATGGATATTTTATTTAATTTATAATTATTCTACATCTATATTTCCAATTACATCTCCGATAGTACTGCTCATTTCTTCCTTATGTTCGGTAGGTATCTCTTCTTCAGCATTTGCAGCATCTGTAGCTTCTGAAGAAGCAGCCTGCTCTTTAACCTCTTCCTTCTTGTTTGGTGCAGGTATAGGGTTAACTTCTTTTATACTTAAGCTAATCTTCTTGCTTTCCGCATTGAACTCGGTAATTTTAGCCTCAACTTCCTGACCTACTGAAAGCACATCAGATGTCTTACCTATTCTGTCGTTTGATATTTGGGAAATGTGAACCAATCCGTCCACCCCTTCATCAAGCTCAACAAAAGCACCAAACGGAACAAGACGTACTACTTTACCCTTTACGATATCATCCACTTTATATTTGTTTGCAGCTTTAACCCATGGATTATCTTCATGCTTTTTGTAGCCTAATGAAACCTTTTTCTTTTCTTTATCAAACTCTTTAATAACTACTTCTATTTTGTCACCTACCTTTAAAATTTGAGAAGGATGCTTTATTTTGGTCCATGAAAGCTCGGAAACATGTACTAAGCCATCAACTCCTCCTATGTCAACAAATGCACCAAAGTCCATAAGGCTTTTTACTGTTCCTGTATATTTTTTACCTATTTCAATGCTGTTCCAGAACTCAGCTTCTACTTTTTCTTTTTCTTCCTCAAGAAGAACTCTAGCTGAACCTACAAATTTTCTCTTCTGCTTATTGTAATCGATAATGCGGATGTTTAAGACCTGTTTTAAGAACCCATTGAGTTCCTTGACGTATTTGTCGCTTATTTGAGATGCTGGTATAAATATTTTTATACCGCTAACAGATGCTATAACGCCGCCATTAACTATTTCAGTAACTTTAACTCTAACCGGTGTTTTATTTTCAAAGGCTTCAACAAGGGAATCCCAGCCTTTCATTGATTCAACCTTCTTTTTGGATAATTCCACAACACCTTCTTTATCATTAACCCTTACTATAAAAACCTCAACTTCGTCTCCAACTTTTATTGACTGGGCAGGGTTAAAATCTACGTCGTCTGTAAACTCCTCAATTTTAATAATTCCATCAGACTTATACCCTAAGTCAACAAATACTTCGGAATTGTTAAAACCAATAATTGTCCCTTTAACAATATCTCCAGTATTGAGAGTCACTAAAGAGCTTTCAAAAGCCTCTTTAAAACTCATTTCGTTTGCTTTATTTAATTCTTCCATTTTGCTAATAACCTCCTCGATTACCCAGTCAGGAGTTGAAGCACCTGCGGTAATACCTATTTTTTTAATTTTTTTTATATCCATCGGTGGAAGATCACCGGATGTTTCAATTTGATAAGTATTAATACAATGTTTCTTACATATCTCATAGAGCTTTTGTGTATTTGAACTGCTCTTACCGCCGATTACCAACATAGTATCGACATTTTTTGCGACAAATTCCGCTTCATTTTGACGGTTGCTTGTCGCACTACATATTGTATCAAATTTTAATATATTTTTAAATTTTTTATTTAAAAAATTATTTATGTTTTCCCATTTTTCTTTTGTAATGGTAGTCTGTGCTACAACACAAATATTCTCTTTGTCTGTTTGTATATTTTCTACATCTTCTTCACTATAGACTATGAACGCTGTATTATTGCACCAGCCATTAATCCCCTTGACTTCCTGGTGATCTTTATCTCCAACGATTACTATTTGATAACCTTCTTTGTATTTTTCATTAACAAGTTTGTGTATTTTTTTTACATATGGACATGTTGCATCAGAATATTTAAGGCCGCTGCTGATAATTTTATCATATACTTCAGGAGTAACGCCATGGGTTCTTATTACCACCTGACCGTCACTTCCTACCTCAGATATGTCCTTTACAACCTGAACACCCATTGTTCTAAGTTTTTCTACAACTTGGTCGTTGTGTATAATAGGTCCTATGGTATATAGCTTTTCATCGGTATTTTCCAGTAAATCAAACAATAACTCTATTGATTTACTTACCCCAAAACAAAACCCTGCATTTTTTGCAACAACTATCTCCAAACTAACATCTCCCGGCTTGTACAAGAATTATGTAAATAATTAGTTTTTTTCCTTAATAATACCAATTATCTTTTGTGCAACCTCATCGATTGTCAAACTCGTCGTATCTATCTCTATTGCATCTTGAGCCTTTGACAATGGTGCAAACTCTCTTGAGCTGTCATTTTTATCACGATACTCTATATCTTTTTTTACACTTTCAAGGCTAATATCTTTATAACCCTTTGCTACCTGTTCATTATATCGTCTTAGAGCACGTTCTTCAACTGATGCTGTTAAAAAAAACTTAAATTTGGCATCAGGCAAAACATATGTCCCGATATCCCTTCCATCCATAACAACACTGGTTTTTAATGCAATTTGTCTCTGCAATTCCACCATTTTTATACGAACTTCAGGGACAACAGCTACATTAGACGCACCTATTGATATTTCAGGCGTTCTGATTTTAGATGTAACATCTTCACCATCCAAATAAATAAACTGCTCACCATCAACATATTTAACAGATATGTCAATATTAGCAACCATTTTGGATAAAGAATCCCTGTCATCAGTACTTATCCGGTCACGTATTGCTTTTAAAGCAACAGTCCTGTACATAGCACCGGTATCTAAATAAACTATTCCCATTTCCTTTGATATCATTTTTGCAATTGTGCTCTTGCCCGCACCGGCAGGTCCATCAATTGCAATACTAATATTTTCTTTCATCAATATCCCCCATATACTACTGTGATAGATCAGGTCTTAAAACCTTTGCATCCTTTAGGTACACATGCTTTATTTCTTTTTGGGAAAGCTCAGTATTGACATGAATCAAAACTCTAATGCATTTTAACAGCCCACCGGGCACATCCATTTCATTTGTGCAAAACAATGCTACATCTGTCCATCCAAGTTTCCTTGCTGCCACAGCAGGAAAAGCAGCATTCAAGTCTTTAGTCACACTGAAAATTATGCTTATAATATCATCTTCACATATATTATTTTTTTTAATTATCTCAGTTAAAAGCTTCCCAGTCTCTTCAATAATTTCATTTGAATCATTGTTTTCAACTGTTGTAGCTCCTCTGATTGCTCTTACCAACATACATATTCTCCCGTCCTACTTTAAAATATTAAGTCATGGGCAGGCATAAAATACCTAAACCACCCTATGTCCAACACTTATAGCTACTTCATTCAAGTGTAAAAGGCCAATACCGAGAAATATTGCTACGCTGACATGATCATTATATCTGGCAATGCCTATCTTACCACCAACATTAAGTCCCATGGCTTTCGATGCTATCTGAGACAAAGCTTCCTTAGCAGCACCGGCAACTGCCCCCTCTTCAGCATGAGAATCGGTGATTACTCCTTCTCTTTTGGAAGATACCACTGCCCTTTCAATAATCTTCATTATTGAATTAATGAACTCGCCTCCGTAATCAACTGCAGCAGTATGAATCCCACATTTTAAGTATTCAGACTGCAATGCTTTTTCCTCGTTTCTGTCACTTGTCATGGACATCCTTATTGCTGCTGCTGCAATTTCCTTGCTACCGTAACTCTTTGAATATTCAGCATCCTTTGTCATGTTATCCTCTTTTTCCATATATAAAATTATAATTTTAATTATATTAAATACAATTAATCTTTTACATTTATCTATCGCAAAATTCCGTTAAAGCAATCGTTATTTTGCTCTATTAAATGTAAGATTAATAACGTATTTAATTTAGAGTATTTCACAAATAATTTACTATACAAAACTTATTATACAAAATTAATTATACAAAATTTTTGACTATTATATTATATAGTATGACCGATATTAAGACAACACCTATTATTCAATTTGGCACTTAATTTGATTATTCCTTTTATATCTAAATCAATATTATTAATTCGTCAATGACTCAATATAAAGACCATTAGCATAACCCGAAGCCAATTACATGTTTATTTTATAACAGCATGGCAACTATTTGGGTTCAGGTTATGCTAAAAGTCAATTATTACTATTTCTTCAAACTCAAGCACTTTTCAATTATGACAAACGCTTCAGCCCTTGTTATAACTTTATTGGGTTTAAATTCATTATCGGTGTAGCCCTGTACAATTTTCATCTCATAAGCTTTGCTTATATAACCTGCAGCCCATGAAGGAATTGTATTTGTATCCTTAAATTTCAAAACATTCTTATCGGTCATTTCATAACCCAAAGCCCTCATGATCATGACAGTCATCTCAGCACGTGTTACCAAACCTGACGGTCTAAATTCATTTCCATCATAGCCTTTTACTATTCCCTTCTCTGCTGCCGTGATTACATAGCCCATAGCCCATGATGGAATTTTATTGTTATCGGCAAAACTTGAAGCTTTCTTCCCGCTTGGCTCATAGCCTGCAGCACTAACCAGTATCTTCACTATTTCTGCCCTTGTTATTGAATTATTGGGCTTTATTGTTCCATCATTATAACCATTTATAAAGCCTCTTTTAATAAGTTTTTCAATATATTCTTGTGCCCAGTGACCCGCTATATCTTTGAACACTGATGACGGTATCTTAGGCGTAGGCTCACTAGATACTACAGGAGTTGGCGTCACAGTTGGTGTAGGGCTTAGCTTATGTGTCGCTGTTGGTATCGGTGTTGGTGTTACCAAAATTGTTGGTACAAGTGTTGGTGTTACAGTAGGCGTTGGTGTTAAATCAGGTATCGGTATTATCACTCCACCTCCATCACTTCCACCTCCAACACCTGACGGTACAGACACAGTAGCTGTCGGTGTCGTTGTTGGCGTAGGTGTCGGTTTGCTTGTCGATGTTGCTGTCGGTGTTGGCTCATGCGTATTCGTTGGTGTCGGTGTAACTGTTGGTGTTGAAGTTGGTGTCGGTGTAGGTGTTTCAGCTATAACTTTTACTCTCTGAGTAGCCGTACTTGTATTGCCGTTAGCATCAGTTGCAAACCATGTTACTATTGTTATACCGGCTAAAAACGCTGCCGGTGCATCATTTGTAATTGTCACTTCAAAAATGTCCGTTGCAGTTGCCTGTCCAATATCAACCACAGTCGTTTCACCCGTCGCTCTAACTTCAACATCCGCCGGTACTGTAAGAACCGGTTTTGTTGTATCCATAACAGTTATTTTTTGTATAGCACTGCTTGTATTTCCGCTCAAATCTTTTGCCGTCCATGTAACATTTGTTGTACCGATTGGATAGCTTTCCGGAGCGTCATTTGTAATTGTCACTTCAAACAAGTCTGTAGCCGTTGCCTTACCTATATCAATAACAGATCTAATACCCGTTGCCTCTACAGTTTTGTCAGGAGGCACTACAAGTACAGGTTTAACCGTATCTACAGTAAATGTCCAGCTAACAGTACCAATATTTCCTTTCTCATCTTGAGCACTTACCGTAACATTGTGTAAGCCATCGCTTACAGGACTTATGAGTGCTTTCCATTCACCTGCTCCCATATTTATGACTTTGTCCTGTGCAATGCTTACTTCATCAATAAATACTTCTACAGAATCAGCATCTATGTTTGATTGAGCATCCGACACTGTAAATACAATCTCGCTTGGCTGTTTGTTCAAGTATTCACCATTCTTTGGAGAAACAGGTGTTATAACCGGTCCTTTATTGTCTGTACCCGAATCAATACCCGAAATAACCGTAGTATAGCTTGAAGCACTTTTTGTTCCCAATGCATTTCTTGATAATATTTCTATATTATGTGTCCCGTTATCCAGTTCAAATTTTAGACTAAACTTCTTATCGCTTCCCACAAGAACTTTATCTGCCAATTCTCCATCAACATATACTTCAGTAAAATAACCCTCCTGGTTTGTTCCGTCTATATAAGCGTAATACTTTCCGTTATACAATCTCTTTTCTATGCTTGAAATCTGCGGTTCTGACGGCACTGAAGACTCAATTATAACAGTTAACGGTATATCAATACAGTATTCCGAGTATTCTTCGGAATATGGCATTCCATCTCCGGCAATGTATTTCCATCCGTAAACACTGTCTGTAACAGTCATATACCTTCCGAAATCCGGATTGAGATTAACACCTTTTATTGAAACACTAATAGTACCGTTATATATTCCGTCAGGCAAATCCTTATTAAACTCTACTCTGCCCTTAACAACAGCAACCATTCCTGCCGGAATACCTGATTGTATGCCGTTATTAAGATCGGTTCCATCCATTGCAGTAAAGCTCTTTTTGACTATTGGCACAACTTTTCCGTTAATGTCTTTGAACTCACCTACTTGAATTTCAACTTTATCAATTTTGTTTTGATAAGAGCTTTCAAGTATGTTGACGATAAACTCAGCCTTTTGGGTATTACTAATAATAACCCGCGGCATGTCCACATCAGGTATTGCTCCAACATCAGTAATTTCTGTAACTTCAAGGGAATACTCCTCTTCGTTTTCCCCCTCAGGCATCCTTACAACAATCCTATAAGGCCCGTTAATCGGATTGGTTATAACTATTGCATCATTGCCGTTTCTCATTGAAATAACTTGAGAGTTATGAATACTGTTCTCAAATTCATTCTCTGAAGTATATCCAATATGATTTCCATACTTGTCGTAAAGATGCAACTGTATTTTTGATGAATCCTTTGAAGCCATCATAATTTTAATTTGTTTTCCATCACTTCCCGGTGTATAAAGGGCTTCCGCCTCTTCACCTCCTAAAAGAGTTCCTCCAAGAGGCTGGGCAACCTTAATGTTGCTTCTTAAAGCATCTAACTGTTCTTCGGTACCCGCGTAAAAATGTGATATATACGGACCCTTAGGATCACCTAGGGACATAGTTCCCGGTTCTGACAAACTAACGGTGATAAAGCTTCTATAACCTGTTATATCCACTAAGCTTGAACGCTGTACTTCAAATGGTATTTTTACAACAACAATTTCCAATGGCTTTATGGATACCGGGTCTGATGTATAGCTGCCATATTTTAGATTACCGCCGAATATATCCATATTAACAAGTGCAGAAACCTCTCCTGTATGAACGTTCTTAAGGACGATAACAGCTTCTCCGGTACCTGACTTATCACCATCATTAATTGTTATATCCTGTATTGAGATGCTTACAGGCTCTACGGGTATTGGTGGGTCAATCTTCCTCCATATTTCAAGATTCCTGATCAGGTTGTTTACCGATTCGGAAATTCCTATTTCCCTGTTAAATACCAGTCCCGTATTTATGACCATATTGGCAATATCTTCTGAAATCACACTGCTATTACTATTCTCTTCATTGTAGATGCTCACTTCTGCTTTATTTATCGCACTCATTACCTTTCCATACTGTATCGATACAGGCATTGTTAAAAGGGCACCTATGGGGTTTAGTCCCATAACATAATTATATGGCTGCAATAACGCATTAATTGAGTACATGCTTGCCTTTGAAATATTCAAATCCCATCTGTCAATTATGGTACCATAACCCTCAATGGTATCATTTAAAAGCTTCAAATATTGTTGCTTCATTATGGTAAGGTCTTTATTTTCAGGATGTACTTCGTCTTCTATGCTATTAAATACGGTAATATTTTTATATTGTCCAAAGCCCTTTCTCCTTTCTCCTTCTTTTCCTACAATTGATTCTATCTGTTCATTCAAATCATTGAAATACTTAAGAAGAACCTTTGTTGGATAATATGAAGGTGCATCCTCACTGTTAGAAATATAATTTTCAATTATATTTATTGCTTCATCCATCAACGCATCAGACATATCCTTAATAGAACCCACATTTTTTGTTATATATTCTTTAGTCAGCTTTATATCCGGACTTACATCACTATAATCCTGTAAATCTTCAAAGCCTTCTTCATAATTATGATCTTCCTCCAGATATTTAACATATGCATTATACATGTTATTAGTGGTTAATATCTTATACTCTTCCAGTTCAATAATGGATTTTAATATATGTATGCGTCTTTCTGCGGCACCATCCGGCATACCAATAATGATTTCATCCAATATCTTCTGTACATCAAATTCAGAATTATCACCGGACTGTTTCTTAGCAGCAGCTATCCCTTCAAGCGATTCTTTAAGCTTTTCCTTTATGGAATCGATATTATTGATATTTACATTCTTCAAGCTGCCTAGTGCATTACTTATCCAATTTTTATAATTATCCATATTTTTAACAAAAACGCTGTTTTCCTGACTATTATTGATGTACTGAGCAATATCCTTTATATTGATGGTACCTGAGCCAATAAGCTTTCTCACATCTTCCTTCCTAACCATTGTATCTCCTACTTTAACCCAGTAACGAGTAATAACTTTAATACCATTGTTAGGAGCAGCTGAACTTGAATCATTAGTGCTCATTTCAAACTGTTCTTGAGGCCTGTAAGTCATTTTTAAAATAATTGATGAATTGTTTGTTTTGTCCGCTTTATATTTCAAGTTAGGATCATTATAAAAGTTTTTAACAGGACCTAAAAACTCAATTGCGACCTGATTCAAGTCATCAAGGTATATGATTTCACCTACCATGTCCTTTCCGGCAAATTCATACTGATTAGGATAAGTTTTCTTAATATTATCCTCAAAAGTATTGTATGTCGGGGTCGTTACGGTATGGTCAACTTCAGGTAAAAATACCTTTCCTGTAATTTTTATTGGCTTTCCGGGGCTTTGCAGGAACAATCTTTTGTTTAAATAGTTATAATGGTCTGAATCCGGATGCGTTATTACAAGGTATTTCAATGAATCAATCGCATCTATTCTGCTAAAATCCGCTTTTTTCAATGGATATATTCCCTTTCCGGATCCTGCATCAATAAGCATTTTATTTCCGCCTGCTTCTACCAGGATGCAGTCACCTTGATCAACATCAAGTACAGTTACCTTAGCAACCAGTTTACCTGTTGATTCATCATAAATCTCAGTTTCAATTGTACCATTTTCATCAGTCATATATACTTCCGATCCAATGCTTATAAGCTTTGCAACGGTGCTATCTGCCGGATGATCGTACTCATTGATTTCACCCACAGATATTACAGAATCATCAGGTGTAACATGTCGCAAAAATTCAGCATCTGTGGAAGAGTCACTTCCGTGATGAGCCACTTTCAGATAGTCACTGTCAAGCTTGCCCAGACCATTTAATGCCTTCAGACTATCAATAAGAGCCTTCTCGGAATGAATATGTGCATCTCCTTCAAATAGTATTGAGTACTCACCGTATTTCTTTTCTTTTTCTTCTTCCTCAGGTTCTTCATCCAAATCAGGATCTATTGCCGAATCGTATTCAGCAATCGCTTGATTTGCTTCATTAATAAACTGATCCAGGTTGCGTTCTATAAGCTCAATTTCATCAACGGCTTTGTTTAGGTCTACAATGCTCTGACATAATGAGAGAGTGCTGTTTATAATACCAAGGGTTTTGTCTATCTTACTTGATAATTCATTGTAAAAAGCTTCATCCTGAATGTCCATAGCCCTTTGTATTTCATCAAGTTTCGGTTTTAATTCTGCTTTTGTTTTCTCAAGAGCAGCTTGTGCCTCTGATGTACCGCTTACAGGCGATTTCAAATAGTCACCAAAAGCATATATCACATTCCCCTCTTTGCGAGGTTTGTTTACCACATTATCACTCTCAGCTACACTCAAGCCTTTTTTTATCTTCCAATTATCAATATATTTCTTCGAAATATATACAACATTTCCACCCCTGTATATTTCAGGATCTCCTTGTGCCGCCTTTACATCTTCAACTATCTGGGGTCCTAAATCCCTTGCAACACTTTCTGTAGTATAATACTTTGCACATTGTTCAACAATGTCATTGGTTATCTCATTACTCTTTCTAATTGATTCTGATGTATCATCTATACTCCTAATGGTGTCACCAATCTGCGAAACGCTATTGCCACCTAGCGAAGGATCCATTTTCTCTAAAGCCTTAGAGTTTTCTTCTGTAAGGTAAATTTTGTCATTTATTTTGTATATTTCCCCATCTTCTTTTACATTTGAATAATTCTTCTCCTGCTTCCATTTCTTGATAAAATCATCCGATAGATAAATCACATTACCATCTTGGAAAACACCGCTTTCACGTTTTTTCGCTTCAACATAATCCTCCAGTTCCTTTAGTACAAAGCCTGCCTTATCATCACTTGTTATATATACATTCGAATATTTATTTACGATTTTATTAACCTTCTTTAACAGCGTCAGATTAAGCTTGCTTTTAGCTTCTGTAAGCAGCTTAAGAATACTGTCATAAGTGTTCTTCAATGTAATGATTTTATTTACTCCGTCAGATATCTTGTATATCGTATCCAAAGCTTTATTAACCTTTGAAACTATCTTAGTGTTTCCAATGGCTATAGCTGTCTTGGCACTTTTTGCACTTGCACTGCTTGTACTGTATTTGCCATTTACATAACTCTTCGCTATATCTTTAGCATTCAAGAAGAAATTAATACTGCTTTGAATCAATCCAAATCCATAATTCAAAATATCCAGCAATGCAGTTGCTTTTCTGGCGTCATCCAATGAATTGATGTATTCAATTGATTCATTCATAGCCCTCGACAAATCCTCAGTACTCTTGTCAAGAAGTCCTCCCTCTCCACTTATATTGTTTTTCAATCTTATAAGCTCATCTCTTAAATGATTGAAGTCAAAACTTTCAACATGATTAAAAGTTAGTGGCGTCAACAGTACCTTTCCTGAAGAATTTTCATTAAGCAGCTTAAAGCTTATGCTTTGAGCTAAATCAACATCTCCTGATATGAGAAGGTGATAGTAACCTGTGACTGTCTGGTTTGGAGCTATATTTCCAAACTTAAGACATGAAATATTCTGTTCCCATTGTCCGCCTTCAACCTTTCCTTCGATAAGGACTACATGTTCAGAACTGCTTATTACAGGAGGCAGAAGCTTTAATCCTCTTGCCGTTCCCAATCCTGCATTGGTAGCTTTAACAATTACCTCATATAAATTGTCAGAAGTCTTCTTAAATTCATAGCTTAAGTATATCTTTGCCGGAGGCTCAATCTCTACAGTCTTTGACTTGGTATAGCCGCTGTATGTTTCACCTTCCTTGTCAAATTTATACTTTACATAAATATATGCTTTGTTATTATAAAAACTATCGTCCTCGTCTTCAGTCATTGGTTTCCTTAAAATATTGAATGTTGATTCCACTGCATAAACTCTTTTTTTACAATAGATGTACCTTGACAACT
>DAOOVO010000012.1:0-63000 GCA_035370245.1 Pseudobacteroides sp.
TTGTCAAGGTACATCTATTGTAAAAAAAGAGTTTATGCAGTGGAATCATTATTAAGTTCAAATACATTGCTTGTTATTAGGAGATCTTTAGTTTTTATTGCCTTTTATGTTTTTCTTGTATTTTGCCTATACAATCGTGATGTTTATCGATTTTATTCTAAAGGTGCAATATCAAGGAGAATGGCATTATTTTGTAATTTGGTATTAACTATTCTACTTTTAGTGATTGATAGAATTGCACATTCTTTATAGATTATGCCTAAATAATAAGTGCTATAAGTAGGAGGTATAAAAATTGATCATACTGGTTGCAGATGACGAGAAGGACATCCGAAATTTAGTAAAAATCAGCCTTGAAGAAAACGGATATACTGTCTTAACTGCACAAAACGGCAAGGAAGCATGGGACATCCTTCAGTCACAGGACGTAAATTTGGCAATCCTTGACGTGATGATGCCGGTGATGGACGGGTTCAATCTTCTCCGCAAAATTCGGGAGTACAGTACCATACCCGTCATCTTCCTTACCGCAAGGTCGGATGACATGGACAAAGTATTGGGACTTGGACTTGGTGCTGACGACTATTTAGCTAAACCCTTTTCCATTGCTGAGTTGGTTGCCCGTGTGGGTGCACAACTGAGGAGAAATAATGAGTATCTGGCAGCTAAGGAAAAAGCCGCCTTACATATCACATATGTAAACCTGTCCGTAGACAAAGAAAAATGCTGCGTTTATAAGGATGGAGCACCGATTGAGCTTGGTGCAAAGGAATACAAGCTGCTTTTGCACTTCATAGAAAACCCGGAGAAGGTTTTTACAAAACAGCAGCTTTATCAATCGGTATGGGATGATGAATACCTTTTTGACGATAACACTGTGATGGTGCATATCAGCCGAATCAGGAACAGAATTGAGGACGATCCGCAAAACCCAAAGTATTTGAAAACCATTAGGGGTATTGGATATAAGCTCCATTATACCGGTGAAAAATCATGAAGAGAAAACTGTCCAATCAATTTTTAAGAAATTTTCTTGTAATATTCTTACTTACAATATTAGATACAGTACTGGCATTTGTGCTGCTGTCATTTACCAGTGGATTGATATCTGATTCACTGGCAAAAAATAAGTATCCCGCCAGTTCAATTATCAAAGATGACTATAAACAGATAGACGCATCTAACATAGTTCAAAACGGTGGTGGCGTACAGGTTGTGGACAAAGAGTACCGAGTTGTTTATTCCAGTGGTCTTGACACCATCGGGAAGGACAAGATGACTACTGAGGAATTTACAACATTTTTGACGGAAAGCAAAAGAAAGCCATACCATTACGATATTGTTTATCATCCAAAAGGCGAGTTCTGGCTCATTGTCACATTTGCCACCTCCATTCGTCTTGATTTTTCGTTGTTGTTTAATAAAGAAGCCACAGCCGGTGATTTCATACGAGCAGGATGGGCAATTATTTCCGTTGTTCTCATTTATCTTATTATACTTGCATTTACCGCTTTTATATATTCCAGGATTACAGCTGCAAGCATAACCATACCGTTGAAAAAACTCTGTGACGGAACAAGGCTTTTGCGGGAAGGTGATTATTCCGTACGGGTAGATTTGCGGTTAAAAAATGAGTTTGCCGAGCTTCAGAACACATTTAACGACATGGCTGCACGAATTGAGCATGAAATTTCCCTGCGTAAAAAGTCGGAAGAGGTTAGACGTCGCTTGATTCTTGACATCTCCCATGACCTAAAAAATCCTATGTCCAGCATACAGGGCTATGTGGAGCTGCTCATGAAAAAGACTGATATGACAAAAAAGGAATGCGACGAATACCTTGGGGTTATTTTAAATAACAGCAAAAGGGCAAATTGCCTTCTTACAGAGTTGTTTGAGCTTTCCCAAATGGACAGCCCGGAATTTTCATTAAATCCGGTAAAAACGGATATTTGCGAATACATCCGGCAGATATGCGGAGAACTTGTACCTCAATTTGAGCGTGAATGTTTCAATTATGAATTCAATATTTTGGAAGAAAGTGTTTTTGTAATGCTTGATACCGATAGGTTCGGCAGGATTATTCAAAATCTTGCAAATAATGCAATGCGATATAATCCTAGAGGAACGCTTATTTCAATAAGCCTAACGGTACAAAATGACCGGGCAGTGATTGATTTCAGAGATAATGGGATTGGAATCCCGGCCCATCTTGCAGACAACATATTTAAACCTTTTGTGCGGGTGGATGACTCTCGCAATTCCAAAACCGGTGGAAGCGGATTGGGGCTTTCCATAGCGAAAAAAATTGCCGAGGCACATGGAGGAGATTTGACACTACGTCTTGACGAGAATCAGGGCAGCACCTTTCAAATTACCATTCCTACAATTTAAATTAAATTTGATTTATTAAGCCGAGTTTGCATATTAAAGTAAATTTGTTTATTAAAGTAAATTAATTTAAGGTAAATTTAAGGTTTAAATCAGCTGTATGACAGGTTCGATTGATATGATAATAATGAGCATGAAATACAGCTGATTCTTTTGTGAGGTGATGAAAAATGAATTATGAACCGACTCGTCTGGATATATTTCTTACTCGGCTTGCGTTTTTCCTTTACGGCAAGTCTGTTTACCGGGTATTTGCAGACAATTTACCACTCGACGGTGGAGAACAGGTGCTTGATTTCGGTTGCGGCATGGGAACGGTTGCGTACTACACAGCAAAGAGACTGCCCCATGGGCAATTGACCTGTATGGACATTTCCGAGCGATGGCTTAATGCATGCCGAAAAACTTTGAAATGTTACAACAATATCATTTTTTTGAAAGGTGATTCAACACATCTAACTAATGAAACATTTGATGTAGCATACTGCCACTTTGTGTTACATGATATTTCGAATAATGAATTGGAGACAGTCATTCCTGCATTGGCTAAGTCACTTAAACCCGGTGGTATGCTTGTTTTTCGCGAACCTCTTAATGAAACAGAAAAAATAAGTTTGATTAAGCACCTAACGGAACAAAGCAGGTTATTGCCGAAATACAGCCGTATCACCGATATTCCCGCAATGGGTAACACTCTGGAATGTGTATACATTAAGCAATAATGGGAAGGGGATTTTTTATGATTCAAATTATTATATTTCTATTTTTAACAATTTTATCAGTTGCTGCTCTCGTATGGATTTTGCTCCTTTCGATTTATCGTGTCATTGCAGTAATCAGAAAAAAGACCAATTCGAAGCATCTTATCCGCTTAAAAAAGACAGCCATATTCTTTGCAGCAACAATTATATTGAACATAGGGTTAATTACTCTTTCTCAGCTCACTGCTCATACTCCACGCATTACAGATAGTGACGGAAACTCGCCAGAAAACAGTATTGCGGAGCTTAGAGAGATTGAGTTGAACGGTAGAAAGCAGTGGATTAGCTTGAGAGGTTGGGACAAAAATGCACCCGTTCTGCTCTTTTTGGCAGGTGGTCCCGGGGGTACACAAATGGCAGCGGTGAGACATGAACTGGCAGAATTGGAAAAGCATTTTGTCGTTGTAAATTGGGATCAACCCGGCTCCGGAAAGTCCTATTATGCAGAAAAAATAAAAAATATTACAGCCCAAACCTATATTCAGGATGGCTATGCACTGACAGAATACTTAAAAGAGTGCTTTTCCCAGGATAAAATTTACCTTTTGGGTGAATCGTGGGGAAGTGCCTTAGGGATTTTTCTTGCAGATAAGTATCCTGAGTCTTATCATGGATTTATTGGAACGGGCCAAATGATAGACTTTGCAGAAACTGAGAGGATGGATTATGCAAAGTCTATTGAAATCGCACAATCCAAAGGTGATACTGCTGTCATAGAAAAGCTTAATGCAAATGGTAAACCACCCTATTACGGAAAAGACGTAACATGGAAAAGTGCAGTGTACTTAAATTATCTAAATGATTATATGGCAAGCAATCCCGAAATCCACAATCCAGGCTATAACACATTGCGTGATATTGCTTCCTCCGAATACGGGCTGCTTGATAAAATCAACTTTATCCGTGGCATCGTCAACACATTCAATCATGTGTACCAACAGCTTTATACCATTGATATGATGAAGGATTACACCAAGATTAACGTTCCTGTCTACTTCTTATTGGGTCGACATGATGTCAATGCACCTACAATATTGGCGGAGGAATATATGCAAGTTCTGGATGCTCCAGATAAAAAAATAGTATGGTTTGAAAACTCCGGTCACAGCCCATGGATAAATGAGTCGGAAAAATTTGTTAAGGAGGTATTGTCTTGCTTTTCGGAAAACAAACCACTAGAATAAGTAGTAAAACTATTACTTTTCTGTCACTGTTTATTGCAATTATTATAGGTATCTCGAGTTGCTCCACACCAAAAGGTAGTATTGTAATACTTGAGAGCTATGATGGAAAAGGAGCCTCCATGGAATTCAAGGAATGGAGCTCAAAGGATAAATACACTATATACCTTAACAAGGGCGATGTGTTGAAGTTTGAAGTTATCCATGAAGATGGAGAAATTGGTCTTACGGTCATCGGCCAAAAAGGCAGTGAACCCTATACGGGAAACAACCTTATGTCAGGAATATTCACAGTAACCGTTTCTGAATCGGATAATTATGATATACAAATCACAGGTAAAGACGCAACCGGTTTAGTCTCTTTTTCAAAATAACTTTTATAGATGCTTAATTAAACATGAGAAATTCAGTTTATCATTATATGAAAAATTCTCTCTTTTGTATATCGCATCAGTAGCATAGTGGGCAATTTTTCTCCAGGAATGCCAATCATCATAATGTGAACCAGTTATTCCAATATAATAATGGAAATGATATAATAATGTAAAATAGTTTATGTATCAGAAAGAAGTTGATTAATATAAATAGCCAAATTAGATCAGGTAAAATTGAGTTCATGATTATAGCAGTTTAAACATTATAATATCAGTATTATTAGGTCTTATAACAATTTTTCTTGTTCCTCTATTTTATATTATTATATTCTACTTTTTGTATAAAGGATATGACAAAGTAAGTTGGCTATTATTCACTATTAATATAATAAGTGCACTTTTATTTACATCTACACCAATGTATAATACTACATTTGCAGAAACTTTGATTAAAATTTTTGTACCGATAATTCTATTAATATCTACAATTTTAATATTTAAAGGGAAATCTAAGCATTTTTTAAAGTATAAATTGCAAACCCGATATCACAAATATAAAAATATAATATATTAGAGATATTTTTTTATAAGGAGCGGGCATTTTATGTATACCAATTATTTTTATCCCCCAAATTTTAATCAATGTCCTTATGCCAACAGTATGGCTATTCGAAATGATAATTTTCGGTTGACAAGAGCTAGTGGAGATATTGATATCGAATTTCAGACAAATGAAAACGGTGATTTCGTTAAAAGCATATCTGTGTATGGTGCAGGATATACAGTTAATGTAGACGGATATATAATTTATCCGGATGATATATACACTATTGAAATATCATCGTCAGACGGGGGAGGTGGCTATTTTACTGGGCTACGAGCCAACCAACATATAACATGCAAAATAGAAACCAGCCTTTGGCACAAAACAACTATTAGAGTAAAATTGCATTCTTCAAAACCTAATATAAAAGGACAGGCACATATCCATTACAATACATGATACTCTCAACTTAAAAAACACCTTCATTTTTTAATTAGTAAATGAATATGTTAAAATAAATACAATAGCAAACTTGAATTGAAGAACAGAAAAATGGTGTTTGATAAAGAATTAGAAAGCAAAGGAGAACAAAAATGAAGGCAGCAATATTATATGAATCCTGGCATCATGGAAATACAAAAAAGCTTTGTGAAGCAATTAAAAAAGAGCACGATGTAGTACTTCTTAATGTTAAAGAGGATGAAATTACATTGGAGGAATATGATCTTATTGGAATTGCATCCGGTGTTGCATATAATAAATTCTATAAAGAAATTGAACGAGTAACCAAAGAGAAAATGCCGGAGGGCAAAAATGTGTTTCTTTTGTACACATGCGGAAAACTTGGGCCGGATTTTGCGAAAAGCATAAAAAGAACCCTTTCTTCAAAAAAGTGTATTGTCCTTGGAACTTATTGCTGCAAAGGCTTTGATACATTTGGACCGTTTAAACTTATAGGAGGAATTAATAAGAAGCATCCTACTGAAGATGAGATTCAGGGTGCAGTGAAATTTTACAGTGAAATAATCAGCAAATTATAATTAGTCCACCTCTTGATATAATATGATCGTCAAGAGGTGGACTCCTAAATTATTTCCATAAACCGGTAATCAATCCCATAGTTAAGTATATTATAATTTAAAGCTATTTACTTGCTTAATCATATCTTTAGCTGTATCTCTTAAGTTTTCTACCGTAGAGAATACTTTTTCAGCAGTCTCGCTCAATTCTTCCGATGAAGCTGCTATTTCCTTTGAAGAAGCAGATGTCTCTTCTAAAATTGCCGATATATTTTTGCCGGGCTTTATTTGCACCGCCTGTACACTGTTTATAATTGGCTTGCTGATTGCCGGAATGGTAAACATCTTCATTTTGAATTGAGTAATTAAGTTGACTTGCCAAAGCTGCCGGTTGTATATACCTCTTTATCGGGCTCGAGTCATTTTCAGAAGCTTCGCTTTCCGATGCAGGGAAAAACATCAATAGGCTCCAAGATTACAAACATTTAATCGATAACATACATCGCCACGGAATAATGGTCCAGGCGGGCATTGTATTTGGTTTTGACGGTGATACAAAGAGTGTTTTTGACGAAACACTAACCGCTTGCGAAACCCTCGGAATAGATGGTGCAACAGTAAGCATTTTAACGCCATTCCCGAAAACGCCCATATATGAGCAATTCAAAAAAGAAGAACGGTTACTTAGCGAAGACTGGAGTAAATATAACAGCAAGACGGTTGTAGCATTTCAACCGAAGAATATGACACCGGATGAACTTTATAACGGTTACTTACGATTTCGGCGAAATTTCTTTTCACTTGGTTCATTTGTGCGAAGGATGAAAGTCTCTAAGACAAATATTTTCGTAAATTTTATAATAAACTTAGGATACCGGCTAGGTATACGCAGAAGTTAATGTACATAAAAAAATCCCCCACATAATTAAACGAAATTTTTATTTCGTTTAATTATGTGTAAATCTTTTTACCCCTTCAAGTTCTTTCTTATATTTGCAAGTCTCATATTCATAATGATCTTATTAAAAAAATGAGAGGATTTTATTCCCCTCATTTTTATCAACACTTTTAATTCATACGAAAAATATAATAATCCGGTGAAACATCTATTTTATTTATTTTCACTGCCGCTGTAAGCTTTTAAATATATCTCTTCCAACTCAGACACCAACGGAAGTCTTGGATTGGCAGATGTACACTGGTCTTCAAATGCTTTATCCGCAAGCTCAGATACTTTGGCCTTAAACTTTTTGCTGTCAACCTTGCATTCTGCTATAGTAGACGGCATATTTATCTCTTTCATAAGATCCCTTACGGCTTTTATCAAGCTCTGCACGCCCTCCTCGGTAGTTGATGCCGGAAGTCCTAGTGCCCTGGCTATTTCAGCATATTTTTTATCGGCAATAAACGTCTCATATTTAGGGAATGATACAAACTTTGTAGGCTTTTGTGCATTGTACTCTATAACATAAGGAAGAAGTACTGCATTTGCCCTTCCATGCGGTATATGGAACTCTCCTCCCAGCTTATGAGCAAGGCTGTGATTTATTCCGAGGAATGCGTTTGTAAACGCCATACCTGCAATACATGAAGCATTATGCATTTTTTCTCTTGCCAAAGCATCACTACCATTCTTATATGCTCTCGGCAAATATTCAAACACCAACTGAATAGCCTTTATTGCCAAACCGTCCGTAAAATCGGATGCTAGAATGGATACGTACGCTTCAATAGCATGTGTAAGAACATCCATACCTGTATCGGCTGTAACTGAAGGCGGTACCGACATAACATATTCCGGGTCAATTATTGCAACATCAGGAGTCAGTTCATAGTCTGCAAGAGGATATTTCACATTTTTCTCTTTATCGGTTATAACTGCAAAGGATGTAACCTCTGATCCTGTACCCGATGTAGTCGGAATCGCTACCATTTTTGCTTTATTACCCAGTTTAGGGAATTTATAGACCCTCTTTCTTATATCCATGAACTTAAGTCTCAATAAATCAAAATCAGTTTCAGGATGCTCATAGAAGAGCCACATTCCTTTAGCGGCATCTATAGCCGAACCACCGCCCAAGGCTATTATTACATCAGGTTGAAACTTATTCATAAGCTCGCAGCCTTTCATAACAGTCTCTACAGACGGATCGGGCTCAACATCTGAGAATATCTCGCAATGAACATACTGCTGTCTTTTTCTAAGGTAGTAAAGAACTTTATCTACATATCCAAGCTTAACCATATATGGGTCTGTTACTATAAACGCTTTTGATATATCGGGCATTTTCTCCAAATACTGAGTTGAACCGAATTCAAAATATATTTTTTCCGGTATCTTAAACCACTGCATATTCACTCTTCTCCTCGATACTCTTTTTTTGTTTATGAGATTCACTGCAGAAACATTCTGAGTTGTTGAATTTTTACCGTATGTTCCGCATCCTAATGTAAGAGATGGAGTGTTTGTGTTATAAATATCGCCAATAGCTCCATGAGTTGAAGGTGAGTTAACTATTAACCTTCCTGTTTTAAGTCTCTTTGAAAACTCTTCTATAACTTTTTCATTATTGGAGTGTATTACGGCTGAATGTCCTAAGCCTCCGAATTCAACCATCTGTTCGGCTTTTCTTATTCCTTCCTCTACAGAATCAACAATATAATATGCAAGTATTGGGCTTAGTTTTTCCCTTGAAAGCGGATAATCCGGACCTACATCCTCCTGTTTTGCTATAAGTATTTTGGTGTTTTCAGGTACGCTCAAGCCGGCCATCTTCGCTATTGTATATGCCGATTGTCCAACCACATCAGGGTTCATGGCACATTTAACCTCATCTATTGCAATCTTTGCTAATTTTATGGTTTCATCAGCATTCAAGAAATAGCATGCATTATCTTTCATAAATTTTTCAAACTCCGCAGCAATCTCCTTATCTACAATAACCGCCTGTTCAGATGCACAAATCATACCATTGTCGAATGTTTTGGACAATATAAGGTCTGTAGCTGCTCTCTTTAAATCTGCAGTTTTTTCAATATAACAAGGAACATTACCCGGTCCAACACCAAGGGCAGGTTTACCTGTGCTGTATGCAGCTTTAACCATTCCTGCTCCGCCGGTAGCAAGTATAAGAGATACTCCACTATGGTTCATGAGAAGTTGTGTCGCTTCAATTGACGGTTTTTCAATCCAGAGTATGCAATCTTCAGGAGCACCGGCCTCTATCGCCGCATTCCTCAACACCTTTGCCGCCTCGGCACTGCATTTTTGGGCAGATGGATGAAATGCAAATATAATGGGATTCCTTGCTTTAATAGCTATTAATGATTTAAACATTGTAGTGGACGTGGGATTTGTAACAGGTGTTACTGCAGCTATTACTCCTACCGGTTCCGCAACCTCAAAGAAGTCCTCATTTTCATTATCATTTATTATACCGACTGTTTTCTCATACTTAATGCTATGGTAAATGTACTCTGTAGAAAATATATTTTTAGTTATTTTGTCTTCATAAACGCCCCTGCCTGTTTCTTCAACAGCCATTTTAGCAAGTCTCATGTGGTCATCTAGTCCGGCAAGTGCCATAGCTTTAACGATAACATCAATCTTTTGCTGATCAAATGTCATAAATTTTTCCAATGCTTTTTGTGCCCTTGAAACAAGTTCACCTATTTCCTGACTTACATTAGCCTTCTCGTTAACTTGATTCTTATTAATTTCTTCTGTCATAAAAGATCACTCCTTTGCTCTCTTTTTATTGCTTTGTTATTTTTTTAACATACTATGTTAATAAATTAACACATTGTATTAAAAAAAATCACATGTGATTTAATATGATTTATATTAAGCTTAGATTGTTAACTATTTAACAATTTCATTATACCACTTTGATAAATAATTGTCAATGTTATGTTCTTTTTTATTTTGATGCATAAAAAAATATACAAAAAAGGTGTTGTCTATTCGACAACACCTTTTTTATCAAATATTACTCAACAGTAATATCCTTTAAGTTAGTCTTAACTTTATCTTTGAATGTCTTGAGCATATCATCTTTGCTGCTAATCTTACCAGCAAGGTATGATCTCATAACATCGATAAATGCATTTTCAATAGTATCATCATACTTAGTAAGAATCTTACCATTGATATCTTTTACGAATGGTTCATAGAACTTGAATACGTTAGTACCCATGATCTTGCTGTCTTCAGCTGAACCTTCAGCAATTGCTTGTAAGTTGTTCGGGAAGTCCTGATTATCAGTTGCCCACTTCTTCATGAAGTCTTTATCACCAGTAAAGTACTTGATCAATTCCCAAGCAGCATCCTGATTTGGTGACTTACTGTACATACCGAACCATGTTCCACCCCAGAAGAATGGGAATGGTGGTTTAGCTAAGCCCCATCTTCCGCCGTCAGCAGCTTTCTTGTCGTTTGAACCAACTATCCATGGAATACCCCATGTTGGACATGCCCAAACGAGAGCTTTTTCATCATCAGCTATAGCAGCTGACCATCCTGGTGACCACTGGTCGAGGGAAGCTTCGTATTTGTTGTCTCTTAATTGTTTAGCGAAGTCTATGAAGTCGATCATCTTCTGGTCTATATTAAGTTTATCATCTACAACCCAACCTTCACTACGTCCACCGAGGTATAACTTCTGTGGTTCTTCGAATGTTGGGAACAATGCAACTTTTCCACCGCTCTTTTCTTTCAGTGTCTTAGCAGTTTCTAACATTTTTTCAGGAGTGGACAACAATTCTGCGATTTCAGCAGGATCATCAGTTCCGAGATATTTCTTAGCTAAAGGCTTTTTGTAAGCCAAAGCACCAGCTGCAGCCTGATGAGCTACTGCTCTAAGTACGCCACTCTTGTCAGTTCCAACTTCAACAGTATATGGAACCATGTTAGTAACCAAATCTTTTGCTCTTTCTGTTATATCAGCAAAAGCATCTGGCATGTCAACAAATCTCTTAACAAACGCTGATTCAACACCGAAAAGGTCTGGCACACCTGAACCTGATCTGATAGCTGATGTGAGTTTGTTCTGGTACTGCTGGTCTTTATCAGGTATAACTGATAAAGTAATTTTAACATTTGGGAAAGCATCTTTGAATGCTTTTTCAATGTTTGGAGCTTCATCCTTGTTGAAATACCAGAATGCAACTTCACCTGTAACATCTTCTCTGTTTACAGCTGAAGGAGATGGTGATTCAGCAGGAGCTGAAGCCTCAGTAGAAGGACTTGGTGATGGTGATTCTTCTGGCTCATCGCCACCGCCGCCACAAGCAAACAATGTGGACATCATGGAAACACATGCTACCACTGCCAATAGTTTTTTGAACCTTTTCATTAATTTTCCTCCTTGTATTTATTATATTTATATCATTCCATATAAATATATATGGAGTAATACCTACAATAATAAGGATATAGGATACAAAGGAATTTACAATGATTAAATCAACGTATTGTTATGTAATTTATATATATCAACTGAACTAAACTAATCCCTGTTTCTCTCACTTATATATTATAACAAAATATTTTTTAGAAGACCATATCTTTTTTATAATTTTATTAAAAAATATTAAAATTATATTAAAAATTTGTTATATTTTAATGAGCTGGATGTAATTTATTCCTTCGCATACACATATTACATATTTATTTCTTAATTATTTCATTGCTTAATTATTTCATTGCTATCAATTATTATCTTTTATCTTTTATTATTCTATCACTTATTATTTGTTATTTATTATTTAATACTAAATTTTTTATTATTCTTATTTTTTTAAAAAATAAAAAAAAACGGGTATTCTTTATTTGAAATACCCTAAGCTTAATAGATTATTTATTCTAAGGAGCGAATGTTATGTATTCGACTACTGTACACTTATTCTTTTATCTCATCCTTTTTTGTAATATAACATTTTGTAATATTACAAATGATGTTTTTCTCTCTCTCTAATAGCATTATAGCACAGCTTTTTAAGAATTCCAATAATATTTTTAAAAAATATTATTTTCATTTTAATTTGTAATGTTACAAAATATCAAAATCCGCAAATATTCTTGATTTCAAAGAAAAGGTATCTGATAATTTTTTATGAAATTCTATTTTGTAAAACAATATTTTTAAAAGCATTAAATATTCTTTGAAACATAAAAATCGGCGGAAATCCCATATTAAGAGATCCGCCAAAATGTTCGAGTTATAGATGAAATTATTTTTTCACTTTTAGTAATCTGCCGATGTCTTGTTAAAGTTTTTTGCAACTATCATAACATCGTTCATATTAATGCTTCCATCACCGTTCAAGTCATTAATCGGGTCGTAACTGCTTCCGTCTTTAGTAGTATTGAATGTCTTTGCAAGCAAAAGTATATCCGACATGTTTACGCTATCATCACCATTTAGGTCGCCAGCAAAAAGCTGTAACGGCTCAGTCTGCGAACTTATGACTGTATTGGCAGAATTGTTTACATTGCTGATTGTTCTTGAAACATATCCTGCTTTGCTTATTTTTATACTATATGTATTAATTGTTTTAGGGATATTTCCTATTTCAAAATATCCTTTTGAATCAGTTGTAATATTCAATGACTGTCCTACAACTTCAACCTTAAAACCATCCTTTAATGTCGAATCGCTAAAATCGGGTTTAACATACCCTGATACCTTATTACCTGCTTCACCTCCCGGAATTGTAGGAGTTGGAGTATTGCTGGATTTTGTACTTGTCGGTGTGGGCTTTGCAGTTGTAGGATTAGTTGTTACTACAGGTCCTTCATTGTATTGTGATAAGCTAATTCCATTTGAACCAAGAGGAACCTGATGATCCAACCCCACAAACTTACCGTCTTTAGTTTGCCATAATGCAGGTTTTAGAAGCTCATACTTATCTTCTTCCCATGTTATAAAATCATGGGTTACAAGTCCACCTGTATCTCCCGAGTTGGCATTGTAGCACCAGAATGTGTGATGTATTCTATTTTCAATCATGTAATCTCTTAAAGCTCTCATCCATTTTTCGTTAGGTCCGCCATCCATGAAGCCTCCCCATTCTCCCATAAGAAGCGGTGCAATATTCTCTTCATGGATAAAAGCCCAGTTATCTCTCCAGCAGTCATTATATAGTGTTTCCTTATTAAAGCCGTCATAGAACCACTTTTGCTGATATACCAACGGACCATAGTCATGTGGAGAGTATACCAACTGGCTGTTTCCGGCACCTAAGTCAACCGGATAATCTTTTACACCTCTAAGGCTGCCGCCCCACCATGTAAAGTAATATTTGCTTTCTTCACCCCATGCATCCTTTGCTGTATAGTCATAGCCAGGCTTTGGATAAGCTTCAACACCTTCTACCACTATTAAAAGGTTGGGATTTATAGCCAAAATTCTTTTGCCTGCCTCTTCAGCAACATATTTCCAGTTGTTTTTGTCCTTTGAGTTGTCCCATTTTGCAAACTCAGCCGACTGGTTGGGGTTGCCGTGAGGCTCGTTCTTTAAGTCAATAGCAAGGATTGTATCATCATTCTTGTATCTTTCTGTAATCCATTCCAATGCTTTGTAAAAGTCTTCTGTTGTAAATGAACCGTCATACCATAAAGGTATTGTATGTCCCATAGCTGCAGTAGGTGCACTGTGTATATCCACCATAACTTTAATACCGAATTCCTTACAATTTGACAGTGCTATGTCAAAAAGCTCCAGACTGTTTTTCCCTTTCAGCTCCGGATTTACGTAGTCGTTAACCTGAGCCTTTGGATAGATACCTGCAGCCCACTCGTTTATTATTTGAACAGACATAGGTATTCTTAAAAAGTTAATACCTCTGTCAGCCATGTTTTTGATAGCTTCTTTCATATTGCAGCTCCATACTCCGTCAAAAACACCTGAACCGGTATTAAATCCAAACCAGTTTGTACCTGTGAGCCAAACTTCTTTGCCATCCTTATCAACAATTTTATTTCCTACTACATGAAGCCAGTCGTCATCCCCCGGTGCACTTAACGGATCTATTGCAGTATCTGCGGCCCGTACAACTAAGGATACAGGTATTAAAGATACCAATATCGAGACAACCATAATAAAACATATTATTTTTTTTGTACACATGACTTTATTCATATACCAATACCTCCATATTTTGAAGGAGTATCTCCTCTTTTTTTCTCTCTATTATTTTCTCTATTTTTTCTTTATTATTTTTCACTATATTATTTCGAAAACTGGATAATCTGCTGTGGTCTTATTAAAGTGCATTGCTGCTATGATTACATCGTTCATATTAACCGATCCGTCCATGTTAATATCGGCATCTTTATTATAATTAGCCGAACTGGATGTACTATTGAATGCTTTTGCAATAACCATTATATCCGACATGTTGATGGTGCCGTCCTGATTGCTGTCTCCGCCCCAAATCAGTATCGGTGCATTCTGCTTTGACAATTGAATATCATTATTTGACACTTTAACACCATTTATTACCCTTGTGAGCATTCCGGTCTTCTTTATAATAATGTTGTAACCCGAAGCATTTGGTGCTACATTCAACTCAAAATAGCCATTTGAATCCGTTACGGCTGAAATTGATGTTCCTTCTATAGATACAACAGTACCGGATAAAAGTGCAGCTGAAGTTGATGTTAAATCAGGCTTTATATATCCCGATATTGCTTTTCCATTTTGCGGGTTTGTAGGCGTACTTGAAGGCTTAGTTGGTGTTGGCTTCGGACTATTATTTCCGGGTTCCGGACCGTAAACCAATACTCCATCTTCGTAAACCGGCAAAAATTTGGTCAATGAACCTTCCCAACTTGATGATGCCTCAAGATCCTGTGCGGAAAAATCATTTTTTGTATCCCAAGCATTGGAACCATATGGGAACTTAACATTAAAGCTTATTGTCTTTTTATAATCATTTACTCCGCCCGGGAATAATTTAATTCCAGAAAAGTCAATATTTATATAGTATATATTTTTTGATTCATCCCAAGGATGCAAGCCTGTTACCTTTGCAGTGGTTGTTCCGCTTATGGATATTTTGTAGTCCTCAGGTTTAAGGCCTGCATTTATTCCTTCAGTAATATCAACAAAGTATTTGCATGAAAGCTTATCGCTTACTCTTGCAGGCCAAGCAGTCTGATTACCCAAAGTAATTGTAATCATTGCAGCATCACCCTGAATAGCTACAGCCGACATTGTCAGGTACTCGTCCACCGGCTCTTCAATTGCTTTGAAATCAGGAATAGGATCTCCGCCATAATCATCATACATTCTTGCTAATATCCCTACAAAACCGGCATTATAGTCGCAAGCTACTTCGTTGTTTTCATAATTTTTGACATCGTCTGTATAACCGTCCGAACTGTTCGGTCCCCCAACAAGTGCACCATACAATACATGTCTGTGATAATTGGGTATATCACAGTCAAGATAACCCATCCAGGAACCGTGTGCAGTTCTGTGATGAGGTCTTTTCGGAGGATTTACACCAAATCCGCAAACAAAACTTCTTCCTGTGCTTCCTAATGCATAATCTATCTGGCTTTTTGCAAAAGATTTGTATGAATTCACTTTATTTGAACTGCATACATTAGAATCGGCATATACATCAGCAAGAAATGCTTCTGTTGTTGCATATCTTAAAGCACCCCATCTATCAAGCCATGCAAGACCTTTTGGTGTATATGTTATCTTTTCGGACCCAATACCTGCCCACCAATCCAAGTGTCTTTCAATGGCCTCTATGTATAATTGCTTTCCTGTTTCCCTTGCAAGAAGCAGTAAAGCACCGAATAGCTTCTGATCCCAGCAATGTGCCCATTTATACTTGATTAAAGTAGTGATTCCTTCTCTTTCCCAATTAGGTTCGTAGGACTCTGCTTTCTGAAGGTATGTTTCATCACCTGTTGCAAGGTAAATCCACATAGCTGCCCATGTCAGTTCATCATAAAAACCACTCCACGAAGCATAAAATCCTTCTGCTGCAGTGTAACCCTTATCGCTTCTTGTTTTGTCTGCAAATGCAAAAAGCTCCTTGGCATGCTTCAAGCATTCAGCAGCATATGTAGGATCTGTAGGCTTGAATATGGCAGCAGCTGATGCTAAAGCCGCTGCTGTCTCAGCTACAACAGCAGATCCTGGGTTAGCTTCGGTTAAAACATATGATGGCCTTTTCATAATCTCGAGAACAACTTCGGCAGGTCCCCACCATGAATGGTCTAACTGACCGTCACCAACCTGATAGTAATAAACATTTGGTGAGGGATGGCATTTAATAAAGTAGTCTGTCGCCCACTTTATGTTGTCCAATATGTATGGCAGCTGACCGCTTTTCACATAAGCATCCCTGTCTTCATAAACACTCCATGCAAGCATTGTTGAAGTATAAGCCATAGGCAAATTGAATTTTACGTGGTCTCCTGCATCGTACCATCCGCCTGTAAGATCAATGTTATGATCGGCACCGTCAGTCATACCCGAGTCACCACGCCAATTGTTACGGCTGTCCTCCGGGATTTTACCCGAACGCTGGAACTCATAAAACATGATTGCTTTCTGTAATGCTTCACCATAATTGAAATTAGCAGCGGCACTTAACGTCGGTTGATAGACGGTAAATACCGAAGTAAGTAAAAATATGGTTGTAATGACAGAAACTTTTTTTAGGAAAACTTTTTTCATAGTACACATATACCTCCCATTTTTTATTTGTCTTTAGAATACAAAATAAAAAGCAAAATTTTGCATACTTATTCACTCTAAGTATAACATTTTGCTTTTATCTTCTTCAATTGCACAGCTTGGCATATTGTAAACATATTTGCATTTAAAGCCGCCTGTTTATGCAGTTCATCAGCCTTGTCTTATGGACTCCCTGTATTCGGTAGGCGTCATGTTTGAATACTTTTTAAATGTCTTGGAAAAGTACTGCGAGTCTGAAAAACCTACAAGTTGTGCTACTTCATAAGTTTTATACTTCCCGTCCTTCAAAAGCTCTTTGGATTTTTCAACCCTTATTTCATTTAAAAAGTCAATAAAGTTTTTTCCCAGCTCCTTTTTAAACATCCTGCTTAAATAAAAAGAGCTTACATATATATTTTCCGCTACCCTTCCTAAAGTTATAGGTTCGTTATAATGATTATTGAGATACTCTACAGCCTTCTGAACCATGAGCTTTATTCTCTTGTTGTTAAAGTTATATATTTTTGAAGCAACGTCTATAGCAACCTCTTCAAGCAATGAGTTAAGGTCCTTAATGTTTTCACAATTCTCTGCATATATATAGAAGCTGCTTATCTTGCTCGATCCAGATTGGCCTCTGTCATCGTCAGCTGCATTTATGGACAACCTTATGTTATTTATGGATGATGTCACATTTACAAAATATATTTTTAAATATGCCATATTTCTCTCATTTTGTTCTAAAGATGATATAAATTCCCTTATATTCTGCAGCTTACTTTTGACCTCATTAAGATCCCCGGATTTTATACCTGCTAAAAGCTCGTTGCTGTATACCTCCAGCATTGAATAGTTTTCATACTTGAAGAAAGAATTTAAATCCTTATAGAAAATCACAAGATTATTGCCCAAATAATACTTAAACCTTAACGCTTCATGGCATTCGCTCAATTTAGCCGGTAAATCCAGTGCACCTACACCCTCCGAACTAACCGAAACAGAAATATTAAAATCATAGTAGTTTTGAATTATTTGCTGAAGGCTAAGACATTTCTCCTCTATCAATTCCGCATAGTTGTCGTTATATTCTCTCATATGCAGTATAAAAGCGGTCCACTTACTTTCGAGAGAAATGCTTGTTACATCGAAAGTGTCCTTAAAAAGATCCTTGAATGTATTGATTATGCCCAACTGATGAAGAGGCTTATATCTGTCGAATGTGCTTTCCTTACCTTCCTTGACTTCGTTTTCCACCAGTATCAGGAAAAATTTGTCTATTTCAAGATTAAAAAGCTCCATTTTGGCCTTTATATCCTTAGGATCCTTATTGATGGCATATATTATGTCATATAAAAACTTCTCCCTTAAAATGGGAATATTCTGTTCAAACAGCACTTTTAATTTATTTAATTCTTCATATTTGTCTCTAGCTCTTTTCAACTCAGCAACAGCTTTTTCAACAACCTCATTTAAAACCTCAATTTTGGACGGCTTAAGCAAAAATTCAAAAACACCGTACTTAACAGCATCCCTCGCATAATCAAAATCTCTGTGGCCTGTAAGTATAATTATTTTGCTGTCGGGCACAAGATTTATAATTTCACTTATCATTGTTATTCCATCCATGCCCGGCATTTTAATATCGGTAAAAATTATATCGGGCTTTTGCTCCTTTATAATTTCTATGGCATTTAAGGCTTCTCCTGCTTCAGCACATACTTCACAATCGTATTTATGCCAATCGATAACATTTTTTAATCCCCTTCTTATTATAGGTTCATCATCAATTATTATAACTTTGAACATAATCCCCCACCTCGTCATTCCTTATCTTGTATAGAGCTGTTAATAGGTATTGAAACAGTTACCTTAGTAAACTTATCTTTTTCACTGTTTATGGTAAGTCCATATTTTTCACCGTAAAACAGCTTAATTCTTCTATTTACATTTTCAAGCCCAATGCTTTTTCTTTCTTCATTTACACGCAATCTAAAATATGTATCATTATCAAGTGCCAGAATTTCATTAAGTTTATCCAAGCTCTCCTTGTCCATGCCTATACCGTTGTCAACAACCTCTATTATAAGAACTCCATACCTTATAAATGTATTAAGCCTTATGATACCAACATCATTTATATTTCCTATCCCATGATAGACAGCATTTTCTATAATAGGCTGTATCAATAGCTTGGGTATGTTTATTTCAAGTATATCATCGTTTTCAACATATACATGCAGCTGTATCCTATCTTCAAATCGTTTCTTCAATATTGAAATATAATGATCTATATATTTAAATTCCTCCCTTAAGGGTATAAGCTTGTCATCTCTGCCAATACTCGCTTCCATTAACGACGACAGAGCTGTGACAGTCTCGCTTATTTCAGGCACATTTTTAAGCATTGCCATCCAATTGATTGATTCCAATGTATTAAAAAGAAAATGAGGATTAATTTGAGATTGCAGTGCCTTAAGCTGGGCTTCCTTTCTGGTAATCTGCTCTCTATAAATCCATGTTATCAGGTGATTGATTTCTTTGGACATTTCATTGAATGTCTTTGTTATAAAGCCAAGCTCATCATCCCTATCCATCTCTATATCAACATGGGTTCCCTTCTGAATTTCCTTCATCCCTGTAACAATTCTTTTAATAGGAATTATAAAATCATTGGATAATTTTCTGTTTAATAATGTAAATAACAAAACTGTAACAAGACATATACAAATAATTATAAGCCTAAAATTATTTATATCTTTATACAATATATTCAGCGGTATATATGATATAATCTTCCAGTCAGTATCCTTCATTTTGACATAGGTTACCAGCGAATCATGCTTTTGGTTTATCAATGCTCCTTCTTTGGTCTTGATATTGTTTAAAAATTCTTTGTCAAACACATAAGGAAATTCATTTTTTCTGCTTACAATAAACTCGTTTTCTTCTGATATTACAGCTATATCCTTCATATCATTATTGACAAGACCACTATACACCGATTCAAAATAACTCCTGTTTATACGGATAGCCATAAGACCTATTTCTTTAAAGTTATCTCTGTCGTAAATAATCCTTACCAAAAAGATATTCTCCGCTTTGGTTGTATTCTTTGTAAAAAACCACTTAACCTTGCCGTGACCCTGTCTTGCCTTTGCGGCCATTTCGTCAAACCTGATAAGGCTTTCTATGCTTTCTTTAGACCTGCTGCTGTCCTTAAAAAATTTCACTTTTCTATCCATTGATTCAAAATATATTCCAAGAATCTCATTTCTTGAATTTGTATATTTTTTCATTGTATTTATTGTTGATGTGATTCTTTCATATTTATCAAAGCTTGAAGAACTGCCGATATCCTCATTTTCATCCTGTTCTTGACCTACATCGCTTACATCATTTTCATATTTGCCATCATCTTTATCTTTCAATCTTTCATATATATCATTATAATAGAGCAAGTCCTGAGACATGCTTGTAAGACTGTTTATACAGTCGGTAAGCCTTAGTTCTATTGTTCTCATTATATACAATGAGTAATCTACAGACTTTTTCTGTATAATTCTTTCAGATATCATACAACTTGAAAAACCGATTATAATAACAGGTATAAGGATTTGGAAATATGATATCAAAAGCATTTTGTGTTTTATAGGTAGATCCTTATATATCTGTCTTAATCTCACAAAAGGATTTTTCATTTACTTGCCCCCATGCTGCACTTTCAATAATTCATTATTTTATAAGACCCCGTAATTTCAAATGCTCCAAATACTCATTCCATACTTCAACGGGTTTATTCTTACCTTCAAGAACATAGGGAATTTTAGTTACTATAATCTCTTCCCAAGCTGTTCTGTCAACGTAGCTGTCAGGCGGACCTACCAATTCTTTTGCATTATTAATAAGCTCCAGCCCCCTTAATGTCAATTCGTTATAGTTAAGTCCGGTTATATCGGTATTTAGATTGCATATCATACCTGTCTTAAATGAAAATAATTGTGCAGATTTTCTTGATGTAAGTGTTTTTAGCAATTTGATAGCCGCTTCTCTTTTTTCTTCATTTTCCCAGGCATTTCTGCTTATGTAAAATGTCCCGCATCCCAGCCCATATATCATTGTAGGGCTTTTAGGCACACCATCACTTATCTTTGGAAAAGGTATAATGTCATAAGTATCCTGATTTTCCCTTATCTTACCGATGAACCAGGAACCCTGTGCAATCATGGCAGCCTCTTTATTGAGGAACATATTATCCCTGGTTTTATTATCCATATTAAGAGCTTCCTCATAGGACGGAAATGCACCTAGATCGTGAAGCTCCTTCATATATTTCATGGCATCAATATAACAATCCTTTACAGTTCCTTCAATAATTGGGTCTTGAAGTACATACTTTCCGCCTAATACCGCAAGTATATTCTGGTACAGGTAAGTTCCTTCAGATCTAAAATTCAGTGCTATAGGAATCTTATCACGGGCTCTGAACTTTATTACAGCTTCCTTTAGCTCCTCAAAATCCTCGGGTATTTTAATATCATATTGCTCAAACAAATCTTTATTAATAAAAAGGCCTTCGAATATCCTTTCAAAAGGCACTCCATATATGGAACCTTCATAAGTGGTATAGCTCCAGCCATCATCTTTAAAACTGTTTTTCCACTCGGGATCATTTTCTAAAAGCTCAGTTAGATCCGCAACTTTACCTGCCTTTATCAATGCATCGATATCCGAACCCGGCCATAATCCAAAGACATCGGGATCATAGCCTGACGCAAAATCAGCCTTTATCTTTGTGAGAAAATCATCCCCCGATACCGATTCATTTATTATTTCAATATCCTTATTACTTTCCATAAACTCTGTAAAAATCTCATTTAACGGCTCTGCTTGCGGATCAATCCCGCCCCAACTGCTTATAAACTTTAATGTAGTCTTCTCCTTCTCAAGGTTTGTTTCAATATAAGTCTCAGGCCTTGGATAAAAATAACATGAAGTAGAAAGTACTACAAATGAAAAAAACAATATGTACAAAAGTCCATATCTAAAATATCTGTTAATATTAAACCGCCTCCCCTATGATTTAATATTATACCATGCAAACCCCATTAACCGCATTTAAAAATTAAATATGTTATTAATCTCTTAATACATATATTATATAAAATATATAATAATTTTTCAAAAAATGTAATAAACGAGGTAATGCTAAAGTGATTTTAGAAAATCCAGTTTTTTATAATCCTTGTCAAGCCTATCCTTTATAAACCTTTTGTTCACCCTTGAAAGTTCTTCTAAAACGTTTTCCGAAACCTCAAAATTAAAAAGTTCCTTTATATTAGAGTGTACTATGTAATAAATTGCCTTTGCCGCTCCTACAGACAAAGGTTGTGCATTAACATCTTCCATAGCACATGAACTACACAAGAATCCGCATTTTTTAAAACTGAAGCTCATTTTATCAATTTCAAGACTACCGCAATTAATACAGCTGCTTACATAGGGTGCATAACCTAATATTGATAAAAATCTGAGCTCAAAAATTCTTGTAAAAAGTTCACAGCTTCTATCTGTCTTATCAATAAAATGAAGAGTGTTAAGAAGAAGTTGAAGGGTTTTAACCGCAGGCTGTTCCTCCTGGATTACATCATTGACAAGTTCAAGCAAATGAGCCGAATATGTAAGTTTAACCACATCGCATCTCAACCCGTAAAAAGGTTCCAAAACATCACAGGAACTTATTGTATACATATCCCTTCCTTTAAACAGCACAAAGTTGCTGTAACACATTATCTGCGTTCCAGCAACAAGGTTGCTTCTAGGAAGTCTGGAATTTTTAGCAAAAGCCGATATTTTGCCTCTGTTTTTAGTTAATATGGTGACAATTCTATCGGCTTCACCTGTATTAACTTCTTTAATTACTATTCCATCAGCCTTAATATAACTCATATTTTTCCTTTATTATTAACGGAAGCACTCATTTACTGATTGCCACCTCTTCTTTGGTTGTTACAATCTCATCTTTAATATAGCCCTTTTCACTTACTTCCTTGTAAAATATATACTTATCTATCTCTCCTGTCTTTTCAAAGGCTTTCCAAATTAAATCCCTTAACATAATATCCAATCCCCCTCTTTATTTGTACGGTTTAATAATATTATGTTTCTCCATATTTTTTTTTGTATACTTGAAAAATTATCATAGGAAAATCTTCTTTTTATTTCTTCAACATGCTTAATTATCCTTATATCCCAGAGTTTTAAGCATATTGTTGTTGTTTCTCCAGTCGTCCTTTACTTTAACCCAAACCTCAAGAAAAACTTTTGTACCGAGAAGATTCTCGATATCTTTTCTTGCCATCATCCCGATTTTTTTAAGCATTTTGCCTTCTTTTCCAATAAGTATACCCTTATGTGAATCCTTTTCGCAATAAATATTTGCTTGTATATCAATTATATCCTTTCCCTTTCTTTCCTTGAAGGATATAATTTCAACTCCTGTTCCATGGGGGACTTCATCCTTTGTAAGATAAAGTATCTTTTCTCTTATTATTTCTGCCGCAATTTGCTTCTCGGGCTGATCGGTTATCTGATCGTCAGGATAATACATAGGACCTTCCGGCAGTACCTTTTTGATTTCCCTTATTACTATATCTGTACCCTCATTATTTAACGCTGAAACAGGTATTATTGATTCAAAGTTCAATTTTTGAGAATAAGTTGCAATTAATGACAGTATCTTTTCTTTAGGTACAAGGTCTATTTTATTGATAATTAGAAAAACAGGTGTTTTTATTTGAGACAGCTGTTCAATTATGTACTCGTCACCCGGGCCTATTGACTCATCTCCGGCTTCAACAATAAATATAACTGCTTCAACAGTACTCAAAGTACCCTGAGCTATATTGACCATATATTCGCCAAGCTTGTTTTTGGGCTTGTGAATGCCCGGAGTGTCAATAAAAATTATTTGACTGTCCTCATCGGTTATTATAGCCCTAATGGCGTTTCTAGTAGTCTGAGGCTTATCTGAAGTAATTGCTATCTTTTCACCTGTAAGCCTGTTCAGTAAGGTCGATTTACCGACATTAGGCCTTCCTACGATGGTAACAAATCCTGATTTAAATTTCATTAACGTCTTACCTCCACAAATTATGCTTTATAATAAATTTAGTTTTTTATAATATTACAATTCAAAAATACAAGGCATTAGCTCACTTAATTTAAAGCTTTTATACTCACCGGATTTGTTGCTGCAAATAACCTTCATTTCTCCCTTATCAAACTCGCTTAAAAATTGTCTACAAATCCCACAAGGATAAATAAAGCTCTGTGCATCTGATGAAATTGCAATAGCATTAAATCTAATATACCCATCGGAAACAGCTTTTATAACAGCTGTTCTTTCTGCACAAACAGTTGCACCAAAAGATGCATTTTCAATATTTGCACCCATATATACCTTGCCCTCAGAGGTTAAAAGTGCTGCACCCACCCTGAAATTCGAATATGGCGAATAGGATTTTTCCATCGCCTTTTTTGATATTTCAATAAGTTTTCTTTCCAGTTCATTTTCCGGTAGATGAAGAAAATTTGTCGTATCCAAATCCTACCCTCCCATAACCTATTCAAAAAGTCTGGTTATATCTTTTAAAACCCTGTCATAAAAGATAAAAAAGCCTATTATTGCAGAAAATATTGCAGATACCAATACAGCTCCTGCTGCCACATCCTTAGCTATTTTGGCTTTTTCATTAAACTCGGACGTAGCAAGATCTACAGTTGCTTCTATTGCTGTGTTAATCATTTCAGCAGTAATAACTGCAGAAATTGTAATAAAAACAGCAATAAATTCCATTTTGCTTATCCTGTAATAAATGCTGAGAAAAATTACAAGACAGGCAGCAAAAACATGAAACTTCATATGACGTTCATTTTTAACTGCTGTTGTTATCCCTCTCATGGCATTTAAAAAGTTGTCCCAAAAGTGTTTATTCTTCATTTCTTACTAGCCCCAGCTTTCTTAAAACAGTTTCCTGTTTATGAAGCATTTTTTCCTCTTCTTCCTTTTCCATATGGTCATATCCTAGCAAATGGAAAATACCATGGGTAGTAAGAAAAGCTATTTCACGCTCAAAAGAGTGCCCATATTCTTCAGCCTGTCTCTTAGCTGTTTCTAAAGAAATAATAATATCTCCGAGTAAAAGCAAATCTTCATCAAGATCAAAGTCTCCTATATCAGAAACTATCTCTCCTTCACGCATATCCACAACAGGAAACGACAATACGTCGGTTGCCTTATCTATTTGCCTGTGTTCATTATTTATTTCACGTATTTTTTCATCATCAACAAGAAGAATACTTACTTCCGACTTGATGTTGAATTTTTCCATATCCATACTTGTTTTAACTGAATCATTTATAATTTTTTCCAATAACGGAGTGACCTCAATTTTATCTTGCATGTTTTCAATGTAAATCTCCAACTCTTTCGCCTCTTTCATCCATATGTGTAAGTATAAATCACTTCGTGATTTTATTACTTATAGATTTAATATCGGGGTACTTCTCTCTTGCATGGAAGAAACCGCTTAACACCTTCATAAATGCTACCGCTATAGTATCAAGATCCCTAAGTGTAAGATTGCATTGGTCCAACTGGCCGTCATCTAACTTGTCCTTAATGATCTTGCGTACAAACCCTTCAATCTTTCCCTCTGTTTTATCGGTCATGGACCTTACAGCAGCCTCCACAGAATCTGCAAGAAGTACTACAGCTGATTCCTTAGTCTTAGGCTTCGGTCCTTGATATCTAAAGTGTTCCATTTTAACATCATCAGCTTTTTCAACTGTTTTTGCCTTATGATAAAAGTATGCAACAAGCGTTTCTCCATGATGCTGTTTTATTATATCTTTTATTGCATTAGGCAGCTTGTATTTGTCAGCAAGCTCTATTCCATCACTGACATGTGATGTTATTATAAGCGTGCTTAAATTTGCAGTTATTTTATCATGAGGATTTTCGCCCATTTGGTTCTCCGTAAAAAAATGCGGTCTTTTAAGCTTTCCTATATCATGGAAATAAGCACCTACTCTGGCTAAAACCGGATTTCCTCCAATAGCTTCCGTTGCCATCTCTGCAAGATTTGCAACCATGAGGCTGTGGTGATATGTGCCGGGAGCCTCAAGGAGCAACCTTTTTATAAGCGGATGGTTAGGATTGGCCAGCTCTATGAGCTTTAACGGAGTGATAATATTAAATATACTTTCAAGAAAAGGTGCTATACCTATTGTCAGTACCATAGACCCAAGACCATTCATGAATACAATAAGGCTGTTTCTTAAAATGGTATTCCAATCATGCTTGTATATCAATCCAAAGCATAAAATTATAATTACATTGACGCCGCCAATAACCACACCTGCCAACGAAAGCCTGCTTCTCTGGGTTGAGTTGGATATAAAATAAGCAGCAAATGTCCCACTGATTACGGACATATATATGAACGATATATCACCTTTTACAATTATTGCTACAGCAATAGTCAAAACAAGATTTATAACTATTGCAAGTTTAAGCTCTAAAAGTATGGATATAAGCATTGCTGCAACACATACCGGTACAGTCATAGGAGAATATGTGGGTGATATCTCATAAAGTCCCCTTGCAATGAGTATAATTATGGATACTACGATACATATTACGGATATATCTCTTCTGCTATACAAAGATCTCCGATTGAAATGCCTCATATACAGAATAAGGAAAAACGCCAGTAAGAGAACTAATACTAAAATTCCTCCGACAAATGGAAAATCAAATCTGCTTTTGGTTCTAAGAAGGTTTAATTTCTCAAGGATTTGCAGCTTGTCCTCGGTTACCCTTTCTCCAATGGCCAATATCCTTGTTCCTTTTTCAATTGTCACAATGTTTTTTGGGTCATCATATGCCTCTTGCTTTAATCTTCTTGTTGTTTCTTCATCAATAACCCAGTTTGGCTTTATTATTGATTTCAAGATTAAAGATGCAACATCTTTAAGTTCTTGAGGAATTTCAGTTTCATTGATGCTGCTTTCAACCTTTGAAATCTCCGATGAAAGCTGCTCCTTGCTAATACTTTTGCCAATTATTTCATCGATATGTTCACCTAAAATTTCCTTGAAACTTTCCATATCCTTTTCTTTACAATTTTCTTCAGACACAATATATAACAGCAAGCCATTAGCAATACTGATACCTAATTCTTTGAGCTTGGCATCAAGACTAAGTGCCTCTTTTTGTATAATATCCTTTTTGCTCTCTTCTAAAAAATATTCGTCTGTTTCAAAAACTTCGGCATCTCTGATACTTTGTCTTGTATTTTTCCTTGATTTCTCAACTGCAAGAACAAAATCCACCCATTTTTTCAAAGCCTCGGAAGAAGCTTTCACGTCCTTAATCATAACATATGCAACGGATGCTTCTGCCTCTTGTCTATTTTTTAAAGTGTTTACCTCATCAATTATGTTTCCCGGCGAAATAATATCATATCCGGAAATTTCGCCTAACGAAAGACTATATTGCTTCGGAGATGCTCCGTCAACAATAACAATAGAAAGCAATATAATTGTGAATATGGCGATTATATATCTGTGTACCGATTTATTTTTTAGAAACAGTTTAAAAAATCCGCGGGTATGCAACTCCTTATCCTTATTCAAAAATGCCCTACCCCCTCTTTTGTATAAGTTATATATTAATTTTTCTTTACATGCTTGTTTGCAGAGTCCTTGTTCTTTTCATTGTCATACTTTTCATACGCTTTTATGATCTTCTGCACAAGCTCATGCCTCACTACATCCTTATCTGAAAGATAAACAAAGTCAATACCGTTTATTCCTTTTAAAACTCTCATAACCTCTTTAAGTCCCGATTTCTTGTCTCCCGGAAGATCTATCTGGGTTATATCACCGGTTATTACAGATTTTGAGCCAAATCCGATTCTCGTAAGAAACATTTTCATCTGCTCGGGAGTAGTATTTTGTGCTTCATCAAGTATAATAAAGGAATCATCAAGAGTTCTTCCCCTCATATACGCCAGCGGTGCAACCTCAATCATACCCTTTTCAAGAAATTTTTGATATGTCTCCGCCCCCATTATTTCATAAAGAGCATCATATAAGGGCCTTAAATAAGGATCTACTTTGTTCTGCAAATCTCCAGGCAAAAACCCCAACTTTTCACCTGCTTCTACTGCAGGCCTTGTAAGGATTATCCTGTTTACTTCTTTGTTTCGAAAAGCCGTAACCGCCATTGCAACTGCAAGAAAAGTCTTACCTGTACCGGCAGGACCTATTCCGAAAACAATGTCATTACTCTTTATAGCATCAACATAAGATTTCTGACCTAATGTTTTAGCCTTTATCTGCCTTCCTCTTGCTGTAAGACATATATAATCAACAAGATCTTTTACCTTGTCCAACTGATCCTCAGCGGCAAGCTGAACATAATACCTTACATTTTGTTTGGTTATTACGTCACCTTTTACTGCTATACCTTTCAAATGCTGTATAATTGACTCAGCCTTTTCCACCCCTTCCCGATGACCTACTATTTTGATCTCATCATCTCTAGATATTATTTTTACATTAAAGGCATCTTCAATTATGCCCACATTTTCGTCGTAGCTTCCAAACAGGTTTATAGCATGCTCTATCCTGTCAAACTCTATTGTTTTTTCTATCAAGCTATCCAATCAATTATCTCCTCCAATTTCTTTGCTTATTCCTATGTCCTCTATACACTCTATTATAACCTTAACTGATTTTGTTCCATCATCATTATTTAATATTTTGACATCTTTTTTTATAATTTCAGCTTCTTCAGGTATATTTTCCTTTGCAATATCATATGCTTTACCTGCTGCAATATCCTCTGCCTCTTTGTCGGATAATTCCCTTACGACCTCCTGAGTTTCATAATATATATCGTCAATGAATTCAAATGGCAATACCAAATCTTCCCCAAATGAAAGCACTTTTTTTACTTCTATTTTATCATAATTGCTGTAAGAAACATTTCCCCAAGATAAATTAATTCTTTTTCCAAAAAGAACCAATGCATATTTGCTGATTTTATTACCTGTCCGTTCCTTTACAGTTGGTTTTGTAATTACGGGACTGACACCCTCATACCATGTTCTGGCTTTTACGGTACTAATTGCATGCAACAGTGTCACACCACTTGTTTCATCCTTTCCGGGAACCTTTCCTGTAACAAGAATTTGCCCCTCTACAACAGTATCCCCAGGTTTTACAAGATCAAATCCCGCTTTTGAAATAACAGATTTTATTATTCCATCCTTTTTTGCAACAATATCACATGGCTTATCTTTTTCAACCAACTTAGGAGGCATTATCCTCTCATCAACCTGAACCTTTAACTTGGTCCCTTTAATAGAAACTCCAACCCATCCTAACTTATCTATTTTAAGCATCAAGTCATTTACAACTTTTTTGGTATCAATTTTGTACTTTAATACGCCTTGCTTAATACCTGACTCACTAAGTTTATCAAGTATAAAATCGGTGTTGATCTTTTCATTTCCGACTACTTCAATGGACCATATAAAGGATGTCATTACATAAAATAAAACCACACATGCTACTGCACCAACCAAAAAAGTCTTTCTTTTTTTGTATCTGCTTTTAATAAAAGGTAAACCCACTCTTTTAGATATTCTTACACGGCACTTGGTTTTTAATGCAATAGGCCTTAACAATTTAAATCCTTTTATGCTAATTTTCAAGGTCATTTTTCTCGAACCGTGCCTCTTTATATCCCACAAATATATCTGCCTATGAATGCATATATTGATGAACTTTTCAAGGAAATAACCTTCAATAGTTATAATAACATATCCCCTGAAATAATTCCACAATTTCAAGATCAACATAACTCCACCTTTGTCTACAAATTATTAAGGAATGAATAAAGTATCTATGTACAAAATTCCAGATTTTCTATTTTACCGTGCACCATTATATCCTCTGATGTTATTTCCTTTATGACCAGACCTTTTCCGCCAATCTTGATAATTCCTATTCCTGTGTTTAAACGTATCTTTTCCGTGTCATACTCAATAACACCCTTATAATTCTCTATTACAAGGTTGTTGTTACCTATCATTGTCAACTTAGGTATATCCAGTATGACTTCTTTAGGCAGATCCAGTACCTCTGTTACCTTCTCTTTAAGTCTGGGCTTTGGAACTTCTTCCTTTTTCTTTTTTGATCTTCTACTTGACGACATATCAATCTCCAGTTAATTAAAATTTATAAGAATCGAAAATCTCTTTTTGTATATATTAGGAAATTATTGAAGATTTTTTATTATTAATTAGATTATTTATATCACCAAATTCATACCCCAATTCCCGTACACTTTTTATAATACTGTCAAGTGCATCCGCATTATCCTTTGACACAGCATGAAGCAGCATTATTTCACCGTTATGTAAGTTTCTAAGTACAATATTTTTTGCATATTCCGGACCTCTTACCCTATCTTTATGCCAATCCTCATAAGCAAAGCTCCAAAATAGATTGGTATAACCAAGCTTTTGGCTTATTGACAATGTCCTTTCGCTGAATTCACCTTTAGGAGGTCTTAAATAAGTCATATGCTTTCCGAATTTTTCGTAAAAAACCCTGTCAAGCCCTAATATTTCTTCCTCAAGCCTCTTATCATCAACCTCAGGCAAGCTTGGGTGATTTATTGTATGATTACCTACCTCATGGCCTTCCTCAACCATTCTTCTCACAAGATCCTGATGATTTTTTAAATAAGGACCTGTAATGAAAAATACTGCTTTTACATTGTTATCTCTAAGCACATCTAAAATCTTTGCAGTATAACCGTTTTCATACCCCTCATCGAATGTAAGATAAATTTCTTTTTTACTTGTGTCACCTATGTAATACCCTCCATACTTTTGGAGAAGTTCCGGTGTTCCGGGATTGGCTGTTGGAGGCTCATTGTTTGGATTTCTCAATATTCCCCAACTCATGGGCTTATTTGACAGTTTACTTCCGTCTTCTTGAGACAATTCATATTTGGGCCACCCCGTTATTCCCACACTAATATCCTCAGGCATATTGCCTGTTATCTCATTTTCAAAATCTATTTTTTCCCAGTTATCAGAATATACTCCGCCTAAATCACTTAAGTTTGCGGCATCTGGAGCTTTCCCGCAACCTCCCGAAATAATCATTATTGCTAAGACGACCAAGCACAGTAATTTTTTCATTACTTTCACCTCCGGTAAAAATAACGCCCCAAGAAAAATGTACCTATCAAAAATTCATTAGTACTTTTCTTGGGGCTAATATAATTATATTTTGATCGCTCATAAATATAACAAATTTTTTACTTGAAGTTTCAGTAAACTTTATTGATATACCGGAGTAAGCATATCCGTTTTAATTACCGACCCGTCATCTCTAACCTTATATATTATAATGTTGTCTTCTTTTCTTAATTCCACCTTGAGATCTTCCATGGAATCCAGGACTCCTCCTAAAAGCATCAAAGCCCTTTCTAGCTTGTCTGGATTGGCAATAGCTTTAATCACAAAAGGTGCTCTCATTTGCTTTCCGTTTATCATTATATACTTTCTTCCTGCTTCTCTTATTTCGCTCGATCCGACAATCCTCTCATCATTTATGGATATAGCCTGTGCATCTGAGGCCCTAAGCTCATTTACCACATTTAAAAGATTACTCTCTGTAACATCCACAAGATCATTATCAATTGTTATAACAATTCCTTTACCCTTTACATCAACAAGCCCGGCTATAATCCTTGCCCTCTCCAGCTCATGCTTTAAAATCTGTGTTTCTTTAGTCACATCTCCCTTTGCATTCTCATATTCCTTATTCTCTCTTTCAAGCTCTGCATTTCTTGCCGTTAGGTTTTCATTATTGCACTGTTCTCTTATAAGCTCATCTTTCAGCTCCTCCACAGACTTTCTTTCAAGGCTTTTTTCTCTCTCGTTATAATCTATGCTTTTATACTGCCAGGCCATCATCATTCCCAACAGGACACACATGACACTAATAGCAATATTTCTACCGTATTTCATTATTTATGACCTCCAAACCTGAAAATAAGCTATCAATATTTATGTTATCGTATTTCGGAATAGTTATATCGCTTACTTTACTAATACTGATTTTTATCATATCCCTGGCTAATAAGTACGCTATTTTGCTGTTTTTAACAGTATCATACAGAACATTCGGGTCACCTATTGCTTTAATTATAAATGGAGTGGTATATTTTTTCCCGTTTATCATTATTGTAGGCCCAGCACATACACATTCGGTCAAACCGGTAACCCTTTCATCATTTATGGATATAGCCTGTGCATTTGCTTTTTTAAGCTCATTCACAACTCTCAATATATCCCTGTCATGCAGAATCAAAGTACTTGCATCCTCAGTTATTCTGGCATCCGCATCATCAAGGGTCACTACCACCCCAGCCCCCTTTACAGTCACCATGCCTGCCTTCATTTTTACCGAATCAAGCTCTTCTTTAATACTCTTTAAATTATAGTCCTTTCTGATAGCGATTGAATTTTTTATATTTTCTTCTTTTATTCTCTCATTCTCAGAAATCTTCTCAGAAAGTCTTTGGCCAATTTCCTTTTCCTTTTGTATCTCAGCAATTAATTTTTTTACTTCTTCTGCTGTCTCAGATTCAATATTTTTATTTGAATATACTATGCTTTTTATCTGTAGAGAAACAACCAGACCCAAGACAGCAAATATTAAAGTCAATAAAATATTCTTTTTTTGCTGCATATAAACAGCTCCTTATTATATGTGAAATAACAAAATCTCCTGCGATTTTGCTTAATCCTCGATTTTTACATTCAGAAATTATGATATGAAAAAACATTATAATATATATTCTACTTTTAAATGCATATTAATTCAAGAACAAAATAATGAATGTCTTAATATTATTTACATTTTCTTATGGATAAGGAAATATACAGATAAATTTTACGTGAGTACCTATAATACAATTAAATTCATAATACATAAAGAAAGACCAACAAGTGAATTTGACTTGATGGTCCTTTTTATATCCAATTCTATTTGATTTTATTTTCTTTTTAATATTATTTCAATTTGTTTTTATATCAATCTATCAATGAATTTCTGTTCTTTTATCCGCGGCTTATTTCCCTTATTTTGTTTATATATATGCTTGTCAATTCTTCTGCAAATTCGGCCGAGTAACTCTCGCTTATAACATTACAGACAGGCTTTTCTGCATCCGGAAGAACAAGAACCCAGCCGCCATCCTTGTATATTTTCACACCCTCCAATGTTTCAATGCTGTCCTGACTGTTTTCCTGCATTATATGTCTGATAACCTTTCCTTTAGCCTCCCATGGGCATTCCACTTCTTTTTTATCTATATAGAAATTTGGAATCATATCTACAAGGTCAGATAATTTATAATTATTTCTTTGCATGAAATCTAATATTTTTACTAGCCCAGCCATTGCATCAAAATGCATGGTAAATTGATCGAGCATCTCCTCTTTCAACTCATTTCCCAGTATTTTTTCCATTATGTCCTGAGCAGATGTTTTGGATCTAATGACTTTTCCATTGCACTCGTCTGCAATCTTATCCACAACCTGGCTTGCTGAAATAGGTACAACTACGGTACCTCCCTGGACATTTTTAAAAAATATCAGAGATATAAGTGCAATAAACATATCTTCCGTTATGATTCTGCCTTTATTATCAACAAGCATCATTTTTTCCGAAGTATCCTCAATTGAAACTCCCAAATCGAATTTACCCATTTTTATGTGGCTTGTAAAGTATTTTACATCATTTGAAGTCATGCTTTGGCTCATTGTTTTTATATTCATAAGCTTCACATTAACTATCTCAACTTCACAGCCTAATCCTGTGAGCAACTCACTCATAGTGGATAAAATGAAGTTCGATTTTGAGTTCAATGCAATCTTGTATTTCATTTTACTGCTTTGAACATTGTTTATTATATTTCTCAGGTAAAACTTGCTGTAATCGGGAATTTGCTTGATTTCTTTGATGCAGTCACCTTCGCATCTTCTGAAGTCTTCCCTTACAAATGCATTCTCGATTTTCCTCTCAGTACCCCTGTCCACATTACTTCCATTTTTATCCAGGAAATCAACAAATAATCTGGCCACGTCTTCAGTAGAGGTACTTATATGAATTCCTCCATCATTTTTATAAAATCTTATTGCGGACCTTGTAATAGGTAAAAGCATTTTTCCAAAATCATATACCTCAATACCTGCAGACAGGAGTCCTGAAATAAATGAAACCTTCAGCATCTGAGCAGGCGTAGAGTCATCACAGCTAACACCTATTTTCGCCTTCCCCTTGAAAGTAGCACCATAAGCAGCACCAAGCTTGGAAGCATATTCGGGTGTAATATCAACATTGATTTCGCCGGCAACACCTCTATTTCCAAATATGGAACGGGTAAATTTCGAACCCCATACCAAATTGGAATTAACTTCAGCACCTTCCTCTATCAGCTTATTAGGCCATATTTTTATATTTGGCTTTATAACAGCGTTGTTCATAATTATTGTGTCGTCACCTATGACAGAGTTTTCAAATGTTGAGGTATTGCTTCTCATATGAACCTTATCGCATATTACACTTCCTCTAATCTGGACATTTTTTTCCACCAGGTCGTTTTTCCAAAGTATGCTGCGTTTAATTCCACTTCTTTCATCGATAATGTTATAATCGCCTATTACAGAATAGCTACCGATAATTGCCATATTTTTTATTTTAGTGTTTTTTCCTATTACGCATGGAGCTTCAAGCTTTGCACCTTCTTCTATTTCGCATCCTTCATCAATCCATATACCCGGTTCAATTTCTTTACCCGGAATATTCACATTGACTTTTTTCTCAAGAATATCCATGTGGACACGGCTATAGGCCCTTAAGTCTCCTATATCGCACCAATAATCATCTGTAATAAACCCATACATTGGCTTTTTTTCCTTCAACAGTATAGGAAAAAGATCCTTACTGAAATCAAACATTTCATTTTTATTGAAGTATGAAAGTACTTCAGGGGAAAGTATATAAATACCGGTATTTACCGTATCGCTAAATACTTCCCCCCAACTGGGTTTTTCAAGAAATCTGATGATTCTTGACTCTTCATCAGTAACTACAACTCCGTATTCCAATGGAACATCTACTTTTTTCAGTACTATTGTGGCAATTGAACCCTTACTGAAATGGAAGTCAATTGCCTGTTTAAGATCAATATCAGTTAATGCATCTCCACTAATTACAACAAATACATCATCTAAAAAATCTTCGGCATTTTTAACACTTCCAGCTGTACCAAGCGGCGTCTGTTCCACATAATAGTTTATATTAACACCAAAATCACTACCATTCCCAAAGTAATCCTTGATTAATTCAGGCATATATTGTAGTGTTACAGCAATATCAGTCAAATTGAATTTTTTCAACAACTCAATTATATGTTCCATAACAGGCTTATTTATAATCGGTACCATGGGTTTTGGTCGATTGCATGTTAGCGGTCTTAATCTTGTGCCTTCACCCCCCGCCATTATAACAGCTTTCATTGAATCATCCTTTCTTCCTATCGTTATTATATGTTAAGCCTTAAAAAATATTATTAAAATTTAAATTTTTTTTAATAATTTTTTGGAGCGAAGCCTTCTTATTATGCTCGAAATACAAATAAATATTCCCACATAATTACATGTGTTTTTTTTTAACAGTTGAATTTTTTATTTGTAAAGTGAAAATAATAAACAAGATTAAATACGATTGTTTACGTATTTAATGTAAAAAGAATCAAGTAAAAATTCAAAACGATTAATGAAAATATATAGCATAACACAATTTGTAAAAATATCGGGAGGATTTTGATATGCCAAGAGTTTCTAAAAATAACGGATACCTTCAAAACGGAGTAACAATAAGCCCTGCAGTACCTACAGCCGGTGAAAAAGTCAAAGTTCAGTATGATGGCCTTCTATCAAAAAGCGGAGCATCTGATGTCTATGTTCATGTAGGTTATAACAGTGATTGGCAAAAATCGGCTTTTTTCAAGATGAAAAAGTCGCTTACAGGATTTGAAGCCTCCATCCCTGTAGAATACGGTGAAACTTTAAACCTGTGCTTTAAGGACAGTTCAGACAATTGGGACAACAACTCAGGTAGGAACTACAGCTTTGATGTAAGCCAATAAGAGCCAATAGATAACCAATAAAAGCATAAAAAAAAGAATTCAGGATTCAAATTACTACCAAATATTTGAACCCTGAATTCTATGATTGATTTTAAATTCCGAATATGAACTTTATCTGTCAGCCTCTGTTTTATGATTTCTTTCTTCTGATTTCTTTCTTCTGATTTCCAACTTCTACTTTCTTCCTTATAACTTCTGTTTTCTGCCTTCTAGCTTCTGACTTCTGACTTCTGACCCTCTGTTTTCTAGCTTCTGACCTCTAGCTTCTAGTCATCGTATCCCTGTAAAATCTCATTAAACAGCCTGCAGATGTACGTTGAGCCATTGGGAGTATATATTTCGTGAGCTTGTAAAAACGTTCTGTTTCGTCCTCAATGTCTTTTAGCTTATTATATATGTTTATGGCATTTCTGGAATTATATTTCACATAATCATCTATATCATCTAAATAGCATCCTCCGTCCATTGCTAAAAATTCCTTATAGTTATGGTAATTTTTTTTAACAAAGTTTTCATACTGCCTATGACTGCCAAGAAGCTTTATATTCGCGTGCTGTGGTATAGTCATATCCTGAATAATATGCATTGCCGCTCCAAGATAAAACATGGAATCATAAAGCTTAGAATCCTTCCAAAACTCTATTGAATTGTCATAATACTCTCTCGTAAGTGAAAGTGCATTACGATTACCGTATAATCCTCTGTCTTTATATGGATTGTAAAAATGTCCCGAGCTCTTAAAGTCTTGATCGGCCCATACAACTCCATCATTAAGCGAAGCCAAATTATCGCTGAAAAAGTTAAATGCATCTATATAATTGTCATTTTTTAATATCTCCAGAGATTGCAGGTTAATAAACTTATGAATACTGCATGGAGTATTGATAATTTGCTTTTTTATGGGGTTAATAGAGTACAGAAAATAATAAAATACTTTTCCGTAAATTTTTTCTAATACCATAACCATACCTCAAAAATAAATTTTATATTAAATGAACAAAATTAAAATGTTTGTTTAAATATTATAAGGAAAATGCAATAAGATTATGCTGTCAACCCTATCTTTTGCATCTCCTTTTAGTAGATGTTTTTCTAATTCTTCCCAATATTTCTTTCAATGCATCAACAAATTCCACTATCTGCTCTTCAGTATTATAGGCAGAAAAGCTTATTCGTATGGCACCATCAATATAATGGGGGGATACTCCCATAGCCTTTAATACTCTGCTATGTATCTTTTTACGCGAAGAACATGCAGAACCGGTAGAAACGAATATATCCCTTTCTTCAAGATGATGCAGCAAAACCTCTGATTTTATCCCCTCAAAAGCAATATTTAAAATATAAGGACTTGAGTTGTCAGGTGATATTATTTTAAAATCTTCAATATTGTTATATATTTCTTTTTTTAGAGTATTCTTCAAAGCCTCAACAGATTTATAGTTTTCCTTCAATCTGCTGAATGTTATTTCTGCAGCTTTACCAAATCCACATATTCCAGGCACATTTTCCGTTCCTGACCTTAATAATGCTTCTTGTCCTCCTCCTAAAATCAAAGAATTTATTTTTAAGGATTTATTGACATATAAAGCACCAACACCCTTTGGACCGTGAATTTTATGAGAGCTCATTGAAACCATATCAATCCCGATACTTTTGGGAAAAATATCAATTTTCCCAAACGCTTGTACAGCATCTACATGTATGGCAGTATTTCTGTTTATTGAATCCTTTATCCTTATTATTTCATCTATTGGCTGTATTGTGCCTACTTCGTTATTTACAAGTATTATGCTTATTAATGATGTTTCATCGGTAATTTTGGCCTTTAATTCTTCCAAATTAATAATGCCTGCGTCATCAACACTGATATAATCAACAGTATAGCCAATACTTTTTAAATATTCATAAACCTCCATTACAGAAGGATGTTCGATAGAAGTTGTTATTATATGTTTTCCCTTCCTCGGATTGGCGGAAAGGTATCCCATAATGGCTAAATTATTTGACTCAGTGCCTCCCGAAGTAAAATATATTTCATTTATATTTACCCTTAGACTGTCGGCAATTATTTGCCTTGATTTCTTAATTTCACGTTCCGCTTCAATGCCTTTTCTGTGCAAAGACGACGGATTTCCGTACACTTCTTTGCTTATAAATCCCATAAAATCTATAACTTCATCGTAAGGCCTGGTTGTTGAGCTGTTATCTAAAAATATTTCGTTCCTCATCATTTTCCTCAATAATTCTAATATTTTAATATTCCATATTTATTAATAATAATGCATCTATAAATACATTAATCAAAAATAAAAACTTAATCATCCTTTAAATGATCTTTATTTAAAAATTCTTTTACTTTTACAGTCCTATATTCCTGACTTTGTTCCAAACATTTCTCACAATTATTGCATCTCTTGGTACTGTCTAAGTCGCATTTTTCACATTCGTAACATTTAATGCAGGCTCTGTCATATAATATACATTCTTTATCCACATTCCTCAGTCCTTTTTATTAAAAATCACTTTAGTACTCCATATCATTTTATAAAGTAATTAAAACACATTAAATACCATATTAATCTTACATTTAGCAGATGATAAATGTAAAATATTAATGGTATTTAATATAATAAAAATAAACTATATAATTTAATATAACACAATTTGATTGTAATTTAACATACCTAAATTAAATTTGGCTAAACAAAAAAACGTGATACCCGCTATTTTGCTTAGCCAAATTTAATTTGACACAATCAATATTTATAAAAATTATAAATCATCAAACTTAAACGAATTAACAAAACGATGCAAATTCTTCCTGTTTTCTTCCGTTAGCTCAAAAATTTCAAAGCCATACTCATACAAATCCATAAACTTGTTCTTTCTTACTATTTTTCCCTTAAATACTATTCTCTGTTTTCTGTCAATCAGTAATGTGATTTCCATAGTGCCTTCCATTATTAGATTAATATTGCAGACAATTTTAATACCACTAACACTTATATTAGTAGCAATACCAAATATAGACTCAAATAATCCTGGAACTTTGATGTATGCCGCATTGCTTATAAAGAACCTTTCCGCTTTTCTCAAATCCTTAAGCTTTTCGATCTTTATAGTCGATACATTGAATTGATAAGGTTCATCATCTTCTATTGCTATTATACTTGCACTAATCAAATAAACTTCATTTTCATCACTATAACTTAAAACAATAATATCACGGGGACTTAATTGCAAACCTTTATAGTTTTCTTTCATAGTAAGTTTTATTACTGGAGCTTCGACAGACTCTACAGTTGCTACTAAATTGTTATAGACATTATAATGCTTCATGCTTATATCACTACTTACCTTAATAACTTTAAGACTGGCTTTAGTAAATACGCTTAATAAACCAGTCTTGTCATCAAGATTATATCCTGCCATAGTATCACATCCCTTAATATAATTAGGTTGCTATCTATTCAATTATAATCCCGAATATTCTATAAAATTTTAAGTCTATATAAAATTTTAGTCTATTATCCTGTAACAGGGATTTTTAACATGTCTCCTATGTATATTTCGCTTGTATCAAGTCCATTAATCCTTTTAATCTCATATAAATACTTTCTTATTTCGGTATCACCCCTATAACGTTGTGCAATATCCCATAACGTATCTCCTTGCTGTATCTCTATCATTTTATATTCCTTTTCCTTATAACCATATGATATATCGGCAAAAATGCAAGTAATCATAATACCAAAAATCAAAAAAACAAATGTAAAAAATCTCCTTTTATTCTTCAAAGTATACTTTCTTTTCATATGTTACCTCCACGAACACCTGTTCTTTTTACATAATTATATCCAAACACGTGTTCTTTGTCAATAATTTTTCGAACGTTAGTTTGATTTTTCAAATTAATATGATATAATGGAAATAAACATATGGGATTTATATACCATTAATAACGTATTTAATGCAGTAATTCATTAAACATATTGCGGGGTGTGTGCTATGCATGAGAAACAAAATGACAATCAGAAAAAAATATTGGATTTTATAAACAAGGAAGTTGCCGAAAAAGGATATCCCCCCTCAGTTCGTGAAATATGCAAAGCTGTAGGCTTAAAGTCAACCTCTACTGTACACGGATATCTGGAAAAACTCAGTAAAGCCGGTCAAATAAAAAAAGACCCAACCAAGCCTCGTGCTTTAAAGATTGTTGGCTCAAAAACTTCCAATACACAAAAAAATGATAAGGGATATTATTCATCAAAAGAATTGGTAGATGTTCCGATTGTGGGTAAAGTAACTGCAGGTCAGCCCATTTTAGCTGTTGAAAATGTAGAAGATACATTTCCTTTACCTGTAGACTTTGTGCAAAATTCAACTGCTTTCATGCTTAAGGTACAGGGGGACAGTATGATTGAAGCAGGCATATTTGACAGAGACCTTGTCCTTGTTAAGCAGCAGTCCACAGCCAACAACGGAGATATAGTCGTCGCTTTGATAGGCGATGAAGCTACAGTTAAAACATTTTACAAAGAAAACGGTTATGTAAGACTTCAGCCCGAGAATAAATATCTCGAGCCTATTATTGTAAGGGAAAATTTGAGCATTTTAGGAAAGGTTATTGGTGTTTTTAGAAAGCTTTAATATCGATTCCATGCTATCATAATTTTATAAAAAATTTAAAAAGCCGCTAAGCGGCTTTTTTTACTGTTCTCTGTTATCATTAAATATAAGATTTACAAGTTTCATTGGACTTATAGTGGATATGGCGTGCTTATATACAAGCTGTTGTCTTCCATCACTGTCCAACACAACTGTAAAATTATCAAAACCTTTTACCATACCTTTTAATTGAAACCCATTTGTCAGGTAAATTGTTACTGCAATGTGTTCCTTCCTTACCTGATTTAAAAAAACATCTTGTAAATTAATATTATTCTTGTTCACGGGACTCCTCCTCTATCTATCTATTTTTATCCATGCCAAAACTAAACACTTACCCGAAACTATACAACTATTCTATAGGAAATTACCATTTGTTGCAATATCATTTTCAATATTTTTTGCAATTTTATTTATATCATGCTCTAAATCCAAATCAATCCATTTAACACCCTCAGTCTTCTTAAACCAAGTGATTTGACGTTTGGCATATCTTCTAGAACCCATTTTGATTATTTCCTTTGCATCTTCCAAAGTAATTTCACCTCTAAGGTATAAGAGCAATTCCTTATATCCTAAAGCTTGCATTGCTATAGAATTCTTATCGTATCCCATATTTACAAGGCTTTTTACTTCATCAACCAATCCCCTTTCAAACATTATATCCACTCTCTGATTTATCCTGTTGTACAATCTTTCCCTATCCATTTTCAGTCCATATGTATAAAACTTATACTTGGAAGGGATTTGTCTGGACACCTCCTGATGCTGTGAAATTGTCTTTTTTGAATATTCATATACCTCTATGGCACGTATGATTCTTTTCACATCATTTTTATGAATCCTTTGAGCAGCAACGGGATCAACACTCTTGAGCTTTTCATGAAGATAATCATTTCCCATCTCTTGAGCTTCTTTTTTGAGCCTGTCTCTAAGCTCCCAGTCACAAACAGTCTCTGAGAAATCTATATTATAAAGAAGGGTATTAATATAAAGCCCTGTCCCCCCAGCAACTATGGGCTGCTTTCCTTTTTCCAGTATTTCATCTATATATCTCGTTGCAAGCTCTTTGAATCGTGCAACACTAAACTCTTCATCAGGATTAACTTCATCGATAAGATAATGCCTGATTCCTGACATTTCTTCCTTATCCGGCTTTGCTGTACCAATATCCATATACCTGTAAATCTGCATTGAATCGGCAGATACTATTTCTCCATTCATTTCCTTTGCAAGACTTATAGACAAAGCTGTTTTCCCTGATGCTGTCGGACCAACTATTACTATAACCCTATTCATAAACACCCCTACAAAACCCTTTTAAACATTTTTTCCAATTCATATTTGGTAAGCTTAACAATAACCGGTCTTCCATGAGGACAGGTATAGGGATTAATTGTATCCCTTAGCTTATCCAAAACGCTTTCTATCTCTTTTTCATCAAGCTTTCTGTTAGCCTTCACAGCGGCCTTGCATGCAATGGTATATATAGCTTCATCAGCCATTATATCAATGTCATCAGTATTTGACTTTTTTATCTTATCAACTATTTCTAAAAACAGCTCCTTAATTGAATTAATATCATTTACAAACGGAACTGATCTTATGATAATTGAATTATTTCCAAAATTCTCAAAAATAAAACCTAAATTATTAAAAATTTCCCTTTTGTCCTCCATATATTTGATTTCGTTATATGGTATCTCTACAACTACAGGCGTTAAAAGCATTTGGGAAAAAGGTTCCTTTTTGCTGAACTTATCCTTATAATATTCATACATTATTCTTTCATGTGCCGCATGCTGATCTATAAGTAAAAGCTCATTATCCTTCTGAAGCAAAATATAAGTAGAAAAAACCTGTCCAATTATACTTGCGTTTTTGAATATATCGGAATTTTCCTTACTTTCCTTTACCTCATCAGAAGCTTCTTCTTTAATATTTCCTGTATCACCAATATTATTTATATTCCCTATATTTTTATCATTAGCTGCAATTTTATTTGCATCTAAATTTTCAGCATTATCTAAATATTCAACAATACTTGTCTCTTTATCTTCTTTAACTTTCTTATCTTCTTTAACTTCTTTAACCTCTTTATCTTCTTTAACATATTTAACATTATTCAATTCTTTATCATGCTTTACATATTCTATGCTTTTTAAAGGAGTTTCATTTCCAATAGAATCAGTATTTATATTGTTATTAATATTATTATTTATATCGCCATTTGTTTTGCTATTTATTTTGTTATTTTTATCATTATTCTCATCAGAATTTTGAATCAATGCCCCCGAATTATTTTTAACAGTTTCCTTATTAGAAGCCTCAATATTTTGCTGTACATATTCCGCTTTATTTATATTGAAATCTTTAATTTTAAAAATATTATGGGCTTTTTCATGAAAATGCACATCCCTTATAAGGGGTGAACTCAAAAGTGCATTGTTCACAGCATGATAAACACTTCTAAATATCTCCTGTTCCTTTGAAAATCTTATCTCCATTTTTGTGGGATGGACATTCACGTCCACAAGCAGAGGATTTATATCAATATTCAAAACAGTAAAAGGATGCTTATTCTTCATAACAAATGTTTTATAAGCTTCCTCTATTGCCCCGGAAATCAGCTTGCTTTTAATATAACGTCCATTTACAAAAATCGATTGATACTCTCTTGTAGAACGGGATATTTCGGGCTTACCGGCATAACCCTTTATCTTAACAATTGAATCCTCATAATCGATGGGCAAGACATTTCTACTTACTTCTTTTCCATAAATACTGAATATAACACTTAATAGGTCATTATTGCCTGGGGAATGAAGAGCAACCGAGTTGTTTCCCACCAGCTTAAATGAAATGCCGGGCTTAGCCAACGCTATCCTGTTCACAATCTCAGAAATATATCCAAACTCAGTGCTGTCCTTTTTAAGGAACTTATACCTGGCAGGGGTATTATAAAAAAGGCTGCTTACAACAAAGCTGGTTCCCACAGGACATCCTACCTGTTTTATTTCTTTCACGTTGCCGCCTTCTACCCTCGCATAAATACCATATTCATTATTCTTAGTCCTTGTTGTAACCTCAATAATAGAAACAGATGCTATGCTTGCCAATGCCTCTCCTCTAAAACCCAAAGAGCTGATGGACTCCAAGTCATTCGAACTTTTAATTTTGCTGGTTGCATGGCGTTCAAAAGCAATTTCAACATCATCAACTTCTATACCGGAACCGTTGTCGGTAACTCTCATATAACTTATTCCACCGTTTTTTGCCTCAATGGATATACTGTCGGCACCTGCATCAATTGAATTCTCCACAAGCTCTTTAATAACAGAAGCCGGTCTCTCGACAACCTCACCTGCTGCAATTTTATTGGAAGTATTTTCATCTAGTAGTACAATTTTCCCCATAATATCCCTTCTTTATGTCAAGAATTCCTTAGCTTTTGCTGTAGTTTATAAATAATATTCAGTGCATCTAATGGAGTAAGAGCACTTATATCAACATTCTTTATCTCGTCAATGACCTCTTGACAGCTCTTGTTTTCAGGTTTTATATAAAATAGATTCATTTGTCCGTCAATGGGCAATTTGCTCTTTTTAACCCTGGTTTCCTTCTTGCTTATGTCGGCATCTTCAAGGTCTTTTAAAATTTCCTTCGCACGGCTCAATACAACCTGAGGCAAGCCTGCAAGCCTTGCAACCTCAATACCGTAGCTTCCATCGGCACCGCCTCTTATAATCTTTCTTAAAAATACTATATCCTCGCCTTTTTCCATAACAGAAATGCAGTAGTTTTTAACACCCTCGCACTTACCCTCCAATTCTGTAAGCTCATGGTAATGTGTTGCAAAAAGTGTCCTGCATCCGATTTTGTCACTTATATACTCAACAACCGACCATGCAATTGAAAGACCATCGAATGTGCTTGTCCCTCTGCCAATCTCATCAAGTACCAGAAGGCTTTTATTCGTAGCATTTAATAATATGTTTGCCATTTCAGACATTTCCACCATAAATGTACTCTGTCCGGCAGCCAAATCATCAGATGCTCCAACCCTTGTAAATATCCTGTCCACTACTCCGATTTTAGCACTTTTAGCGGGAACAAAGCTTCCTATTTGAGCCATAAGAACAATTAATGCAGTTTGTCTCATATAGGTTGATTTACCGGCCATGTTGGGTCCTGTAATGATTGCCAGCCTGTTATCAGACATATCAAGGTTAACATCATTAGGAACAAAAGAACCCTCATCCAACATTTTTTCAACCACAGGATGCCTTCCGTCTATTATCTGTATCTCGTCACCGGAATCAATAACAGGCATACAATAAGAATCCCTGTCTGCAACCTCTGCAAAGGAGCATAATACATCAAGCTCGGCAATCCCGTTGGCAGTTCTTTTTATTCTTTCAACCTCACCTGCTATTTTATCCTTGATTTCAAGGAAAATCTTATACTCAAGGTCCACAACTTTTTCTTCCGCACCTAATATTGTATCTTCAATCTCCTTTAACTCCTGTGTTATATACCTTTCGCAGTTGGCAAGTGTTTGCTTTCTTATATAGTTTTCAGGAACCAATGAAAAGTAAGACTTGGTAACCTCTATATAATAGCCGAAGACCTTGTTAAAGCCAACCTTTAGATTTTTAATACCCGTCTTTTCCCTCTCGCTTGTTTCTAAAGCTGCAATCCAGGCTTTTCCTTCGGTAGTTGCACGCCTGTACCTGTCAACATCCTCATTATAGCCTGACTTTATTATTCCGCCTTCCTTCACTGAGACAGGAGGGTCGTCTGTAATTGACCTCTCTATTAATTCATAAACATCTTTTAACGAATCAATCTCATTGTTTTTTCTCACAATAAGGGGAGTACTTAAATTATTTAAAAGATCCTTTATGTAAGGAATCTGCCCCATTGAATTCTTTAACGAAACAAGATCCCTGCAGTTTACATTTCCCAATATTACCTTTCCCATAAGCCTCTCGATATCGTAAACCCTTTTTAAAAGCTCTCTTATTTCAACCCTTATCATGAATTTCTCTTTTAATTCACTTACCGCTTCAAGACGGTCATTTATATCCGAAATATTTAAAAGGGGCTGCTCAATCCATCTTCTTATGGTTCTACCGCCCATGGATGTAATTGTTTTGTCCAAAGCCCACAATAATGTACCTTTCTTTGACTTTTCCCTCATTGTTTCGGAAAGTTCAAGGTTACGTCTTGTGGACATATCCAACACCATAAACTCTTCTATTTTGTATATGTTTATATCCTGTATATGGTTGAGGCTAACCTTCTGTGTCTCCTCTATATACTTTAGCAACGCACCCGAGGCATTGAGTGCAAAGATATTAGGCTCCCCTTTATAGCTTTCACCAAGCTTTTCAGCAAACTTATCAATTGCCTTCTCACCGGAAAAGCTTTCGTCATCAAGGCATGTAATAAAGGAATTGAACCTGTTTTTAATATTGGAGACAATTAAATTATCCTCCCACATTTCCCTGTTGGTTATAATCTCAGATGGAGAGAACTTGGCTATTTCATCCAATGTTTTTTGAATTGTATTCCCCCAGCTTACAGAGGTGGCTGAAAACTCTCCTGTTGTTATGTCAACAGCAGCGATTCCAAAATAATCTCTGCTTTTATAAATAGACATCAAGTAATTATTCTTTCTCTCATCAAGCATTGAAGAATCAATGACCGTTCCCGGAGTAACCACCCTGACTACATCTCTTTTAACTATTCCCTTTGCAACAGATGGGTCTTCAACCTGCTCACATATTGCAACCTTATATCCTTTATTGACAAGTCTTGCAATATATCCTTCAGCAGAATGAAAAGGCACTCCGCACATCGGTGCCTTCTCTTCCTGTCCGCAATCCCTGCCTGTAAGGGTTATTTCCAGCTCTCTTGAAGCAGTTTGGGCATCCTTGAAAAACATTTCATAGAAGTCTCCCAAACGGAAAAACAGGATGCAGTCATTATACTTTTCCTTTATATCAAGGTATTGCTGCATCATTGGTGTAAGTGTTGCCATTGCTAGAATCTACCTCACTTCAACATAAAACTATAGTAGGCCAAGGTCAGTAATGCATAAAATACATTAATGATTACAGCCACAGCCACAGGATGAACAATTATCATCTGAGCATGGTTCTTGTCCTGTGATACAGTATAAAATTACATCGTTTATTTGCTTCATAAGCTTGTCAAAATTTCCCTTAGATTCAAAGTATGAACGAGTTATATTATAGGATAAAACTTCGTTTTGCTTCTTTGTATATCTCTCTTTAATATCGTCTATAACGCTTTTATCTGTGGTCTCACTCATTTTATTTGACATTTCCTGCTGCAGCATGTACAATTCATTCAATAGACCCTTACCCTTTTCATCCTGCATTAATGCTTCCTCAGCCCTTTTCAGCTCTGTCATTTGTTTTGATTCCTTAAGCATGTTTCCTAATTCTTTTGCCTTATCAATAATATCCATGATCAATCTCCTTATATAAATTTGAAATAACATTAACGTAATTTTATCATAAATCTTGATAAAAAAATCAATTATTTATGCAGTTTTTTTTAAATATTAAAAAAGTATAATCATTATGTCCCATTTTATATAAATTTATCCAATAACACAATCCATGAAATTATAAAAATAACTTCACAACACTTAATAATAAAAGTATTGTGAAGCTCATTTTAAAGGAGAAAATCACTTGTGATGTTCAGTCATAATACATTTAAACATTTCATTGAGAGGTTTATATCAATATTTATATTTTAATCTTCATTAAAAATATAATCGTAGAACTCTTTATACTTCCCTCTTGATTCACGAGTTATATACTCACCTTTTATTTCAGGGTTGTCTATTATTCTTTGGAGATCGTATCCGTCTTTGAAAACTGCGAACCTAAATATAGTAGGTTTAATTGAACCCTGTGGGCATCTGTATACGCATCTTAAGCATGCCATACATCTCATACCGAACTTAACATTTAAGCCTTCCATCCTAATATTGCCTCGAGGGCAATTTTTTACGCATTTGCTGCAGCTAGAACAGTTTTTGTCAACTTTAAGGTCTTTCCCGAATAAAGGTGCACCAATTCCCTCCAAAAAGCTGAATACTCTAGTAAAAAGAGTAAGCATAGCTGAATTTTTCTGTCTTCTCATTCTTCCGTTCAATATATCTCCAACAACCCTTTTAACTTTCTTTATGGCCGTCAAATACAACTGCTTTGACAACTCATCGGGATATTTTGTGAATATATTGCTAGGCATAAGAATCAGACTTTCATTAAACAAATCATATCCCTTGGCAATTAATTTATTTTTAATAATTGTCGTGGAGCCGGCATGCATAAAACTGGATCCGGCATTTTTTATAATAAATGTGTACTTATCTTTAACCCTTGGCAACCTTTTTATAAAATCAAAAACTATATCAGGTGCATTAAAAGCGTGTACAGGATAGCATATTCCCACAAGATCATAGCTGTCTACATCAAAATATATATCATCCTTTAAAATATCTTCTATCCTGATTATTTCTATTTTGTTACCGGTTTTAATCAGTTCATTTCCAAGAATATTAACAATTATCTCAGTGTTTCCGGTACCTGAAAAATAAAATACCCCCACTTTTTTCTGCACATTAGTCCCCCCCAAAAAAAGCCGTAAAAATATCAATATTGATTTTTATGTAATATGAAAATTATTTGCATCATCATTTGTACGAATTAAGAATGACTACAAAGTAACTTGCATAAAAAATGTAAAAATAATCATACTATATAATATATATACTCTTACTATAATTATAATACGAATTTAGCTAAATTCCAATTAAAAATGCATTAAAGATTTATAAATTATATAATTTATATTAAAATATAAATTTTGGGTTTATAATAAATACAATTAATTTTTTACATTTATCTTTTGCTAAATGTATGTTTAATAACCTTTTTAATGTATGTAATCAAAAAATATGTACATTAATTAACTCACATTTTAAAGAAAATTTTAAATTTCAAATAAAATATCATTAAATTAAAATAAAAATCATTAATATTTTTGCATAAAAAAAATATAATTAATACATAAGATAAGTTAATTTAATAGTTTTATTTTTGTATTGGTTGTTAGGGGAGTCTAAAAAGTGCTAATATCTTAAATTTTTATAGATTCCATACTTTCCTGAAATAATTACTGAGTAAAAAGGCTGTTAAATTTAACAGCCTTTTTACTTTTTATTTCAATATTTCAAAAACTAAGGAGTGTTTAAATCAACACCCCTTAGTTTTTTATTTACTCAATATATTCAATACCATTTTCATCCCTTGTACTTTTATGGTCATTAGCCGCTTCTTCTATGTAACCTATTGCCCAATGATCATAACCCACATCGTCAAAAGTAGACTGTCCTCCCAACAAGGGTCCCCTGAAAAGCATATTATTAAGCATCACAACCGCTTCAGATCTTTTTATCTTATTGTTAGGCAAGAACCGTCCGTCCTTATAACCGTTTGTAATCTTTACCCTGTATATCTCTTCGATATACTTTAATGCCCAATGATTTTCTGTATCTTTGAAATGTATGGATATAGGCTCCGCTTCACTTAATCCTAAGTATCTTGAGATAGCAGTTGCCATTTCCGCTCTTGTTATGTAACCGTTAGGCAGAAATCTTCCGTCGCTAAAGCCTTTAAAAATGCCTTCCTTGTTAACAACATATATGTACGGAGCTGCCCAATGCTTTGCACTTACATCTGAAAAAACCTGTTCGCTGACTTTAGGTACATCTATTTCGAGTATGTTGCAAAACATAACGGCTGCTTCTGCCCTTGTAATTTCCTTATCGGGCATAAACACATTTCCTTTATAGCCGTTAACATACTTTTTGTGAGAAATCTTCCCAAATCTGTTGGTTACAGCCAAAACCTTCAGAGTGGATTGAGCTATATCTTCTCCATTTTGCACAATACTAACTGTATTAGATATGGGAACCTCAGCTTCATAGAGAGGCAAAATCCTTACAGAATACTTTATTTCTCCTGATTGCCCGGGATTTAAATTACCCACATACCATTTAATCTTGCCATCCTCACTATTTGCATTTGCTCCATTTTCTATTGTTGTATTATCCAAAAAGTCAGTAACAATTTCTATATTTGATGCCAATTCATTTGATCTATTTTTGTATTTGATGGTATATGTAATAACACTGTTTTCATTATAAATCCTCTTATCCGCACTTATTGCTATAGCCAGATCCTCAACAGGTATGGCAGGTTTCGGATCGGGAGTGCTTGAAGAGTATGAAGGTGTTACAGTTCTATTATTTTCAGGAGTATTTGTAGTCCCGGAATATTTTGTAGGTGTAGGCTTTGCCTTAGTAGGCGTAGCTGTTACAGCTTTTGTAGCTGTCACTGAATTTGTAGGCGTAGCATTACCGGAAGCTTCAGCATTTTTTGTCGGAGTAGGAGTCTCTGCTTGCCCATTTCCTATGAACTCTACGGTACCTAATACGGTAAAATTGTTTATTTGTATTCCATCCCAGTTAAATGCCATAACTCCGTTAATAGCATTTGTCATTGAACTTGCATTTTGCAATTCTACCTTTGTATTCTGAGATTTTAACACTTGAAAGTATAAATAGGCCACAATTCCCGTTTTTTCTTCTTTATTGGAATTTTTATAGCCAACTAAATTCATATATGTCCTTCCAAAGGTAAGTGTTCCTTTTTGCAAATCGTTTGCTGCCATATCCGTAGGTGAAAATCTTCCTTTTAACAAATCCCCCGGCTCAGGTACAGAGGTACTGTCAAAAGGTGTATTGTCAGAGTAAATCGGTTTTAGAACCGCTGGATCATATTTGATATTAGCTTGATAGCCTGCAAACTCTGATATATTTTTGGCACTTAATGTAATCTCAATAACGTCCCCCACTGCAAGGTAACTTTGTTCTGAATGAAGTATAAACTGTGAATCGCTGTCTGCTTTTACATTGACCTGATACATCACAACGTTACTTAGAATTGTCATAATCAAAAGAATTGCAGAAAAATTTCTCTTAAACAGCATTTTAAACATATTCCCCTTCCAAACAATAATAACAAGGCTTGTCCATCTTTTATCAAGCCTGAATCATATAAGTATGTTACTTATAATATATGTATTTTTCTTCGTATAATAATATTATACAATACTTTTAAACGTTTTGCATTATTAGAATTTCGTAATTCACAATCATTTAACAAATTAAATTGGAGCTGTTGCTCTAACTACTCAACAGCTCCACAGTTTAATCAATACAATATCTCTTAACTATCTTTTTATTTCAACCTGTCCGTCCAGTACGGCAGTGTGGTCTGTGGTACTTTCAATAATATGACCGAATGCCCAATGTTTTTTGCTAAGGTCTTTAAAAGGACTTTCCTCATCAGTTGATACCGGACCTCTGAATGACATTCTGTTTAACATTACAAGAACTTCTGCCCTCTTTATTTTGTTGTTGGGCATGAATGTCCCATTGGTGTATCCACTGACTATATTAAGCCTGTATGCTTCTTCTATATACTTCATAGCCCAGTGCCCCAATATATCCGAGAAATGCACCTCAAGAGGGGTACGATCTTCTCCCAGTTCAAGGTATCTTGTTATTGCTGTAGCAAGCTCTGCCCTTGTAATATAACTATCGGGGTTGAATAATGATACTCCATTAACTGTAGATCCTTTAAATATTCCAGCTTTTGAAACAGCATTTATGTATTTTAAAGCCCAGTGGTTCTTTCCAACGTCTTTATAAGATACAGTTGTAGTATCCGACAAGTCAAGACCCAAAAGATTTGCAAACAATACAGCTACTTCAGCTCTGGTTATTTCCTTATCAGGCTTGATTGTGCCGTCCGGATATCCGTTCATATACTTTTTATGGCTTAATACGCTATTGTTCTTAAGTAAAAGGAATCTTGCAATTGATTTGTTGTCATCATTCTTAAGAACATTGTCCTTACTGTCGATTGTAACAACGGAAGTTGCAGTTGTCGCTGCTATGGCCAGATTGGATACCTGCAATTCATATTCAATCTCTCCGACTTTTCCCTTTCCAAGAGTGTCAAACTTCCACTCTATACCATTATCCTTTAGAACTCCCATAGGTTTTATGGAGCTTAGCACAGGTGTTGTTCCTGCCGGAAACTTGGCACTTATAACAACATTTGATGCTTCCTTGTCCAGTCTGTTAAGGTATTTAACTGTAAATTTAATTATCTCGTTTTCCTTATAAATATTTTTATCCGTCTTGACACTTATTGCCAAATCAGCAGGTATACCCTTCGGAATAAGTTTATTACCCTCATTAACAAGAACTATAGGGGTTGCTTTAATAGCAGTGGTCGGTGTAACCTGTGCTTTTGTGGGAACAGGTGTATTTACCGGCTTGCTCTGGGAAACTGCTGAAGTAGGTGGCACAGATGTGTTTTTAACCGGAGTTGGCGGAATAGTGGCAGTTGGCGTAGGTACCTGTCCAATTGGAGTAGCAGTCGGTACAGCACCATTTGAAACTGTTATGGCACCGTCAGCAATTTTTAATGTCCAACTAATAAGACCATTTTTACTATTTGCAGAAACTGCTCCTACATGGAACATTTGAATTTTATATACACCGGAAACAGCATCCTTTTTAACCTTAAAGTTCAACTCAGCCAAAACACCATCTTTTTTTAGAGGAAAATCTTTCTGGGTTGCATCGCTGAATAAAAATTTGATTATATTACCGGAATTGTAAAAACTTAAATCAGTAGGTACATCAAATATGTTACCTGCACTAATACTTACAAGTTCCAGATTATCAGATTCGAACCGCAAAGAAAAATCAAAATTATTTATTCCTTCAGTCGGAATACCCGATATATTAACGGGTATTTTAACGTCACCACCAGGTTCTCCTGTGGCAGAACCGACTTTGATGTTAATTTCTCCGGAAGCTGATGCTTCTAAAGGCATAAAAAATATATTCGTCCCAATAACCGATAGAATCAGTGAGAACAGAAGGATTTTTTCCTTTAATTGCTTGAAAACAGTTTTTTTCAAGGTTATCGCTCCTCTCAATTTAAGAAACTGGTTTAGCCCATTCCCTTTTAATATATCAACTGAATTTACAATTCAGGATATTTACCAACTGTTTTCTATTTATGTTTCATCGTAATCATCTGATGATTGGTCAGCATCATTACTTCCCTGATTTTGAGTATCTTCGCTGACATTGTCGTCCTGATCTTCCGTATCCTCATCATATTCTTCTTCATCATCAAAATCTTCGGAAGCTTTGTTTTTGCCTGCAAATATAAACACAAAGAGCAATAATACAACTATAACAACAACTGCTACAAGTATTATTATGTAAATATTATTGTTCTTTTCAGCAGTTTGCTGTTCAGATGGACGTGAAATAGGCTTTACAGTATATGATGGCATAGGAGCAGGGCTTGAATTGGGATTAATTTTGGGTGAATCATTTACGACATAATCAGTAATGGTATTTCCATCCCAGTCAAATAACATTGTTCCCTTATTGGATCCTGGCATGGTACCAAGTTCTTCAAAAATTATTTCCGTTGCTGCATCTTTAATTACCTTAAAATACAACACCGCCAAGGAACCTGTACTTTCAGGATTGTTACTCTTTCTGTAAGATTCCATATCTATGTAAGATCTTCCGAAGTTTAAAACACCTGCTGAAATAATATTTGCAGCTGCAGGGAAAAGTGAATAGCTCTCATTCATCACCAATTCACCGTTTTTAGGACATGTGGTATCTCCAAAACTATCCGAACCGTCTTCCGCTACTATCTTTAAAACTTCCTGATTATATCTTATGTTTACTTGAAAGCCGTTAAGATTTTTAATATTATTAACTTTAACAGTAGCCTTGATTGTATCGCCAACCTGTGCTTCAGTCTTGTCAAGCTCTATACCGATACTTGGCTGGGAATCTGCAAAAACAGATGTTGCAAATAGATTGCTAAAAACTAACACTAATGCCAAAACTAACAAAATTCGACTTTTCTTCATACGACATCCCCTTTTGAAAATTTTTTACTTATATGGAACATGAAGTTTTAATTAATGTTTAAAATCCATTGTCCATATAATATGATTATACATCGAAAAAGGGAAAGTCGCAATTTAAAAATTAATTAATATGTCAATATATCTTGCTGAACATTGTTGAATAGATTAAGGGCATCTCAAAAAACATACTATTTACGTATTTTTTGAAATGCCCCATGACAATTTTATCTTAATTCTTCCATAAGTTTATCAAGCTCATCCATCTGCTTCTTTAATGCATCATATTTTGAAAGAATCTCATCAATTACCTGTTGCTTGTCGCCAACATTTTGTGAAGGCCTGTCATTATTATCATTTACGGTATCTTTATTATCCGTCTTTGTATCACCCGGTTCAGATACTGTGGTTTGGGATGAAAACATATTATTCAGAGCACTCTTCAAATCGGTACCAATTCCGTATCTGAATTCATTACCCTCCTGGAATCCTGTAATAATCCTTCTTACCTCCGGTATTGCATTACCGGTGGATTTTATATATATCGGCTCTACATAAAGGATGCTGTTTTCAATAGGTATAACCAGAAGATTTCCCTTAAATACATCCGAACCGCTCTGGCTCCAAAGTGTAATGTCCTTTGATATGGAGTCTATTTGGTTTATTTTTACTTCTACCTGATACGGACCGAAAACATTCTGTGCCTCATTGGGGAAAGTAAACTGTATTAGCTGTCCGTAGTTCTCCGTTGAGTTTCTCACAGATAGCCATGATCCTAGGTTATGCCTTTCACCGGATGGTGTAAACGCTCTCATCAATATAAGCTCTTCATTCTTTCCGAATTTTCCGGGAAGCTTTATCATATTATAGAAAGGCTCAAGTATTTCTTCCCCCGATCCGTCAGGAATAGACGCTAACTTCCACAAGTCCTGACCTCCGTAAAAATTGGTTATGTTTTGATCACTGTCGGGAACTATATGATATTTTTTCAACACCTCGGTTTGAAGCATAAAAAGATATTCGGGATATCTCATATGTTGCTTAACAAACTCAGGCAATTTATCTGTGCTGTTAAAAATACCCGGATACATCTTGTCATAAACTTTTATTATTGGATCGCTATTATCAATGATATAATATTCGGTTGCACCGGTATAAGCATCAATAACAATCTTAACCGAGTTTCTTATATAGTTGAATCCGCCGGAACCCTGGGAATACGGAAAAAGATTTGTGGTGGTATATCCGTCTAAAACCCACTTAAGCTTGCCGTCATCTGTCAAAAGTATATACGGATCTCTGTCTATACGTAAAAACGGTACGGCTTTCTGAGCCCTTTCCACAATCTGCCTGTTTAAAAGTATTTTTGAGTTTGATGTAATATTGCTTGAAACGAGGAAATTAAAATCACGGTATTTAAGAGAAAAAAGCAACCTATTAAAAAATCCAAGCTTAATTCCGCCGCCATTTTCAGTATCATAGCTAACTTCGGATTTTCCGTCATAATCGGTTTCCTTAAGTTTGCCTTCTGAGGCCGGATTTACAACAACATAGTCCTTTGTAAGCTCTCCATAATATATCCTGGGTTCAGTTATTTTAAGCTCGGTTTCTTCGTTCTGAAGACCGCTAATTATAAATTCCGACTGTCCTTCCCTTGTAAAGCTGTTGATTGGGTTCATAACAATGCCATAACCATGGGTATACTTGAACATCATATTGGTATATGACTTCGACTGCAGCAAATCCTTGTTTATTTCCCTGGCAGATATAAAAACAGGAGTTTCTTTTCCATTTATCTTATAATTTATTATATCACCTTCATGAAAACTGTAAAAATTTGTCAATCCCTGGAGTTGTTTATTGCTGTCAAGAGTTGCTTTATAGTCCACAACTCTTATATTGTCCACAGTTTCCTTGTTTCTTTCGAGTATTTCCGGCTTTAACGGCTCAAGGCTGAAGGGATAGCTTTCTATATTGTCAATATTATATGCCTTTCTCGTCATAGTCATGTTGTTCTTCAAATACTGACTCTCTGCCCTTATTTCATCAGGCTTAACATATGTAACCTGAGTCACTGCCGCCACTATGCTTACTATGATCCATACAGCAGGATAAACGGCTATTGTAAATCCGGCATGCTTAAGCTTGCCTCGCCATACAAATATGAACGTCACAGCCACAATAGCTAAAAGCAGGAAAGGTGCAATTGTAAAATACAGCTTCCATATGTTATCTGCAATAAACCCGGCACCAAGCAATGACCCAACGCCTTTTACATTTGCAAAGCTTCCATAAAGCAATCCTTCTTTTTCAAAAGTATAGGAAACAGTCTTTATAAGGAAGAATATTGCGATATTGATGATATTATGCCTTATAAGGCTTTTAAACTTTAAATCCTCAATATTTACATTATTGTAAACCATTATTATTCCAATAAGATAATAAGCTATGGTATACAAAATTACAAAAATCCATAAGTATGATACAAAATCGTAAATAGAAATTAGGAAAGGCCTTTGAAATATATAATAACCAACATCTTTACCAAAAAGAGGATCTTTCAAATTAAATGCTTCGGAATTAAAAAATGCAAGTGCCTTCTGGAAGAAAAAATTCCTCGTAATAAATGCACCTAAAAGCCCTATTACAACAGCAATAGAGAAATTAGGAAATTTCACATTGCTTTGTGTACCGTTTTTCTTAAGAAACTTTAAAAGAACCTTCTTAGTAAATATATTTGTTATGCTGATTGCAGCAAATATTAATACAAATGCAAATAATGCAAAAATCAACTGGTATTTAATATTCTTAATATAAATACTTGAAAGTTTTTTTCCTATTTCATTTAATTGTATTATTTCAAGATAAATACCGGTTGCTACAATGAGTCCGACAATAACAGCGAATATGGCAGTAACTGCAATGAGCTTTCCCTTAATCTTTTTGGCAGCATTCTTAAATTCATTCATATCATAAAAACTGTTAAATTCATTTATGTCCATACGTCTAACCCTCTCTTTCCCAACTTTATAATCGTATTAGAAACAATTTACATATATAATGTTTATTCCATTATGAGCTTTATTATTAGCTTCTATAAAAGTTTAATATATCTCTATCAAGCCTTAGCATATCATCATAGCATGGAATGGTTTTCCGCACTTCATCCACTTTGCTCATAGATATACATCCCCTGACAATTCCTTCACTATCATTGTCAATGCTTTCCACAACCTCTCCCCAAGGATCTATTATGCTGCTGCTGCCAGCAAACTCAATTCCGTTCACATTACCAACCCTGTTTGATGCAATAACATATAGCTGATTTTCAACAGCCCTTGCCCTTAAAAGAGTTTTCCAATGTTCCTGTCTGGGTTTCGGAAATGCCGACGATATTATAATGGCTTTGCAACCGTCCTTAAAGTAATGCCTTGCAAGTTCAGGAAATCTTAAATCGTAACATATCATAATTCCCACTTTAACATTGTTTATTTTAAATGACTGTGGCTCTATTCCGGGCTTAAAGCATTTGGTTTCATTACTTAGCGAAAAGAGGTTGATTTTTCTATACTTAACTACTATTTCTCCATCGTTGTTAAAAACATATACTGTATTGTAAAAAACTCCCTCGCTTTTCTCCATTTCAGTAAGCCCGGCGACTATATACATGTTATTGTCCTTTGCTATTTTTGATACGGTATCAACTGTATTACTGGTGTCAATCTTTAATGTGCTTAATGCTGAAAGATCATAGCCTATATCGAGCAATTCCGGAAACACTAGAATTTCCGTGCCATTTTCGTAAGCCTTAGCTGCAAATTCACCTGCTTTTTTAAGATTGTATTGTATATCTCCCGGCCTACAGTCCATTTGAACACTGGAACAAATTAAAATATCATTCATAGTATCATCCTCATGAAAATAACGCTTCAACAAACTCTTTTGCATCGAACTTCTGGAGGTCATCCATTTTCTCACCGACACCAATTAATTTTACAGGAATATCCAATTCAGACTTTATACTTACAATTATTCCACCTTTTGCAGTTCCGTCAAGTTTTGTCAAAACAATACCCGTTACATCGGTAATCTCGTTAAATGTCTTAGCTTGAGAAACAGCGTTCTGACCCGTCGTAGCATCTAGAACCAGCAGGGTTTCACGTGAAATTCCCGGCAGCTCTCTATCTATTACCTTGTATATTTTTTTCAATTCATCCATAAGATTCTTTTTTGTGTGAAGCCTTCCTGCCGTGTCACATATGAGGACATCAGCTTTTCTGGACTTGGTAGCTTGAATGGCATCAAATATAACCGCAGCAGGATCCGAGCCTTCAGCCTGTCTGATAAGATCCACTCCAACCCTGTTTGCCCATATTTCCAACTGATCTATGGCAGCAGCCCTAAATGTATCTCCAGCGGCTAAAATAACCTTTTTTCCCCTTTGTTTTAATAAATTCGCAATTTTACCTATGGAAGTGGTTTTTCCTACTCCATTAACGCCTACAACAAGTATTACTGAAGGAGTTGTTTCAATGTTGAGCTCCGAATTCTCTTCAGTGAGAATCTCTGCAAGTGATTCCTTAAGCAATTCTTTAACCTTCATGGCGTCTGTAACCCTGTTTTCCCTTGCTTTCTTTTTAAGATCCTCAATTACCTTAATGGAGGTGTCAACGCCTATGTCGGAAGTGACAAGTATTTCTTCAAGTTCTTCAAATAACTCGTCATCAACCTTCCCAAATGCAACCAAAACCTGATCAATCTTTTCTGTTATACTCTTTCTTGTTTTTGTTAATCCCTCTTTTAATCTGTCAAAAAAACCCATTCGTAAATCTCCTTTTTCTATTCAATATTTGTTTATTTCTAATATTTTTATTATTTTCAAATATTTTTAAAATTTTTATATATTTTCAAATGTTTTATACTATCTAAAAAATCATTTTAAAAAATCATTCAGCTGGCTTTTTCTCCCATTTTCATAGACACTATCTTTGATACTCCATGCTCTTGCATTGTTACGCCATAGAGAGTATTTGCAGCCTCCATAGTACCCTTTCTGTGGGTTACCATTATAAACTGAGTATTGACCGTGTACTTTTTCAGGTACTCAGCAAACCTGTATACATTGGCATCATCAAGAGCAGCCTCAATTTCATCAAGTATACAGAAAGGAGTGGGCCTAAGCCTTAATATTGAAAACAGCAGTGCAATTGCTGTAAACGCCCTTTCACCTCCGGATAGCAGCATCATGTTCTGAAGTTTTTTGCCCGGAGGTTGTACCTCTATTTCTATACCGCTTTCTAAAACATTGTCCATATCCACCAGTATAAGCTCTGCTCTTCCACCATCAAACAATTCGCGGAATACTATATTGAAATTCTCATTGATAAGCTTGAATTGCTCTAAAAATTGCTTCTTCATTATGCTTATCATTTCATTTATTACCTTCTTTAATTTTTCCTTGGCCTGCTCCATGTCATTTCTTTGGGCCGTCATGAACTCATAGCGTTCCTTTGTCTTTATATATTCATCAATTGCTGCAATGTTAACAGGACCTAATGCCTTTATATCATTTTTAATTTCATTTATTCTTTTTTGGGCCTGAGGTATGCTTCCAATATCCTTTTTAAACTCCAATGCATTGGTAAATGTAAGCTCGTATTCATCCCACATTCTGTTCTGTACAGACTCAAGCTCTGCTTCAACCTTGGCCTTTTTAACTTCTATCCTGTTATAATCCTCTTGAAGAAGCAATATATTTTTATTTATATTCTGTATTTTATCTATAGTGTCGGACAGCTCCTCCTCCAACACCTTTTTTTCCTCTATAATCTTATCAATTTTAAGTGTCTTTCCTGTTTTTTCCTCTTCAAAAGCCTTAACCTTCTTTGAAAAACCTGCATTTTCAGCTTTTAAGTTTTCTATTTCAGTAAGGTACTTTTCTTTTTCTTCTGATTTCCTGTTAAAGCTGTTTTCTAGATTATCCCTTTCTTCATTAATTCTTTCTAATGTTTCTTTAACAGCTTCAAGGCTTTCCAATACCGAATTTACCGATATTTTAAAATTCATGATATCATTATGAACGGCATCCCTTAATGATTGATCTTCCTTGTGCTTTTCCTGGTTTCTTGAGATTATTTCCTTTGTATTGTTGATATCATTTTCAATATCAGAAAGCTCCTTGTTATATTTTTGAAGCTCAATGTCTGTATCGGATTCCTGTTTAATAAGTTGAGCTTTTTCATCCCTTAACATATCTGCCTTTGCATCGGCTTTTTTGATATTTTCCTCTATTTGTGCCAAATGGCTTTCGTCTCTAAGTTTAACAAGCTCATTATTATTAATGTTTTTCTCTTCATTTGATATATCTGTCAATATTTCCTGAAGCATATTTGATGCATCATTTATCTTTGTATCAAGAGACTGCCTGATTGCAGCAAGCTTTGTTATCTCGGTTTTTAACTCCGTGATTTCCCTGTTTCTGCTTAATATTCCGGAGCCTGCATTATCAGTGCTTCCTCCCGACATGGAACCGCTTGTGCTTATTATATCTCCTTCTAATGTCACCATCCTGAAGCTGTAACCGAACTTTTTGGCAATTCTTATACCTGCGTCAAGGTTTTCTACAACAACAACCTTGCCTAAAAGGTTTAATATTATGCCGTTAAATTCGCTGCTGCATTTAATAAGATCCGATGCAACACTTATAAAACCCTGCTGATTCTTTACTTCGTTTAATATATGGCTGTCCAAATATTTTCCCTTAACAGCGGTTATGGGGAGGAACGTAGCCCTTCCAAGCTTGTTCTTTTTAAGGTATTCTATTGCCCTTTTTGCATCCTCTTCAGTTGAAGTGACAATATTTTGCAATGCCCCGCCGAGGGTCATCTCAATTGCGGTTTCATATTTCTTATCAACGGTAATAAGCTGTGCAAGGGCACCATGTATGCCGTGTCCAAATTCTTTAGACTGCTGGCAGGCCTGAAGCACAAGCTTAACACTCCTATTGTATCCCTCAAGCTTATTCTCCATATCCTGAAGCATTTTATATCTTGATGACTTAAATTGATAGTCATTTACCACTTCGTTATGCTTTCTTTTAAGGTCTGAAAGAGCAGTTTCGCACTCTTCCTTTTGCTTTGTAAGACCTTCAATTTCCAATCTGGCTTTGTCAATTGCGGCCTTCGCCTTGTTTATGCTTTCTAATATGTCATCTTTTTTTATGATTTCCCTATCCTTATCGAGGGCGATCTGGTAAATTTCCATATCAATGCTATGCTGCCTCTTTTTAAGATTTTCAACATGAGCCTTGATATTTCCAATCTGCGTCTTTTTATCGGAAAGCAAATCCAGCTTCTCCATTATGCTGTCCTTTAGGTTTTCAATGTATCTTTCATTTTCGTCCAAAGCTTCATTTAAAGAAGCCATTTTACTTTCATGCTCTGAAAGCTTTTGTGAGTACTCTTCAAGCTGCTTTGACAAATAATCTATTTTTTGTTTTTTTGCAATTTCATCTTTTTTAAGCTGTTCTTTCTTCTCGTTTATCTCTGACATTTCAGAGTCTATTCTTTCTATATTTCTATAAAAATTATTTATCTTTTCATCATTTAGCTTAATTTCAGAACTCAATTTCTCAAGACTACTTTCAATGCCATAAAACTCCTGTCTGGTTATCTCTAGAATCTCTTCCATTGCTTTCAATCTGTCGTTTTTCTCTTTATTTTGCCTTGTAATGTTTTCAAGTGTTAAATTTTCGCTATCAATACTTTCTTTTATCTTTAAATACTGCTCTTCATACTCTTTTATTTTATCCCTGAACTTTGCAATACTGTCAATGTATAGGTTAATCTCTAATTCTTTCAAAGAATCCCTGTACGAAAGATACTTTTTAGCAGTATCGGACTGAGCCTTCAACGGCTCAATCTGTGTTTCAAGTTCATTTATTATGTCATTGATTCTTACCAGATTCTGCTCGGTTAATTCCAGCTTCTTTTCCGCTTCCTGCTTTCTCACCTTATATTTCATAATACCGGAGGCTTCCTCAAAAATATGCCTTCTTTCCTCCGATTTACTGCTTAAAATCTCGTCAACTCTGCCTTGTCCAATAATTGAGTATCCGTCCTTACCTATTCCTGTATCAAGAAAAAGCTCATGGATATCCTTAAGACGGCATAATGTCTTGTTTATATAATATTCACTTTCGCCTGAACGATAAACTCTTCTTGTAACGGTAACCTCATCAAAATCAATGGGTAACGTATGACTGGAATTATCAATGGTAAGAGAAACCTCAGCAAGGCCCATTGCCTTTCTGTGCTCGGTTCCTGCAAATATTACATCCTCCATTTTTGTTCCCCTAAGAGTTTTTGCACTCTGTTCACCTAAAACCCATCTTACGGCATCCGCTACATTGCTTTTACCGCTGCCATTCGGGCCTACTACAGATGTTATTCCTGAATTGAATTCCAGATTTATTTTGTCTGCGAAAGACTTAAAGCCTTGAATTTCCAACCTTTTAAGGTACAATCATCAACACCTCGGCCTATGGTTTTTTCTTTTACATTTATTCTGCTAAATGTACAATAGCATATCCAATATAGTAAATAATTGTGTATTTTACACTACAATTTTGTTCTATATTCCTAATAATTTTAACATAAATCTATATTTATTCAATTATAAAATGATATTTTCATAATTCTATTGAATTTTAGAGTTGTATTTTGAAAAGTAAAAATTTTTTTATGAAATAATTTTTAATTCTTTTGCTTTCGAAATGGCTTGAATCCTTCTGTTTACTCCAAGTTTTCCGAATATGTTCAAGATATGTGTTTTAACAGTACTTATTGTGAGGCACAATATATCGGCAATTTCCTTGTTTGATTTTCCTTTATCGATCAAAGTCAAAACTGATGTTGTATAATAATACTTGACACGAAGGCCTCGAACAAATAGTCTAAAAAT
>DAOOVO010000013.1:0-58514 GCA_035370245.1 Pseudobacteroides sp.
AGTTGTCAAGGTACATCTATTGTAAAAAAAGAGTTTATGCAGTGGAATCATAATTCCTTTTTTAAAAAAGGTTTTTCAACCTTTATCATAAAAAATTTTTTTATTGTGTAACCTTTTACCCATTTAATCCGAATAAATAATGAAAACAAAGTTCAAGAGGAGGTGTATGATGAAGTCAGGGAAGGAGCATATCGAGAATTGTTTTTTCAATGATATCGAGTCATTTGAGGAAATTGTGCTGAAATATCGTCAAAACTCAATAAACTTTGCCATGAGATATATAAAGGACCGGGAGATATGCGAGGATATAGCACAGGAAGCATTTGCTGCCGTATTTGTTTACAGGGATAAATATAAACCTGATATGTCCTTTAAAACTTGGCTGTTTTCTATCATACACAATAAATGTGTAGACTATTTACGCAAAAACAGGGAGCTTCAGAGCACTAGAGTTGAGAATGAGGCTATAACTGAAGGTTTATTAGAAGACATTGATACCAGGATAGTTTTAGAGCAGGAGATCGGAAAGCTTAAACCAAACTACAGAGCAATAATTCAGATGGTTGAATTCGAAGATATGACGATTAGGGAGGCTGCAAAGGTTCTTGGGATAAGTGAAGTTCATGCCAGAGTATTAAACTACAGGGCCAGAAAAAAGCTTCATGCCCAATTGGTTAAAGGAGGATTTGAATATGAATGAGCAGGAGTTTCTAAAGGGTGTAAATATGAAAATAAATGTACTGCAGCATGAACGTGATATGCTAGAAATGATTCAAGAAAAACAGAAAAAGCATTTATATAAGAAAATTAGGACTTGCAGCATATTGCTTTCAACAGTCCTGGCTCTGATTATATGTACTGTATTTTTCTCAATTGAATTGGAATTTTTGATGCTTGCCTCTATTGTGTTAGTAATTGTTTCCATATGGCTCGAGAATAGTGATTTTGAAGCTAAAGACAGAGAGATGGGAGTGAAGGATAATGGGTATAGTTATAAATAATCTATGCAAGAATTATGGCAATAAGGTGGCACTTGATTGTGTAAGCCTTAATATCAATAATGGTATGTTTGGGCTTTTAGGACCTAACGGTGCAGGCAAAACCACCCTGATGAGGATTCTGACAACCCTTATTCCGCCTGATTCAGGCTCGGTGGAAGTAAACGGCATACCTATCGGCAATAAGAAAAGCATAAGAGAAATAACAGGGTATCTGCCCCAGGAGTTTTCTGTATATCCGTCTTTTACAGTTTATGAGGCTTTGGATTATCTCGCTGTTTTATCCAGAATGAACGATGGGAAGCAGCGGAAAAAAGTTATTGATGAGCTTTTGGAAAAGGTAAATTTGAATAGACTCATAAAAGTTAAGGTGAAGACATTATCGGGAGGAATGAAAAGGCGTTTGGGGATAGCCCAGGCATTACTTGCAGACCCGAAGGTTCTCATTGTGGATGAGCCTACTGCAGGGCTAGATCCCGAGGAGCGTATACGTTTTAGGAATATGCTTGGAAGCCTGGCTTCGGAACGTATTGTTATATTGTCCACTCATATTGTAGAGGATATAGAATCAACATGTGAGCAAATAGCCATACTCGATAACGGGAAAATTGCATACTCGGGAAGTGTGAGTAAGTTATTGAATGAGGCCCGGGGATTTATTTGGGGTGGATTGGTAGGAATAGATAAGCTTCAATATTTACAGGAAAGGTTTATACTTCTTTCTTCTGTGAGGGAAAGCGATAGTGTAAGGGTACGTATTTTGTCGGATACCAAGCCCTTTGAAACAGCAGAAAATATATCGCCCTCAATTGAAGATGGCTATATGAAAATAATTAAGGGGGTGGGCTGAGAATGTTTATGAAACTTTGCAGCTATGAAATAAAGCATCACCTTAAAAGCATTACATTTTACATATTTGTTATTCTAACGGCACTATTTGTGTTTAGTCAAATGGGAGATTTTGAAAGCTGGTCAAAGCATCCCGACTCTTTCAAGGTGCCGGAGCAAATGAAGCAAATGCCCACATTGGAATCAGTTCCTGTAGATAAAGAGTTGGAAACTCAAAAAGGTGTATATGAACTGTTGGACAGAACTCTTAATACCGGAAGAATAATGATTGAAAGAGGCTTTATAAACAAAGAAGAGGTTCTATCCGACCAGCAGGCAGAGCTAATAAAAGAAGCAATGCTCAAAATATCTCCCAGTGGCAAAAAGATAGATCAAAGATCCGATATGGTTCTTACAATGGAGGAATTTGAAAAGGTTATAGGCGAGCTTGATGATGCTCTTGGGGGACATACTATATTTACTAAAGAACGCCGTGATGGGTGGATGCAAATTCCAAAGTCTGCAGAGGAAATTGCTGCAGAAGAAAAACGAATAGTTGAACTGGGATTTACACCGCTGGTTGCACAAATGTTTGCGGATTATTACGGTATAGTTCTTGCCATGCTCACAGTTTTTCTAGCTGCATTTATATTTTATAGAGATAGACGCAGTAATATTTTGGAGCTGGTTTGCAGTAGACCGGTAGGGGGCATAACATATGTGTTATCAAAGTTTGCCGGAACTTGTATACCCATATTTGCCAGTATATTGGCAGTAGCATCAATACCTACATTTTTTGCGGTTAAAATGAAGATGGACGGATTTGATGTACATGTATTTACTTACTTTTCCACGTTTGCCATATGGCTTTTTCCAACCGTTATGCTTATTGTAGCTCTTGCCATGTTGGTTTCCATTCTTATAGATAACCCTATTCCGGCAATTGCTATGCAGTTTTTGGTTTTTGTAACATCTATTGCACCTTTGAAAGGTGATTACAGCCTGTACAAGGTATTTATAAGACATAATGCCATGGAGCCTCTTTCAAACCCACAGGCATTTTATATAAACAGAATTTTTATAGCATTGATGTCAATAGCTTTTATTCTCATCACTGTATGGCTTTGGGAGATAAAGAGGAGGCGAATCGGTGAAAGGATTAAATAGAGGTATGCTTTGGTATAATATCAAATTATTGCCTAAAATTAATATTATAATCTGCATTTTAGCCATATGTGCAATACAAATATTTTTTAGCTTAAAAATGGTGGATTTTAATGTGATGGCCAAAATTGGAGAACTCTTCGTTTCGCTTCTGGGAATAATACTTATCCCGGGACTTGTATTCATTGAAGAGGGCTCGGGTATTAAGGAAACCGTTTATTCGAAGGCCGTATCTCCTGTTATTCCATCAGTTATAAGACTTATTTATTCAGTTATAATACTTATTATAGCAATTGTTGCTTTTGTATGGATTGCTATTGTACAAGGAAGTACATTTGATGAATTATCTGTGATTGCAGGAGTGTTCATTTCTGCGTTGATATTGGGAGCTTTAGGCTATATAATAGGCAGTTTTACCAGAAATATTGCACTTTCATATCTTACACCCTTTGGCTATTATGGATTTGAGTTTTTATCTAAGGGAAAGTACACGAAGGATTTTTATTTGTTCAGCTTGCAAAGAGGTTATTTTGCAGAGGAAAAATGGGCTTTGTTCTCAATAGCAATAATATTTATTGCAATAAGTCTGATTTATTTAGGAAGAAAAAGGGCCTTTCAATGAAACATAAATGAAACTATAAATACAAACAAAACATTTAAATACAAACATAAGTGAAATATATAAAATTATACGTGCAAGTGCAGTAAAAAAGTCAGCCCTCAAAGAAGAGATTGTCTTCTAAAAGGACTGACTTTTTGCAATTAATAATTTGTTTACTGATTATAGCTTTCTGATGTAGCGTTAAAATGCTTTGCTATAATTACAACATCCGACATGTTTATGGCATCATCTAAGTTAAAGTCACAGTAGGAATTGAAGTCTAGAGAGCCTTTAGTGGAATTGAAGCATTTGGCAAGCTCCACTATATCGCTCATATTTATTGCACCGTCTGCCTTTCCGTTTATAGGAATATCACCTGCCCATATTTCTAATGGAGCATCCTTTGAACTAAGCTGGCTGTCTGTATTTCCCAGGACATTGGATATAGTTCTAGACAGATAGCCTGCCTTTGATATTTGTACATTATATGTAGATGTTTTTGAAGGAACATTATCGATTCTAAAATAACCATTGCTGTCTGTAACTGTTCCAAATGTTGTGCCCGGTATTTCAACCTTGAAGCCTGCTTTTACGGAAGCATTGGCAGAGTTGACCGATGGGTTTATGTAGCCCGATAAGGATATGGTCGGTGCAACGGGTGTTCCTTCAAGGACAATGTGGTAAGCCGACAGGGCAGGTAGGGTATATGTAAACTTGTTACCAGATATCGAAGTTATACCCTGACGCTGCGTAATAGTTGAACTGTTTGAATCAAACCCCCAGACGCTGCCTGTTTTGTAGCTTGATTTGCTGTTTATCGTAAAGCTAAAGTTTGCAGCACTGTCATAGCTTTTGTTCATCACAATAATATGCAGCTTGTTGTCATTGTTTTCTACAATGGATGCGTATACTGAGCTGTTTGCAACATCGGATGTGTCGCACTTAACGCTTGTATCTCCATATTTGGAGCCTTTTCCGTCATAGTTGGTATACAGATTGAAACCGGAAGCGGTATATGGGCCTCCGCCCCAGATATTTGCAGCATACACGCCATATTTACCGAAGATACCCAATACATCTGCTTGAGCAATTCCTCCGGTTATATGATTGTCGGCACCATAGGAGTATTCAGTGAAAGCAAGCTTGGTACCCGGATAATATGTGTCGATGGAGTTTTTAATAGTAGGAAGAAGAGGGAGGAATTGGCTGAACCATTGACCAATCCAGCTGTCTTCTTTGTATGTACTGTCCCATAAGGTACGTGGTGCCTGAAGACGAGCCTTATTGCATTCTATATTTGTTGTGTCATTGGTTGTAATTCTCAATCCACCGCCCTGAGCTTCAGGATACCAATGAAGATCAAGAACATCGAGAAGCCTTTTTCCTTCTATGTCCGAGGCTTTTTTCATGTTGTCGAGATAATAGTCGAGAAACCAGTTGTAGCTGCTTTTAACACTATCCCAATCAGGTGCACTTTGAAAACTGGTATATGCCGCAAAGCCATAAAGCACGGCTCCAAAAATTTCAGCAGCGGGATCTATTTTTTTAACAGCCTTTGAAAGCTCTATGTTTTTATTAAGAATTTCCGAACATGTCGGTTGATCCGGATGGATTCTTACATGTGTGTGAGGCCATAAAGCAGGCTCGTTATCTATTGCATAAGCTTTGATACCGGTGGGTGTTGATGCACTTCCGTATTTATTGGTAAGGAAATTAACCAGTTCATCCATATATACATAGTCGTCCGTAGTGTCCGGAGTGAGGGAGAGGGCAGAATCTTTATTAAACTTAACTTCCTTCCAGCGAGCTGACGGTGCTGTCTCAGCTTCAGAAACAGTACCTTTGGAATCGGCTGAAACATATCCTGCAGCTTGCAGGGTGACTAATGAGTATGGAATGCCTTGGCTTTGGTTCTGTTCGTGAAATGTAGTTATAACTGAAGCAGGCTCAGACCACTGATCTTTGGGTACATTTCCGTTACTCAATAAATATGTATCGCTTGAATGCTGCCAGTCGCTTCCGGCATTTGAGAAATTGTTTTCCCAATTGTAGCCTGTCATTCTGTTTCCGCCAAGCCTTTTGGATGTTAGTGATGCATCATTGAAATCCCAGTTTCCTCCATATATAAGCTGGCTTATGGGTGTTTTGTCCTTGGTTGTGTCAATGCTGACATTAATATTGAGATTTGCAGCATTTGACGTTACATATGGAATTGACAGGGTACTTGTTATTAGTGTACATGCCATAAAAACACTTAATTTTCTTTTTACCATTGCTTATCCCCCTTTAGAAAATTGAATTGTACTTTGGCAATATGCCCATATTAAGGTATTATTTGTTTATATCATAATTATATCATTATTGCTGCTTTATTTAAATTGTTTGAAGATATGGGAAATTTGGTTTATGGATGACATCCATTAAAATTTGTGTTATCATATATATTAGAGGCGTTTCGTAAAATAGTTTGCGGGATGCCTTGTCTACTTTTAAGCTATTTTCCATTTAATAACAATAGCGAGAATAAATTAAATTTAAGGCATTAAGCTATATTATGGAGGGCATTATGCTTGAGAGAAATTGTGCTGGCGGAGTAGTATTTTTTGGGGAAAAAGTGTTCTTGCTTAAAAATGAAAAAGAGGAATGGGGATTTCCAAAAGGTGCAATCCGAAACAATGAAGTGCCTGCCGAGGTAGCACTAAAAAGGGTTATGGAGGAAGGCGGAGTTACTGCAGAGATTATTACAATAGCCGGTAAAACAAGTTATGAATTTTATTCAATAACCCGTAAAAAGCCGGTTTGTAATAAAATAATTTGGTTTATTATGACAACGGATAGTGATAAGTTTAATATTTCAGAAAAGGAGAAATTTACTGATGGCGGTTTCTTTTATATTGAACATGCATTGCAAATTGTAACATATAGTCAGGATAAGATATTGCTTGATACATCGTATAAGAAATACATTGAATTAACTCGTAATGTTGATATATTTGGAAAGTAACTAAGAGGCTTTTGTATAAAAGAAGTGCTTATTTTAATTAATAAATATAATATATACATACTGTGGCACAAAAAATCAGGAGTCAGAATATAATACGAAATATTCTGACTCCTGATTTTTTATATTCAATAATATTACAGGGCGGGATAACTCGAAGTAGTCGCATTGAAATGTATTGCAACAATCAATACATCAGTCATGTTTACTGCACCGTCACTGTTTAGGTCAGCTTGTGCATTATATTTGGAGCTGCCTGATGTGCTATTGAAATGTTTAGCTATTTGCAGGACATCAGACATATTTATAGCATCATCCTGGTTAATATCTCCGGCCCATATTTTTACCGGGCTTGAAGCACTTCCTAATGTTCCCGATACCTTTACACCTTCTATTTCTCTTGTGAGGTGACTTTCTTTACTTATTTTTACAGTCGTTTCAGTAGTGTTTTCAGGTAAATTTGTCAGTTCAAAATATCCTTCATCATCAGTTAATGTAGATACTCCTTCAGCTTCTACTTTGAAGCCTGATTTAAGGAAGGATGAAGAACTTGAAACATATCCGCTGACTTTTTTGGTTGGCTTTGCTCCGACAAATGTAGTTACAGACCTTGCAGGCAAATTACCTGTAAAACTTGAATCGCTTATTGCAATGCTTGAACCTTCAGCTAAATTCTGAGTTGCTGAAGTTGTATATTGTTTAACTGATGGAGCAGAGAAGCCTTTTAAGTTAAATGTAACGGATTGATTGGATGAACCGTTGTTGATGGCAACTACGGCAAACTCTCCTGTAGCAGGATCTTTGTATGCCGTCACATATACTCCTGATGTTGGATTTGCTGTAGCTGAGAATCTTTGCCATCCCGGTCTTATAAATCTTGAGTACTGACCGATTGTATAAAGCCTTTTACCTACATTATATGTTTTTGAATTTAAATCCATTTGAATCAGGGCTTCGCCGTTGTGTGTTTTAAAGCATGCACCCCACCAATAGAACCAGGCATTTCCCTGAGGTATTGTCATAAAATCATGAACTTCCTTTGCCCATCTTAAGCCATCATTAATTGTAAGATCATTACCGTTTAAATCGGATATTTCTGTCATCCAAATTCCTTTACCCTTTGCCTTTGTATTGGGCAATGTTGTATAAGTAGAACCGTAATTGTGTGCACCCACTATATCGGTTCTAGTTACTGCGATTGGATCGTTGAGACATTCAATGGCATAATGTTCGGAAAATTTACTGTCTTCGGCCATAACTACTTTTGCAGTTATACCTTCTTTATCAAAAGTAGGTACCAGGTAATCCCTCATAAATGTTTTAAATTGAGTCGGAGTCCATAAACATGATGAATAGGAGACATTCATGTCAGGCTCATTTTGAATTCCGATATGGGTAATTTCAATTCCGAATTTTGATTTGTAATTTTTTATGTGTTCTGCCAAATATGTAGCATAAGCTTGATATTTATCGGTTCTAAGGTTTCCACCTATTACAGAGTTGTTTGTTTTCATCCAGGCCGGCGGGCTCCATACGGTGTATAGAATTTTGTCAATTCCATAATCTGCCTGAATGGTCCTGATCATTGGAATCTGGTCATCGTTTGCTTCGTCCCAGTCCCATGTTGTTTCAGATGGCTGCATTGTTTTATTAGGCCCGTCATTTTCGTTTCCCCATGTACCGCCATCACCAAGTATTGAGCGGAAGATGGAAAAACCGGCTCCTTTAGTTGTTGAAAAAAGTAAATCATAGATTTCTTTTTGCTTGGTAGGTCCTAATTTGGCAATATTGTTTGATTGATGGAAGGCTTCGGATACACCGAATCCATCAATAATCTGATAGTTGGTGTCCCAGTCAAGGGTAACATTTGAAGCCGCATACAGATTTTGAGGTAACGATAATGCCAGCAAAAATGTCAGTAACGTTACAACACTTGTGAAGCGAATTCTTTTTTTCATAACAATAATCCCCCTTAGATTATATATTTATTATGTCTTGGAATTTAATGTGTTTCTCAAGACAGTTTTTCTATATAAGCTTTTGAAAATAAAAATTAAATAACACATATCTTCCAAATATAGAATTCGAAGAAAAAATTATTTTAAGTTCATAATCTTTTGTATTTATCTATCGCAAATTTAATGTAATGCGTTCGTTATTTTAATCTGCTAAATGTAATATTAATAACGTATTCAACTTGTGTATTAGTAGATTTCAAGGAGTCTATTGTCAGTAAGTGTCGAAATATGAATACTTGAGACAATACCGTCGTGTAGGATAGTTTCTATGAATATACAAAAAACAATGGCTTGTATTAGCAGCAAAGATACCTTATATTGAACTTTTTATATAATAATGATATCATAAATAGTATGGGTGGTGCTATAGAAATAAAGGTTTTTTATATTATAATGAGGTGGTCGAAATGAGTATAAACTTCCATTTGCCGGATATTGTCGAAAATTTTAATATAAACATTCTTCTTTATGAATTGCTCAAAACCAGGCCTGAATGCTTTTGGCCTGATATCAAGATTGCTTCAGTTTACGGCACATTTCCGACTTCAATGTGGAATGGTGGACGTACATATGGAGGAGTAACCAGTGAGAGAAGATTTATCGTTGAAATTCTCAATCAATATAATATTCGCGGTATTCCATGCCGTTATACTTTCAGCAATCCACATATTAAGGAAGAGCATTTAGATGATAGCTTTTGCAATATGTGCTTGAGATTGGGGCATAACGGTCTTAATGAGGTGATTGTTGTTTCGCCTGTTTTGGAGGAGTATATAAGAAAAAATTATCCCAAATATAAGATAATAAGCTCAACTTGCAAGCAGATCGAAGATATTGAGGGCTTGAAAGAGGAGCTTGAGAAGGATTATAGTCTGGTTGTACTTGATTATAATTGGAACAATTGCTTTGATAAACTTGAGAAAGTCCCTTATAAGGAACGCTGTGAGTTGCTTATTAATCCATGCTGCGTTCCGAATTGCAAACGCAGAAAGCAACATTATGAACATATCGGCAGATATCAGATGGCTATTGCTGAGTATGTTAAAAGAGGCTCTAGAAAACCGTTTCAGTTTGAGGAGTTTTCATGTGACTGTATAACACCTCATTTTTATGATACCATAAAGCATAGGACACATATAAAACCGCAAGATATTTATGAAAAATATGTTCCTATGGGGTTTGAAAACTTTAAAATTGAAGGGCGTGCTACGCATCAATCTTCTGTAATTGAAAGTTATGTTTATTATATGGTTAAACCGGAATACAGAGATGAAATACGTTTAACTATGCATGTCTCCGAGGTTAAACTGGTAAAGAAATAAGTGTTTTATGAATATGTGAATAAGCCTGCGGTTGATTGCATAAATTGTAATTAATCGTGGGCTTTATTGTTGATTTATGTTGTAAAATATTTTAAATACATTATTAATCTTACATTTAGTAGGAGATAAAAATAGAAGATTAATGGTATTTAGTTTAAGAAAGGAAAGAATGTTAGCAATGAATGTAGTTCAGATTTTGTCGGGACCTGTTATAGGTGCTGTTATTGGTTATTGTACAAACTATATTGCCGTTAAGATGCTTTTTAGACCGTTAAATCCCGTTAAGATCGGAAAAATTACTTTGCCTTTTACACCAGGGGTTATACCAAGAAGGAAAAATGAGTTGGCACAAGCACTTGGGACAACCATAGGCAATGTATTGATTACACAAAAAGATTTGGAGAATGTTTTATTATCTGAAAAGATGAAGAAATCCATTGTAAATGGTATAATGGATTATATAAAGAAAAAGACAGATGTATCCATGACAATAAAAGATGCCTTAAATAGCCATATCAATGAAAAGGATTACGAGAACATTAAGATGCAGTTGGAAAAAATGCTAAGTGAAAGGTTGGCAGCGGGAATTTCCAATATTGATTTGGGTGCTATTATCACAAGTGAAGCTGGTGCAGCAATAAAAGGCAAATTACAGGGTACCATGTTTGCTATGATGATAAATGATAATCTAATAGCTTCTCTGACGCAACCAATTGGCGAAAAGGTTAAGGAATATATTAAAAATCATGGTATGGAAACTATTCAGCCTGTTATTAGGCGGGAAATAGAAAATTTGGAAAACCAAACAGTAAATTCTATATTTGATAAAGTTTCAATTAATGAAGAACAAATTAAGGAATTTGCAGGCCGCATTTATACTGATTGCATTGAGAGCCTGTCAGATGTTATTATCAAGCAGATTGACGTTTCGGGAATAGTAAGAAATAAAGTCCAGGATATGGAAACGAAAGATATTGAGAAGCTGGTATTATCTGTTATGAAAAATGAATTGAATTCCGTGATAAATCTAGGTGCTGTTATCGGTTTTATTATAGGCCTTGTGAGTTTGGTTCTATAATTGCTTATTTACCAGTAAATTTTTTTACAAATCATGTTTATGACACCTAATAGAAAAGAGAAGGTATGTTTATGAAAAAAAAGAGTTTTTCCTATTACAAAGTTACAAAATTTAATAACTTCAAGGAGATGCTGGACATAGCCGTAAGGGAAGCGGGAGATAAAATAGCTATAAAGTACAAGGAAAATAGCAATGAAATTGTCGAGGTGACCTATTCCCAATTTCAACAGCAGACCATATGGCTTGGTGCTGCATTAACTGAAATGGGATATGGGGACAAGCATATAGGATGTATTGGTAAAAACAGCTATGAATGGATTTTAACTTATCTTACGGTACTAAAGAGCAAAGGGGTATTTGTTCCTGTTGATAAAGAACTTCCTCCAAACGACATTATTCATGTGTTAAATGATAGTGAATGCAGCATTGTATTCTATTCACAAACTCATGAAGAGATATTTATGAACAATATGGACAAGCTTCCCAATGTAAAGCTTTATATTGGATTCGACCGTACTGAAGATAGCGGCATCTTCCTATCCTTTAAAAAACTTATTGAATACGGAAAGCAATGCGATCCCAAGAAGTACCAGGAACTTGAAAGTGATCCCAATTCACTTAAGTTGCTTGTTTATACATCGGGTACAACAGGTATTGCCAAGGGAGTAATGCTGTCGGAACACAATCTGGTATCAAGTGTTTATTATGGATTGCAGGTATCCACTGTCTATGACACATGCCTTTCTGTTTTGCCTTATCATCATACATATGAGGCAGTAAGCGGACTTTTGGTTTCTCTTCATAAGCACTCCACCATTTGTATAAACGACAGCTTAAATGCTGTTTTAAAGAATCTTCAGCTGTTTAATCCGTCATATATATACCTTGTACCTGCCTTTGCGGAGATGTTTTATTCCAAGATTATAAAAAATATAAAGGAATCCGGAAAGGAACGTGCTTTCAATAGATTAGTTGCTGTAAGCAATGCATTAAGAAAAATTGGAATTGATTTAAGAAAAATATTTTTTAAATCCATTCACAAGGCTTTTGGCGGAAGGCTCAGAAAAATAGTATGCGGTGGTGCACCAATTCGTCCCGAAATAGGAAAATTCTTTGATGATATAGGAATTAGCCTGATTAACGGCTATGGGATTACAGAGTGTTCGCCTCTGGTGTCTGCTAATCATGACGATTTTAACGATTTTAATACTGCAGGTATAAAGCTTCCATGTATTGACTGGAAGATTGACAGCCCTAATGATGAGGGGATAGGAGAAATATGCATCAAGGGTGATATTGTAATGCTTGGTTATTACAAGCAACCGGAAAAAACAGCAGAAGTGCTTAAAGATGGTTGGTTTTATACCGGTGATTACGGCTATATTAATGACAAACAGCAGCTTGTGATAACAGGAAGAAAAAAGAATTTAATTGTTTTGAATAATGGCAAAAATGTTTATCCTGAAGAGATAGAAGGGTATATTCAAGGCATCGATTATATTTCTGAGGTTGTTGTAAAAGGGATTTCCGATGAAAAAGGTGATGAGAAATCGCTTATGGCTGAGGTTTTCCTAAGTGAAGAGAGGACTCCTCAACAAGTTTTAAAGGACATCAGAGCTGCAATACGAGAACTTCCGGTTTATAAGCAGATTGCTCGGGTGGTTGTTAGAAATAAGGAGTTTGATAAGACCACTTCGAAAAAAATAAAAAGATAGCAAAAATAAAAAGATAAGCAAAATAAAAGGAACATTCCGTTTTAAGGTAATGTTCCTAAAATTTTATATTTTGCTGTTACTCTTTACCATTCCAGCAGTAAGTACATACTTTGCCATGGGGTAAGCCTATGGCATCAAGCATGTCATTCAACGCTTGGTACTTCAATGATGTAAATTTGAGATGCTTTCTGATCCATTCAACCATACACCCGTATTTTTCTGTATTGGGATCACAATACTCATCTATTGAATCGGGCTCTTTGCCTTCTAGATCCTTTATGGCTCTTCTGGCTACCAGATCCATGTCTGAAGTGGACCTTGAAAAGTTCAGGTATTTACAGCCATAAACAAGGGGAGGACAAGCAGGACGTACATGAACCTCCTTGGCATTGCAATTGAAAAGCAATTCAGCCGTTTCCCTCATTTGGGTGCCGCGGACAATTGAATCATCACAGAACAGAAGTCGTTTTCCACCCACCAGTTCTGTTATTGGGGTGAGCTTCATCCTTGCAACAAGATTTCTTATATTTTGGTCCTGAGGCATAAAACTTCTGGACCAGGTAGGTGTATACTTGATAAAAGGCCTGCCGAATGGAATTCTGGCTTCATTGGAATAGCCTATGGCATGTGCTGTGCCCGAATCGGGTACACCTGCAACCAAATCAACGCTTACATCGTCGCGGCGGGCTAAGGCAGCACCGTTGCGGTATCGCATTATCTCAACATTCATTCCTTCATAGGATGAAGATGGGTAACCGAAATAAACCCATAGGAAAGCACATATTTTCATTTTGTCACCCGGCGGTGAAATTTTTTGTATGCCGTCAGGCGTCAATAGAATTATCTCTCCGGGCCCAAGCTCATATATGCTTTCGTATCCTAAATTTGGAAAAGCACACGATTCAAATGAAACGCAGTAAGAACCTTCCTTTTTACCTACTACTAAAGGAGTTCTGCCGTAACGATCTCTAGCGGCATAAATTCCTTCCGAAGTCAGTATCAGCAGTGTACAAGAGCCGTCTATTGCTTGCTGTGCATTAATAATACCTTCCTTGAATGAAGAAGCTTCATCAATTAAATTTGATACAACTTCAGTAGGGTTGATAACTCCTCTGCTCATTTCGAGAAAATGAGTGTTTTGTTTCTCTAAAAATTTATTTACAAGATCCTGAATATTGTTTATTCGTCCTACAGTGGTTATTGCATAGTGACCGAGATGGGAAAATACCGTCAGGGGCTGTGGCTCTGTATCGCTAATGCACCCTATTCCCATATTTCCTTCCATTCCTGCCAAATCATTTTCAAACTTTGCCCTAAACTGTATATTTTGTATATTGTGTATGGATCGAGAAAAGCTAGTCCCGTTCCAAACTGCCATTCCTCCTCGGCTTGTGCCTAAATGCGAATGGTAGTCGGTACCGAAATACAAATCCATAACGCAACTGTTTTTTGATACTACACCAAATAGTCCTCCCATTATAAATACACTCTCCCATGTTAATTGAAATCATATCTTTTGTAGAACGTTCTACAGAAAAAACAATAAAGTTTATGCTATAAAATATCGGCATGATAATTCTGCAAGGACTTTACCTTATCTTCAATAAGATGAGTTTCCTTGTATGCCTTAATGCCTTTTGCACTTGCTAAGGCTGCAGTAAGTGTTGTGATATACGGTATTTTATATTTAATAGCAGCCTTTCTGATGTAAGAATCGTCATGCTGGCTTTGTTTGCCTATTGGAGTGTTTACAACGAGCTGAATTTCATTGTTCTTTATTGCATCGGTGATATTTGGACGACCTTCATGCAATTTCTTAATCAGTTCCGATTTAATTCCGTTTTGAGTAAGATATTTATGGGTTCCTTCGGTAGCTTTTATTTTGAAGTCAAGTTCTACGAACATCTTAGCTACCTCAAGCATAGCGGGTTTATCCCTGTCTGCTACACTTATAAACACCGTACCGGAAGTAGGAAGCGATGTCTGAGTAGCTTCTTGTGCTTTGAAGAAAGCAAGCCCGAATGAATTGGCAATACCTAAAACTTCTCCTGTAGAACGCATTTCAGGCCCTAATACAGGGTCTACTTCCTGGAACATGCTAAATGGGAAAACTGCTTCTTTTACTCCAAAATGCTTGATATCTTTATTTTTCAGTTGGCTTATGATCGATTTATTTCCGGTTACACTGGACATTACAACTTCAGTTGCAATATGTGCCATTGATATATCGCATATCTTTGAAACTAAAGGAACTGTTCTTGAAGCACGCGGATTAGCCTCCAACACATAAACACGATCATCTGCGATGGCATATTGAATATTCATAAGTCCCACTACTTTAAGTTGTTTTGCAATCTTTGCAGTATAATTGCGAATTGTTTTCAAATGTTTTTCAGGTATGTTTATAGGAGGTATAACACATGCCGAGTCTCCCGAATGTATACCAGCCAATTCAATATGCTCCATTACGGCAGGAACAAAAGCATCTATTCCATCGCAAATGGCATCGGCTTCTGCTTCAATGGCGTTTTCCAGGAACCTGTCTATTAGAATAGGACGTTCAGGGGTTACATTGACAGCGGCTTTGACATATTGTCTGAGCATTTCTTCATCATAAACAACTTCCATACCGCGGCCGCCTAAAACATATGAGGGTCTCACCATTAAAGGATACCCGATTCTGTTCGCTACTTGCAGTGCTTCTTCAAGATTGCTTGCCATACCCGATTCAGGCATTGGGATTTCAAGTTCATCCATCATTTTGCGGAACATATCGCGATCTTCTGCAAGATCAATTGTTTGAGGTGTGGTTCCTAAAATTTTGGCTCCTGCTTTTTCAAGCTCTCCTGCGATATTTAACGGAGTCTGCCCACCAAATTGTATTATTATTCCAATAGGTTTTTCTTTATTGTAAATACTGAGAACATCTTCAACAGTAAGGGGTTCAAAATACAGCTTATCGGATGTATCATAGTCGGTTGAAACTGTTTCGGGATTGCAGTTTACAATTATTGTTTCAAAGCCCATTTCACGCAAAGCAAAAGCTGCATGTACACAACAGTAATCAAACTCGATTCCCTGACCGATACGATTAGGACCTCCGCCGAGTACCATTACCTTCTTTCTATCACTTGATTCTGTTTTATCCTTCGCATTGTAGGTAGAGAAATAATATGCAGCATTTTCTACACCGCTGACAGGAACGGCCTCCCAACCTTCTACCAGACCTAAATCAATACGTTGCTTTCTGATTTCTGCTTCAGGTATATTGAGAAGCTTGGATAAATAGCGATCGGCGAAACCGTCTTTTTTAGCTTTTACAAGCAGGTCATCAGGTAATTTGTTTCCGGCATATTTTAGTATTTCTTCCTCAAGTATAACCAATTCCTTCATCTGCTCTATAAACCAGCGTTTTATATGGGTTAGACGGCTCAGTTCATCAATATCGGCCCCTTTACGCAATGCTTCGTACATTATGAATTGGCGTTCGCTTGACGGCTCGGTGAGCATTGCCATGAGCTCCTGCAATGTACAATTGTTGAAGTTTTTAGCAAAACCAAGACCATAACGTCCTGTTTCAAGAGAACGGATTGCTTTCTGGAATGCTTCCTTATAATTTTTACCGATGCTCATTACTTCCCCTACGGCTCTCATCTGGGTTCCTAACTTGTCTTGGGAATCTTTGAATTTCTCAAAAGCCCAACGTGCGAACTTTATAACCACATAATCGCCGGAGGGAGTATATTTGTCAAGTGACCCGTCACGCCAGTAGGGAATTTCATCTAATGTAAGACCGGCAGCAAGCATCGATGAAATCAAAGCGATGGGGAAACCTGTAGCTTTTGAAGCAAGTGCTGAAGAACGGGAAGTACGGGGATTTATCTCAATAACTACTACACGACCTGTTTTGGGATCGTGAGCAAATTGTACATTGGTACCACCGATAACCTGAATTGCTTCTACAATGTCATAAGCGTATTTCTGTAAACGCTTCTGAAGCTCCGGGCTGATTGTCAGCATTGGTGCAGAGCAGAATGAATCGCCTGTGTGCACACCGATGGCATCAATATTTTCAATAAAACACACAGTAATCATCTGATTTTTGGAATCACGTACAACTTCCAGTTCTAACTCTTCCCAGCCGAGCACAGATTCTTCAACAAGTATTTGACCTATGATGCTTGCGGTTATTCCGCGTTGAGCCACAACTCTCAGCTCTTCAAGATTGTATACCAGGCCTCCGCCTGTTCCGCCCATGGTGTAGGCAGGACGAATAACAACAGGGAAACCAAGCTCAAGGGCGATTTTTTCAGCCTCTTCAACACTGAATGCAGGCTTGCTTCTTGGCATTTCTATACCAAGCCTGTTCATTGTTTCTTTAAATGCTATTCTGTCTTCGCCTCTTTCAATAGCATCTACCTGTACTCCAATAACCTTAACACCATACTTTTCAAGTACTCCTGCTTTATGCAGCTCCAGACAAAGATTAAGTGCAGATTGTCCGCCCAAATTAGGAAGCAGTGCATCCGGACGTTCGGTCTCTATTATCTGTGTCAGTCTCTCCACATTAAGTGGCTCAATATAAGTTGCATCAGCCATAGCTGGATCGGTCATAATTGTTGCAGGATTTGAGTTTACCAGTACTATTTTATAGCCCAATTTACGAAGGGCCTTACACGCTTGAGTACCGGAATAATCAAATTCACAGGCCTGTCCTATTATTATAGGTCCGGATCCTATAATGAGAATTTTGTTGATATCATTTCTTTTTGGCATTTTTTTGCACCTTCATTCTATAATTTAAGATTATCCTGAACTATTATATAATAGTTAGAGCGTAATTTGTATTATTTAATTTATTATTTAAAAAACTTTTTATTTTTTTGTATACAATGTTCAAAAAGCATATCAGAATTTGGATTTGCCTTATATCTGATTTATCTAGTAAATGTAAGTTTATTTACACTTTTTATCCGGATCGTGCTATAATTTTTTTAAATAAATTTGATTTTTACGCACAAGTGGGGTATTTATGCAAAATAGTTTTGATATAATCATAGTTGGAGCAGGTGCTGTAGGCTGTGCCGTTGCAAGGGAGCTCTCAAAATACAAGCTTGATATAGCTGTGCTAGAAAAGGAAAGTGATGTTGCGGCAGGCACAAGCGGCAGGAACAGTGCTGTGGTTCATGCGGGTTTTAACAACAAGACAGGAAGTCTTATGGCCAAGCTTTGTGTTGAAGGAAATCTGGGATTTGAAAATGTTTGCAAAGAATTGGATGTGCCATATAAGAAGACAGGAAAGCTTGTTGTTGCATTTGATGAGAGTGATATTAAAGGTATTGAAAAACTCATGGATGCAGGTAAAAAGAACGGTGTTCCGGGGCTTTCGTTTATTGATGCAGAGGAAGTCAAAAGATTGGAGCCTTATGTGGGAGGAATCGGAGCGATGCTGTCCTCCAACACTGCGATTACCAATCCGTTCATTTATACCGTGGCATTGGCAGAAAATGCTTGTGCCAATGGGGTAAAGTTTTATTTTGACACTGAGGTAAGAGGTATAACCAAGGTTGAGAACAGGTTCCGAGTCAGTGCGGGTGGAAAACATTATTATTGCAGGTATTTAATTAATGCTGCAGGATTGTACTCCGATAAGATTTCTTCCATGGCAGGGGACAACAGCTACAAAATATATCCATGCAGAGGGCAGTATTATATTCTCGATAAACGAACCGGCAAATATCTGAACATGCCTGTGTATCCTGTTCCCAGGCCTGGTATAGGCGGACTTGGGGTTCACCTTACTCCTACAATAGAAGGTAACATATTGATAGGGCCAAGTGCCGAGTATATAAAGTCCAAATGTGACTATGCCGTCACTAAGGATGTTATGAAGCAGCTTTTTAAAGAAGCAAAGGAATTGCTGCCTCCAATAAGTATAAAAGATGTAATCAGGAATTATTCAGGCATTAGATCAAAGTTGGTTGGTCCAAAAATTGGAGGATTTGGTGATTTTGTTATAGAAGAATCAAAGGTTGTAAAAGGACTCATTCAGTTGGTGGGCATTGAGTCGCCCGGATTGACTGCATCTGTTCCTATTGCAAGGACTGTGCGGGATATAATCGGAAGCATGGAGGACATCAAATCAAAGCCTGAGTTTATCAGTGAGAGAAAAGGAATTAAGGAGTTCAGGCTATTAAGTGCCGAGGAAAAGGATAAATTGGTTAGAGAGTGTCCTGAATATGGAGAAATAGTTTGTCGATGCGAGCAAATAACCAAAAGGGAGATTATGGATGCAATAGAGAACCCTCTAGGTGTAAGGACTCTTGCAGGGATAAAGTACAGGGCAAGGGCTATGATGGGAAGATGTCAGGGAGGGTACTGCCTTACAAGGATTGTTGAGATATTATCAAAGGAATACGGGGTTCCTTTGGAAGAAATTACTCTAAGAGGCAAAGAATCTGAACTGTTTACAGGAGAAGTCAAATAATTTAAAAAATGTAAGATTAATAATGTATTTAATGTAGATAAAGAGGGTTAATATTTATGGTTATAAATAAAAGTGTTGTTGTCATTGGGGCCGGACCTGCAGGGCTTGCGGCTGCAGTAGAGCTTTTCAAGTGTGGAATTAAGGATATTGTTGTTCTGGAAAGGGAGCCCTTTGCAGGAGGAATTCTAAACCAGTGCATACATGATGGATTTGGCGTTATAAAGTTCGGTGAAGTTTTAACAGGCCCTGAGTATGCACACAGGTTTATAGATGAAGCAGAGAAATTAGGTATTGAAGTTCTGACGAGCCATACTGTAATTGCATTGAATGAAGATAAGGAGATAACCGTACTTAGCACAAAGGGGCTTATCACATATAAAGCAAAAGCAGTGATTCTTGCCATGGGATGCAGAGAAAGGACAAGAGGAGCTTTAGGTATACCGGGGACAAGACCTGCTGGGATTTTTACCGCCGGTGTTGCTCAAAACCTTGTAAACTTAAAGAACATAATGATCGGCAAAAGGGTGGTTATTTTAGGTTCAGGCGATATAGGCCTTATTATGGCAAGAAGGCTCACATTAGAAGGAGCGGAGGTTATTGCGGTTGTTGAAAAAATGCCTTATTCAAACGGACTTGCAAGGAACATAACCCAATGCCTTGAAGATTATGACATACCTCTTTTGCTAAGCCATACTGTCATCAATATAGAGGGAAGAAAGAGGTTAAAAAGCGTAACAATTGCTAAGGTTGACGAGAAAGGGGAACCTGTGAAGGGTACTTCGAGAAAGATACTGTGTGATACATTGATTCTTTCAGTAGGACTTATTCCGGAAAATGAGCTGACTCTAGGTGCCGGTATCCGATTGGATGATATTACTCAGGGAGCAATTGTAGACGAAAATCTCCAGACCGGTATCAGTGGTATTTTTGCCTGCGGTAATGTGCTTCAGGTGCATGATTTGGTTGACCATGTTTCCAATGAAGGGGAAAAAGCTGCAAGAGCGGTGGCGGCATATCTGGAATCTGATGGAGATGAATACATGGAGAAAAGCCATATACCTGTAAAAGCCGGAAATGGTGTAAGATATGTAATTCCCCACACCGTATCGGGAAACAGGGATGTTACCTTCTCAATGAGGGTTGACAGACAGTGGGAAAATAAAAAGCTGTCTTTTAAAAGCAGCGGAAATATAATAAAATCTATAAAATATAGAAGATTGAGCCCTTCGGAGATGGTGGTAGTAAGCATGAAGGCTTCAGAGCTTCAAGGCGTTAAAGGGCTGGAGGTGTCAATAGATGAAGCTTAAAAAGGAAATGACTTGTATTGTCTGCCCAAATGGATGCAAAATGGAAGTTATATATGGTGATTCTATTTCGGTAAAAAATGCATTATGTACAAAGGGAGAGGAATATGCTCGCAATGAGCTGACCAATCCGGTAAGGAACTTGACTTCGACGATAAAGGTTGATAAAGGGGTATTGCCTCTTGTAAGTGTCCGCAGCAATAAGCCCATACCCAAGGAGAAAATGTTTGATGTAATGCAGTATCTAAAGGGTGTGGTTTTAGAAGCACCGGTTGGATTTCATCAGGTTGTATGCGAGAATATACTTGGCACAGGTGCGGACATTATAACAACCAGGGAAGTTAAAAGAGAAGTTTAGGCGTCTTCTTCAACACTAAAATTTTTTTATCAATAGGCGATGGAGAATAAATTAAAAAGGGCTGGTTTCCAGCCCTTTTAATTGTTTGAAAAGAAAAACTAATTTGCTTGTAAATCATTCAAAGTTTTAGAAACAATTTTAATCAATTCTGCTCTGGTTATTGACCTGTGGGGCATAAATAGGTTGTTTTGGTAACCGTTAATGATACCCTCTTCGGATCCTTTTTTAATAAAACCTTTAGCCCAGGACGGCAATATGTTATCATCCGCAAATTTGGTTTTGCCAGCTGATTCTCCCAGTTTGAATGCCTTCATTATCATTGTTGTTGCTTCGCTTCTTGTCATTTTGTTGTCAGGTCTGAAGCTTCCGTCCTCATAGCCTATGATTATATTGTTTTCCTGTGCCGCAGCAAGGTATTCCTTGACCCAGTCAGGTATTTTTTGAGAATCGGTAAACTTAAGATTCACATCGTTGTTGGCTTTTATGTTTAATGCTTTAATTAAAATTTTTACAGCTTCTGCACGTGTTATTTGATTGTCGGGTCTAGCAGTTCCATCCTCGTACATATCCAAAATTCCCTTTTCCTGGAGATCTAAAATATATGGCTCCGCCCAGTGACCTTTTACATCAGGTATTGGAACTAGGGGAACTTTAATGGTTGGTTTCTCGGTAACTGCAGGTGTCGGAGTAGCTGTAGCTGTGGAAGTAGGTGTTGGTGTCGAAACAGCAGTCGGAGTTGATGTGCCGGTACTGTAATAGTAGTTTGTTCCAGATGATGGTGTGTTTGTCGACGGTGTAGAACCTTTATTTATATTTATTGTATATACTTTTTCTGTGACCCCATCTTCAGCTTTAACAACAACATATATTTTATTTAATCCCGGATTAAGATTGATGTTTGTTGACGGTACGCCGCTTAAAACTTTCATTCCGTTAACTGTTATTGTGGAATATTCATTATACGCCAATGATGTTACAGTTGTTGAATCCACATTATACGGCACCGACACATTATACTCATAAACATCTTTTGAAAACTTCTTGTCAAAGGCACCGCAGCTTACGCTAAGACCCGCCAAATCAGCATTGTTTGAGAGAGTCGTTCTTATAATGTTAATCTGAGTACTTGAAGGTACGCCTAAAATTGAGTTTACAGGATTGCTGAGATTAAGATTGAAAGTTTTTATTCTCTCACTGTCAAACTTTTCTTTAAGGCTTTTAATTTCGATATTTTTAACAGTTTCGCCGCTTGCAAATGTAAGAGTACCGCTTGTAGCTTCGTAATCAACCCCTGCAATAGCTGAATCGTCTGATGTTGAATAATCAACGCTTACGGTTGTGGTAGTGTTGCCTAATCTATATACGCTTGCTGTTACAGTTTTAGTATTTTCGTCTAAAATCAAGAAGTCTGATGCAAGCTGTACAAGACCTTTATTATTTGATGATCCGCTTACGCTTATGGAAGGAAGCATTATAGTTCTTGAAAAATCCTGATTTATCGGTTCTCTTTCGGGCAAAACTATTTTGCCTGTGCTGTCGGGTAAAATATCTATAAAAGATTCACCTATAACAGCTGTCTTGTTTTCATTATTTGCTATTATGGAAATTTGGTATTGTCCGTCACTTTTAAAATCCGAAAAGTATCCTGTATAAACGCCGTCTCCGGGCATATCGTCTCCCATCAGCCCGTCATCATGCAGTATAAGAGTTGACTCGGAATTGTCGGGCCTTGTTACTTTTGCAGATACATTGGCATTGCATATGGGTTTTCCATCTTTATGCAGCAAGGAAGTTATTTTTACAGGAGAAGGATAAGTATATGAGGTATAATCAGTATTTCCCTGCAAAGCTATTGATGACTTTCCTGATAAATCAAATACTACTTCCGCATTGGAATTGGACTGATTTTCTATTATTACTTCCCATGCACCCGGAACAGGATTATCTATTGTATACATTGTGTATGTATCTTCCGATATGTATTCGGCACCGTTTGTATTATCCGGGCTGTATATTTTACCGTCGGGTGATTTTAATGAAAATACGATTTTTTTAGCAGCCAATGAACTTATTGTGAACCTTGCTTTTTCCATTGTTGAATCAACATATATAAATTGTGAACTTGTTTCCAATGAGTAAAACACCTTTTTAAAGAACTTTGCCAGTCTGTCAAAAATACTGAGCTTATTTTTAATAGTTTTATAAATGAGATTAATATCACTTACACTTGATGCATAATAGAACTCACCGCCGGTTTGTTCGGCTATTTGACTCATGAGTTTTTTATCAACATTTCCTATACCGATGGTATAGACAGGAACTCCCTGAGCCTTAAGAGACGGAATGACACTTGTCGGGTTAGTGCCTGTGTTATGCTCTCCGTCGGATAAAAGTATTATCGCACCTGCTCCTTGCTTATATCCCGATGAAACCAGATCATTCAGCGATGAGTTTAAAGCACCTCCTATATTAGTGCTTCCTCTATCAGTGATTTTATCTATAATACTTTTTATTGATGCTTTATCTGCAGATGAAGTGATTTTTTTCAAAGATTGTTCAACTACAATTCTGTCATCAAACGACACAACACCTATACCGTCACCGCTTTCACCGGATTGCGGCAGCTCCGTCAAATCAATATACATCTTTGCAGCACCCTTGGCTAAGACAATCTATTACCGGACATTGAGCCTGATCTGTCAATGACAAGCTCAATATCATTCCATCTGTTGGCCTGCCTTACTTCAAATACCGGATCCTGATAGCCGATTGATGTTATTGTTCCTCCCGGCACGGTAAGACCGAACTGGCTTTTAGATGCCATTACTTCCCAGCAGGATTGGTTGTTATGTATTCTGTTTTGATGATTTGGGGCTGAAGAATTGTGATTGCTGCTATCACAAAAATCAACGATGCTGTTTTCATGTTGTACCCACATGATGCTTGCAGGACTTCCGTTTGAGTTGTATAGAGGAGAATATGAATTACCGTTCTCCACTTCTAGAATTGTATTTCCTGTTGAATCGTAAACGGCAAAAGTTACACTTTCCTCGCATTTGTTCCATACAATGTTGTTGTTTACCTTTTTGCCGAAAACCTGATAGTTTCTTCCGAGCAGTTTGTCGAGAATGTTGCTTTTATAATCGCAATATTCGTCGCCAAGCCCATAACCATAGTGCCCGAACTCATGAACTATGGTTTTTCCCATACTTTTGAAACCATGAGTAAAAGCCTGATTTATGCCGATATACATATGTGCGTCTTCAGAACCCATAAAGCCGTTAAGATTTGCTGAAGCTCCATCTCCGGGTCGTATGTAGACATCCGATTTTTCAGGATCGAAATTGTTCATGGGAAGGGCATCTGGTATTTCCGGCCATCCGCCCGGTCTTGCGGCAGGAACATATATTGTGATCTTTCCAAACCTGTTTTGTTGTTTTGTTGCATTATAAAGATAGAGCGATGCTTCCTTAAAGCTGTTTTTTACTGCATCCACAACGTCTTGTGGTGTCTGACCGTATTTAGTGCTGGAATTGGTGTCATCCATTATTATGACATTAAGATCGATAACACCTCCCGATATGCTGCCTCCCTTAGCTGCCAGACAATTTCCCAAAGGTGCTGTCAGCATTAGCACTGCTAAAAAGATTGAAACAGCTGCTTTAAAAAACTTTGATTTCATTTTTACTCCCCCTTTAAATTAAATTATTATTGCTGATAAAATATTCAGCTAATTTTGTCTTGGACATTTTTATATAAATTATATATTATATTATAAAGTAACGATTGTGACTTGTCAATTAGTATAACATATTATACAATTATTTTATAAATATTTTACATATCACATGGTGTTATTTATAATATAAAACAATGATTGTAAGTCAATCAGCATAACGAATTATACAATTAATTTGTAACATTTTGTATATTTTATGGCATTATTTACAATATTAATATTAAGCTATATAATAAAAATAAACAGTAATTGATTGATGGCAAGTTATACCTTATTTAGTACTTTAGCCAATTTCAGGAGGTGGAGTTATGGGTAAATTAAAGATTTTATTTCTAGTTGGTGCTGTTGCTTTTGTTTTTGTATTTGTATTGACGGCATGCGGTAAATCAGACGATGGATTTTCAAATGATGATGTGATGAATTCGAATGAAGTAATAGAGGCGAACAAAAAGGATACACCTTTGCCTTCCCAGACACCTGTCCCAACTCAGGTTGAAACACCGACCCCGGATCTGACACCGACTCCGACACTGACGGTGACACCAACGCCTGATTTGAACAGCAGTCATGTCGAAAATGATGATTCTGCTATAAGCCTTGATGTGATGGACGAGTTTTCCAATGACGATGTAATGAATTCGGATGAAGTGATAAGAGCAAACAAAAAAGATAATTAACGGATGTATAAAGTTATTATAAAACAGGTTACCGTAATTGTGGCAACCTGCTTTTGCTGGCATTAATAAAAATCACTTCTTTTTTGTGTGCACCCATGAACCTTCTTTATTGCATACCATTTCAGAACCATCATCATTTGTTATTTTTGAGCCTTCGGCATGTCTCATATGGTTATAAATGCATGATGGTTCATCAGATGCTATTCCGGCTGGTTTGTCAGATGTTGTATCAACGTGATTAGGTTGTTTTATAGCATTTACATAAACTTTATCACTTTTTTGGTGATTTTTCATAGATATATCCCTTTCCTATCGATTTCAATATAATATATTACATGTTAAATATATTTAGTATTAAATATGTACAATAATCATAGAAATAATTCAACTCTTTCCAGGATATATATAGTGATTTTTAACCAGTTAAATTTTTAATTTATTATCGGGCATAATAAATTAAGAAAGCATTTTTACTTTCAGTGTGGGAGTGATTAATCATGAAAAATAAGCCAAAACCGGATGATAGAAGGGACAATGTAGAAAGAATTCAGAAAAATATAGATATGACTATTCACAATATGGAGCTTGCAGATGATATGATTGCCAAAACAGATGATGAAAAAACGAAAAAAGAGCTTATGGAAAAAAATGAGAGAAGAAGGCATGCATTAGATGGAATGAGAAGAGAGATTAGAGAAGAAGCTATTGATAGGGAAAACGGATACAAATAATTATGAGTTAGTTGGCAATTAGAGACGATTTATATGAAACATTATTTAGAAACAGGGTTGCTGCAATTAGAGGCAATCCTGTTTCTATGTAACCAACTCCTTTATATAGCATAAAATATATTATGGAAACCTATAATAAAGGAGAATTATCAATGTACGAATATTACAACAGTTTGGATAGGCAGCCAATTCGCCCGCCATTCGGTCAACCATTCGGTCCGCCGTTCGGTCCTCCCATTGGAAGACCGCCTGTACAGGGAGGTTCATCGGGACCGCAATCGGGGCAACAATCAGGACCACCGTCAGGACCGCCACCTTCATTTGTTCCACAGCAGTCACAAGCTCATGGGGCCGGAGTTTTCGCTGTTGATCCTGGAGCCATAAGACCTTGTACTTTCAGATATGTCTATATATGGTTAAATACAGGAGAGAGTTTTTGGGCATGGCTTGTATTTGTAGGGAGCAGGTCGGCAGCAGGTTGGAGATGGACAGGATTCAGATGGATTTATTTCGGTGTGGATCTGAGAAATATTGAAAGCTTTTTATGCTTCTGATCTGAAGGAGAATAAAAATATCATTAAAAGCACCAATGGGAAGTCCTGTTGGTGTTTTTTAATAATGTAATTTTAGTAAAATTATTTGAATGATATTATGAATAAAGGATTTTTAATATTTTTGAGGAATAAAATATTGAAAGCCCTGCTTGTGAATCAGTGGGAGCTTTGAATTCAGTGTCGGTATATTTAATATGTTTGCATTTTACGGAATAAGACTTTGATTATGGCAGGTGAACTATGATGGCTCAGATACTTGAACTTAAAGAAGTGTCCAAAAGGCTTGGCAATAAAGATGTTGTGAGAGATGTGAATCTATCGGTTTCCTCTTCAGAAATATTCGGTTTTTTAGGTCCAAACGGTGCAGGTAAAACCACTACCATTAGAATGATTGTGGGCCTTATCAAGCCAACCAGCGGACAAATAAATATATGCGGCTATTCTATAAAAAAAGACTTTAAAAAGGCGATGTCTAATGTTGGGTGTATAATTGAAAGTCCTGATATGTACAAATATTTCACAGGTATGGAAAATTTACAACATTTTGCAGCAATGGATAAACGTATAACTAAAGAAAGAATTGATGAAGTGGTGGAAATGGTTGGACTTAGTCACCGTATAAATGACAAGGTTTCAACCTATTCATTGGGCATGAGGCAGAGACTTGGAATTGCACAGGCCATCATGGGAAGGCCCAAGCTTCTTATACTGGATGAGCCTACGAATGGCCTTGACCCTGCGGGAATTGCCGAATTCAGGCACCTTATAAGAAGACTGGCATATGAAGAGGGTATGGGTGTTTTTATTTCAAGCCACATACTGTCGGAGCTTCAATTGATTTGCGATACCGTTGCTATTGTCAGCAAAGGAAGGGTTGTAAAGTCTGTTAAAGTGAAGGAAATCGTTGAGGACATGATTGTGGAGTGGTTTTTGGATAAACCGGAAAGAGCAATTGAGATTTTAAAGGAACGATGGAATATTGATGGGGAACAGAGCAGAAAGAATTCTGTAAAGGCATGTATTGGAACAGTACGTGTGGAAGACATTAACCGGACATTTTTTAATGAAGGCTTGGTAATATCTTATTGTGAATCTCACGGAAACTCATTGGAAGAATTGTTTTTAAAACTTACTGAGGGTGATGAAATTGTATAATCTAGTAAAAAATGAAGTTTTTAAAATGATAGGTAAGAAAAGGCTATATATTACACTGGGCATTGCATTTGTTATTATTGTTGCATTTGCCTATGGACAGTATCATTCTCTTGACAGAACAAAGGAAAACCTTTCAAAACGAATAGGTATAGAGGCTACAAGCGATTGGAGGCAGGTTTTGCAGCAGCAGCTCATTGACATAAAAAGAAGAATGGATAGTCCGTATATGGATGATGATAGACGGGCAAATCTTAGAGTCCGTGCCGAGCAGATGCAATTTTATTTAGATGAAGATATAAATCCTTTGGAGGTTTCTGCCGTTACATTCAGTACAAAGTTCATTGAACAGTCTTTGCTGTTTCTTCTGCCCCTTTTAATGATAATATTATCGGCAGATATAGTATCCGGAGAGCTTTCGGGAGGGACCATAAAACTTCTTCTTGTAAGAGGTGTTTCACGCTGGAAAATACTGCTTAGCAAGTATATTACCATTATACTTTTAGAGGCTTTGGTGATGTTTTTTGTATTGATTTTTTCCATTGGGGTGTCGGGGATATTCTTTGGATATGGAGGATGGACCACGCCGGTAGTAACAGGGTTTAAGGTTGTTGCAGGAAAACTTGTTACATCCGATATCGTTAATGTACCCGGGTGGAAGTATTTGATGATGACATACGGTCTGGCTTATTTTGTGGCAGTGGTTGTGGGATCCGTTTCATTTATGATCTCAACACTTGTCAGAAGCACTGCAGCTTCAATTGGAATTGTACTCTCAACCCTTATAGGAGGAACTCTTTTAACTAATTTTCTTGAAGACTGGAAGCTTCCTCGCTATTTTTTCACTGCAAACCTGAGGCTGACGGACTATATATCGGGTTCACTTAATCCCATTGAAGGCATGGACATGACATTTTCATTAACGGTTCTGTCGGTATGGATTATAATTTCTATTTTTGTAAGTTTTGCCTATTTTACAAGAAGGGATATTTTAGTGTGAGAGGGGGGGAATTTAATGGGTAAAAATATCATGTGGTTCAGCATTCTATTTATTGTATTAATATCATTGTTTTTTGTTTGTGCCGGTTTCGTTATGGCTGTAAATGTTTCCACAGGACCGGTTAGTGAAGTCAGTAAACCCATAGTACAGCAGGACTTGCAAAACAGCGGGAACTCTTTCAATGATCCTAAAACCGTTAATGTTCTTATTTTAGGTGATTCAATAGCTAAAGGTACAGGAGATGAAACATTCAGGGGTATCGGAGGATATTTAACCGACAACCTTAAAAACTATACTGCAAAGGACATTACTGTAAGCAACCTCGGTATAGACGGGCTTAAGAGCGGAGAATTGCTTGAACAGGTTAAAAGCGGAAGCTTGAATAATGAGATAGCGAGCTCCGATATTATACTGATTTCCATAGGGGGCAATGACCTATTGGAGATACGGAGGCAGACAGGCAGCAATCTGGAAAATGCATTTAAGGAGAAGCAGAGTGCATACATTGCAGCTTTGAAAGAAATAACAAAAAAGGTACGTGAAGTAAACAAGGATGCATTTGTAGTGTTTGTAGGATTATACAACCCATATGATGACCAAGGCGTCAATGATTATGCCCAGTTCATGAGCGACTGGAATCATGCCACATCCCTTATTTTTATCGATGACATTAAAGCTGTATTTGTTCCGACTTATGATATGTTCAAATTAAACATGGATCGCTATATTGCACCGGATAATCTGCATCCCAATTCCACCGGTTATCAGATGATAGCACAGCTTATAAGCAGGAGTCTTGAAGATGTGGTGGTAAACATGTAATCCTTCCCAATATATAAGCATTATTTTTAAAAAGTGACACAGGAAAAATTATATAGCTTTCGAAAAACTATAATAAAGTAAATAATGCCAGAATAAGGTTTCAATTTGAGAGTTTTAAATGATATGGTAAATTGTTTTTTAGGAGGGGTAAGATAATGATGAGAAAAAACTGTTTGAGAAAAATGCTCACAGCGTTCATAATGCTGTCTTTGATTTGTACACAAGTAAATTTAAACTGTGCAGTTTCCTTTGCAGCACAAGCTTATGAGCAGGTAAATTTCGATTTAATCGGTTTTGCAACATTAGAAGGCGGCACAACCGGTGGAACCGGAGGCAGGGAAGTTACTATCACCAGTCTTACCCAGGCCAATGACTTATTGAATTCCCGCAAGAAAGCAAATGACACATCACCCCTTATATTAAAAATTGACGGAAAAATAAGCGGTGCTGGGAAAATTGATATAAAGGAAGTTAAAAATATATCTGTTATAGGCGTTGGAACAAAAGGAGAATTAGACGGTATAGGAATAAATATCTATAAATCCAGTAATATTATAATTCGTAATTTAAAGATTCATCATACTCTTGCCCCAATCGACGGAATAGGTATAGAAAGCAGCAATCATATTTGGATTGACCATTGTGAAATATACAATATGATAGGTGATTGCAACGGAGACGGTAAAATAGATGAAGCTGGTGATATTGAAGGTGGAGATGTAGACTGGTATGACGGACTTATCGATGTAAAGAAGACCAGTGAATATATCACCATATCCTGGAATTATCTTCATGATTCATTTAAAACAAGCCTTATTGGTTCATCAGATAGTGATGATTATGACAGAAAAATTACATTCCATCATAATTTTTTCTATAACTGCAGATCCCGTTTGCCAAGCTACAGAGGAGGAACGGGGCATATATTCAACAACTACTACCTGAATATACAAGGCTCGGCAGTTAACTCAAGAGTTGGTGCCAAGCTCCGTGTTGAATACAATGTATTCGAAAATGTGGGCTCAGGCTCTATTGACGGTACAACGAGATGTGCTGAAGGGCCCATAGGTACATATTATAGCCAAAGTATTGGCATGTGGGATGTAAAGGACAATCAATATATAAACTGTAAGGGAAATCAGCCCACTTCGTCAACATGCAGTTTTACTCCGCCATATCAATATTCTCAGGTGCTGACCCCAACAAGCAGTGTCAAGGCCATAGTAACCCAGTATGCAGGTGTAGGCAAGATTGACGGAACAGCTGGCAATCCAACATCAACAGTCAAGCCAACTTCCACACCTACTGCCAAAGCATCGTCTACTTCAGTAAACAGCAATAATTATTCTGTTTCAGGATATATAAACCCAGATTTTGACAAGAATTCTGCTTCCTTAAGAAGTGGGTTCAAAATAGAGATAGTGGGAGTAGGAAGTGCCCAAACCGATTACAACGGTTTTTTTGAATTGCAAAATGTCCCAAGGGGCTCCAATTATACAGTCAAAATCAGCAAAACATCATATTTGGCCAGGGAGATTAGAGGGGTCAATATAGAAAGCAACATTGTCATAGGTCCTCAGAACTCACCGGTATTGATGATGGCAGGGGATATAAATGGGGATAATGCCATAAACATGTCGGATGTAATTCAAATTGCAAAGGCATTTAATGCTTCAAGGGGCACAGCGGCTTATAATGAAGCTTATGATTTGAATTTGGACGGTTCTGTGAATATGACGGATATCATCATTATTGCAAGATATTTCGGTAAAACTTCAAGCGATTATCCAAACAACGTTACAATTGTTGCCATAACCAATCCAACAGCTACACCCACTAGGCCTACATCAACTGCAACACCCACACCCACCCCCACTCAAACAAGCGGAGATATAATAATTGAGCCTAATGGACCTGTAACATTAGCTCAGGCTATTAAGGATATTCAACCGGGAAAAACAATTTACTTAAAAGGCGGTACATACAATCTGTCTTCAACAATAATTATTGCGGAAGGCAATAATGGGAATGCATCTGCCACAAAAAACATTTTTGCATATGGAAACGATAAACCTGTTTTGGACTTCTCGGCAATGAGTGAAAACTCGTCAAACAGAGGTATTGTTCTTGCAGGGAACTATTGGCATGTTAAGGGTATAACCATTCAAAATGCAGGGGATAATGGGATGCTTTTAGCGGGAAACAATAATAAAATTGAAGGCTGCTTGTTCAGATACAATCATGATACCGGACTTCAGATATCGAGATACAATTCAAATTATACAACAATAGATAAATGGCCGAGCAACAACCTGATAATTGACTGCATATCCACTGAGAACAAGGATTCTACATTGGAAAATGCCGATGGATTTGCTGCCAAGCTTACCAGTGGTAGAGGTAATGTATTCAGAAACTGTAAGGCTTTATATAACTGTGATGACGGATGGGACTTGTACACCAAATCCGATACGGGAGCTATCGGAGTTGTGACCATTGAAAATTGTGAAGCCACTGGAAACGGTAAATATCCGAACGGAACTCCGACAGGCGGTGACGGAAACGGATATAAGTTAGGCGACGACACTGCTTCGGTGCCCCATGTTCTTAAAAATTGTGTTGCCAATAATAATTACAAGCATGGATTTACAGGCAACGGCAATCCTGCTGCTATAATAATGACTAATTGTACGGGTTCGGGCAATGGAGGAAAGCTGTTTGACAGACTAAACAATGCCATATTTAATTAAAATTAATCGTTAAGCGGAATTTCTATATTAAATACCGTGCCATTTCCGAACTGACTTTGGCAGGTGATGGTTCCACCATACTCCTGGGTTACTATATTATAAACAATGTTTAATCCGAGGCCTATGCTACCGAGGCCTCTTTTTGTAGTGAAAAAAGGATCAAATATTCTCGAAAGATTTTTTTCTTCGATTCCAATTCCGTTATCGGAATAAACTATATGCAATATATCATTGGATAATGTCGCATCAATATTGATGCATTTGCTTTTTTCACCGGTAAAGGCGTGAACTATTGAGTTTTCAAAAAGGCTGGTTATAATTTGAATAAGTCCTTCGGGATATGTCATAATAACCAGATCATCATGACAGTTTATGTTGAGGTTTATATCTTTTTTGTCTAGCATTGGAGAAAGAAGGATCCATATATCGTATAAAAAGTGCTTAAGATTAATTTTGGACTTATCTTTGGTTGAACGGTTTACGGCAACCTCTTTAAATCTATTGATGAGTTCGGATGATCTTTGAAGATTTGTCAAAAGAATTTGGCTTGTTTCAACACATGATTCCAAAAATTCTAATAGGTCCTTACTGTGCAGCTTTTTTTCCTGAAACTGCTTTAAAAGCTTTTGGGAGCTTTGCTCAAGGAAAGAAGCGGCTGTGAAGCTTACTCCTATTGGCGTGTTTATTTCATGTGCAATACCTGATACGACACCTGTAAGGGAAGCCATTTTCTCTGATTGAATCAATTGTTCCTGTGCTTTACGAAGAGTATCGAGGGTTTCCTGAAGAGCCGTAAGGTTTTCCCTGGACTCTTTGCTGGCTACTTCACGGTCTAAAGCGATGCCTAAAAGGTTGACTATTGTACTGGAAATATCATAAGCATAAAGTGTACTGGCATTATTAAAAGGACTAATATATGAGATAACTCCCCAGTTCTTAGTCATAGTTGATAATGGAAGTACCCATATTATATCATCAGGCTTTGGGGAGTACAGGCCAGGAATGATGTCGATGTTTGGAAACTCTTCAATTGGACATACGGAAATCGGACTGGGAATGGGCTTCATATCTATATTTGATATGTGCTCAATTGTAAGTTGACCATTGTCCTGGTTATCTTCGTTAAAAAGACCAAGACATAGCCATGAATAATTGCTGACAATCTGAGGCATAAGCTGTTTTATTCCGTCAAGATCTAAAGAAAACAGTTCGCTTTCCAGATTGTAATTTCTAGATAGCATGTCTTCAAGACATTGGATAATAGAATCTTTCAATTTCAGGTTTTCACGAGTTAAATCATCTTCAAGCTTTATGTTGCAGCCGCAGGATTCTCTCATCACAAGATCGGATTTGATATATATTGTTTTGTTGACAGGAGTATTGTTTCTCAATATGTCAATTAAAGTAGCAGCACCGGTTAAACCCAGAGTTTTGATATTTTGGTGAACGCTGGATAAGGTTGGGGTACAATTTTTTGCATATAATACATCATCGTATCCTATTACAGCCACATCTTCGGGAATACGTATACCTGCATTTTTGAGAGTTTCCATAACTCCGAGTGCAATAAAATCATTGGCACAGAAAACTGCCGTAAATGGTATATTGCTTTGTAACAATCTGGTTGCAGTAACTTTTCCGGAATCTATCAATGCATCATTTTCTGTGTCGAAAATCAAATTTTTATCAAAGGGTATGCCGTTTTTCTCCAGTGCTATCTTATATCCTTTAAACCGTTCCACACTATCAAACAATTTTGACCATCCTATAAAAGCAATCCTTTTATGTCCGTGGTCAATAAGATGCTGAGTAATAATTTCACCGCCATATACGCCGTCATCCAGAATTGTATTGCATTCATATTTTTGAGGGTCCCAGCTTATAAGAACTACCGGTACCCTTTCTGATAGCATTATTTAAGATGCTTTAGTCTTTTACATATATTAAATTATCGGTTATTGGGCTTTATATATTAAGAGTAAAGTAGTAATTTTTTCATCATAGCAGCCTTTCCAACATTGCTTTTACCACTTCGTCAAAGGGCATCGACCCAATTTCATCAAGCATCTTTTCCAGCTCTGTCTTTTTCTTTAGGGATCCTTCCAAAACAATTTGTACAATCTGGTCTCTGTCGACCAAAATCGAGTCAACATCCAATACACCCCCCACAATACCGGCGATGACCAGGGCTTGTGCAGGTGTAATGCTCAATTTATTACCATTTGAGTTATTATTTGATTTGTTTTTATTTGAATTGCTGCCAGAGGCATTTCTATTTAAACAACCCATTACATCCCTTAAGATTTTGTTTAAATTATCTTGTTCAAACAACAGGAATGCCCCCTCCTTTATATGCCTCTTATATGACAACGGGAACATCAGTTTCTGAAACGGGTATTTGTGATGGCCCTGCAGAGCCGGTAGCAAGCAATATAAATATAATAAAAGTGATTGCCAGCATGAGTAAGTGCTGTTTATCTTCGGAAATAAACATGACTACAATCTCCCGAGGGTCATTCCATAGTTACTATTAGTAATATATTAATCTTACCCGGAAATGTGATTGTCTTTTTATATATTAAATACGTTATTAATATTACATTTAGCAGAGATAAATGTAAAAGATTAATCGCATTTAATAGAGTCAAATATTCTGATATATCTGATATAATTGAAAATTGGATGAATGTAATTATATAGATGTAATTATATGAATGTGCAGGAGCTGTTGACAAGCCCGGTTTTGCTTACAATGAGCAAATAATAATTAATAAGGTTGAAAGGTAACGTGATGCTGGTATTAGGAAATTCGTATACATTTGATATTTTCGGACTAACACAGGATGGCTGCGGTATCGCGGTTTTAGACGGTGTCAAGGTATTTATAGAAGGAGTGCTTCCCGGAGAAAGGGTTCGGGGGACAATAACAAAAATCGAGGCGGATTATGCGGCAGCAAAGCTGTTTGAGATTGTAGAAGCAAAAGGGGAAAGAGTAATACCGTTTTGCAGGTACTTCCATGAATGCGGCGGATGTTCGCTTCAATTTATTCCGTATGAAAAGCAGCTCATTGTTAAAAGGGATATTGTAAAGGAGGCTATGATAAGAGTTGCAGGAATTGACGCAGATATTGTCAAAGAAACAATAGGGTCTCCGGACATAATGAACTACAGGAACAAAGCACAGTATCCTGTGCAATATTCCAATGGAAAATATAAAATCGGTTTTTATAAAACGAGAACAAGACAGGTTGCCGATATTGAATTTTGCTCAATACAGCACAAATACAGCAATGACGTGCGAGAAGCTGTAAAGGATTACCTCAATCAAATGCTGCAAAGAGACGGGGAGCATGATAAAAAGGCTTTTGAGATACGCCATATTGTAACTAGAGTAAGTCGTAAGACCGGAGAGGTAATGGTCATATTGGTGTTGGACACGCTATTGGAGAAGCTTCCCAATATCGAAAAATTAATTGAAGCTATAGTAGGGAGGGTTCCTTCAGTAAAAAGTATATATGTAAATTATAATATGACAGAGACAAATCAGATAATGGGGGAGAAGAACAGTTTGATATTCGGCAAAGAAAAAATTGTTGATTCCATTGGATGCTATAGCTTCGAAATATCTCCATTATCGTTCTTTCAGGTAAATTCCAGGCAGACAGAGGTTTTGTATGAAAAAATACGTGAATTTTCAGCCCCTACAGGCAATGAAACGGTTTTCGACCTCTACTGCGGAACCGGAACCATCTCTATTTATCTGTCCCAAGGAGCAGGAAGAGTGATTGGTGTAGAGGGAGTTGAGGAGGCAGTAAAGGATGCAATGAATAATATGCAAATAAACCGGGTGAAAAATATAAGGTTTGTTTGCGGGCGAGTTGAACATGTGATTGGAGAAATAAATGAAAGAGCGGATGTTGTAATAGTTGATCCGCCCAGGAAGGGATGCAAGAAGGAAGTGCTTGATGCAATTTTGAGGATCATCAGTGAAGAAGCTTTAGATTATTTGAACTATGATGACATAGCAAAGATATCGTACTGGTTGGGGAATTTTTGGGTCGGAATTCAATATGAAATGAATAATCGGCCAGAAGAGATCAGAGTAATAGAACAGCGAGGATCAATGTCAGGTAATAGTGGAGAGCTTAAAGAAGATGACAATATTGTTTTAGTCAGAAGGATAGTCCCTGTTGATGAAGATAGAAATATAATTAAGTATGGTGCTACTGGCTCTGGTCGCCAGTATAGTATTCCTTCATGGGGAGTCCGTGGGCACGATAGAACTCTACCAGATGGTAGAGTGATACACGTTCTTCCTTACCGCCAAGGAAAAGAGCGAAAAAATTCTGATACTTTTGTTAAAAAAGGATATCAGTTTGTTGACGAAAAGATAGACTCAGATATCGATTAATGTAATGTTTGATGAATGATTTGTCTGAGTAGATAAATTTCAATTTAGCAAGGAGCTATAAAATGTGAAGCTAAGTAAAGACTGTGAAATAACACTACGGTTGATGAAGCGTAGATCTTGTTCCCGCCAAAAAACTGTTAAGACTAAAACCTTCAGTACGCTGAGGGTTTTATTGTTGGCAGCTTTTATCTTTGCTAAATCAGACATCTTAAAATGAGAGTTGCCATGTAATAATTAGCACTGTTATTCCTTAAAATAAGTATTGACCCTGCTTACAAAATCCTAAAGACGCAGGGTGAAAGGGTGATTGCCCTGCTCCAACAGCTTAGCTACCAGTGTCAAACGTAGAACCGTCCCCCCGTTTGTAATTGTACCGCGGCATGGTAAATGGTAGGCCAGATTTTTGAAAACCCAGAATTGCAATATTTTAAGAGAGGCGTAGAACAAATATTCAGTTATGGGATAATTCTACATCCAGTAGAAAAATACTTTCAAAATACTATTGACATATATCCCTACATCATGTAGAATATTATCATCTACACGGTGTAGTATAATGAATGGGGGTGAATTTTATGAGCAAACTTCAAAGGATGTCGGACGCTGAACGAGAGGTTATGCAGCTTGTATGGGCAGCTGGCCGCTCGGTTTCCTCTGCGAAATTACTTAACGACTTAAAAGCTATTAACAAGGAGTGGAAGCCAAACACGGTTTTAACATTTCTCGCTCGATTGATAGAAAAAGGTATTTTGACCTCTGTACGGCATGGGCGGTCAAACGAGTATATACCACTGATTACCGAGAGCGAATACAAACAGTTTGAAACACGAACTTTTCTTAACTCTGTACACGACGGTTCTGTAAAGAGTTTTATCACAGCCTTATACGAGGGCAACGACTTGACCGCTGAGGAAATATCCGAACTAAAACAGTGGTTTTCACAAAAGGAGGTGGAAGAATGAACACAGCGTTTATCGCCGTACTTTTGATGTCGGCAACGGGTATCTTGCTTGTTTTGTGCTTGGCGCTTTTGCGTCCTTTGACAACAAAAACGCTAACCGCAACATGGCATTATCGTATGTATATATTAGTGGTATTGTTTCTGCTTGTTCCTGTTGGAATTGTTGGCGGTAATCTTTTTTCAAATATACCAAGTACGACGAATCAGGGGCTTCCAAATGTGCCTGTCATCCTTAATGATATGATAACCGTACAACAAACGGATATATCACCACAAACCAGCCAGGCTTTACCGCAGACGGACCCTACTGCCGTAATGTCCGCCGTGCCTGTAACGACTGCCTTTATACTAAAAACAGTTTTATCATTTTTGCCGCTTATATGGCTTGTTGGGATTTTCGTGTTCATTATTTTGTATGGTATTCAGTTTGCCCGGTTTAGGCGGAAAATCATGCGGACAAGTTTGCAAATTGATGATACGGGAACACTTCTGGTACTAGAAAACTCGATGACTGAAATGGGTATAAAGGGCAAGCTTCGGCTATTGTCAAACAATATCATTAAAACACCCATGCTTGCTGGCCTGTTCAAAACATTTTTAATACTGCCCGAAGTAGAAATGAGCCAAAGGGAGCTTAAAGTTATTCTCGAACATGAGCTTACTCATTTCAAGCGGCGTGATTTATGGGTGAAATCTCTGACGCTTGTGGCAAACGCAATCCATTGGTTTAATCCGGTCGCGTACCGGCTGACGAAAAACATTGACACTTTCTGCGAGCTTTCATGTGACGAGCAGGTGGTATCTGATATGAACATGGAAGAACGGCAATTTTATGGCGAAACAATCCTCAATGTCTTGTGCAGGGTTATAAATCAACATTCGGGCATATACACTACACTTGCGGAGTCAAAAAAAGGAATTGAAAGGAGATTGACACATATGATGAATGTAAAAAACATCTCAAAACGAATGACTATTTTTTCATTTGTTATTGCTGCCACATTATGTATTATGGGCTTTACGGTGGCATCATCCATGAATGTAACAGGGAGGAATACCGATTTGAATGATAACCCCGGCGAATATTCTATAAACGGCGTTGATGAACCCAGGCCGGATGATACGATCGGGGATTCGGATGTCATGCAGGAATCAACCTCCAACCCACAGGACGAAAAATCAACTGTTTCGGAATCAAATACGCAAAACGATAGCAATAACGATGGGAAATATCTGTGGCCTGTAACGGGGTATGATCGCATTTCCTCTGCATATGGTACTCGTATGCACCCAGTTGAAAAGACGATGGTATTCAATGATGGGATTGACATCCCGGCACCTGAAAGCACACCTGTACTTGCCGCCAATACGGGAACAGTCGCCGAGATAGGAAATAATGAAACGGATGGTAATTATGTCATTTTGAGCCACGGCGGCAGTATTCAGACTATTTACTCGAAATTGTTTGGATTTGCAGAAGGACTTGCAGCGGGCGATACCGTGCAGCAAGGCGACGTTATCGGCTATGTTGGCTCGACCGGCAAAGCAACAGGCAATCATCTACACTTTAGCCTGACTATTGACAGTGAGTACATTGATCCGATGAGTGTTTTTACACAAGAGGATTAAGCTTAAATCGCAGGCTCCGTTATCCTAATCCTGCTAATTATACTTATCGGCTAAGCAGACGGCGGCCACTTTTCCAAATACAAGCAAGCCTACGAACATCTCGACTGAGCCGGGCAACGCATAAGGTTATTATATAGACACATATGCAAGATACAGAAAGACAATTTTGGCCAGACGGTACCCTTAATTATAACGAAAGATACAAATAGCTTGTGAAAAAAGACAGTTGGGCAAACTTTGCAAGCTGAGTCCAAAAGAAAGAGGAATTGGTAATTACCTTATAGCTAAGGGAGTTCTTATATTAGATTTTTATTCTCATAATTATTAATAACCAAATAGGTAGAATATGCAGGGAGGATTGTAGCAGAAATGGAGAATTTGATTTCTGTTTAAAAACTGCTAAGACTAAAACCTTCAGTACGCTGAGGGTTTTATTGTTAGCAGCTTTTATTTTTGCTAAATCAGACATCTTAAAATGAGAGTTGCCATGTTATAATTAGCACAGTTATTCCATAAAAAGCAAGTGCTGAGTGTCGAAGTTATCTAAAATATACCCTGACGCCAAGGGGGTACCAGGCTCGATGGTCATCAGAATTGCAGCAACAAGGCATGTCGAGTGCGTAGTATTGATGTCGCGGCTGTAAGCCTTTATTTTACTAGGTTTCCGGAAGTACATCCAAGTTGTCTACTCAACCTAAAGAGGCGAAATACGTACATGGAAACATATCGAGGGGGTACTTTTGGAGCGAAATTTGGACTCGAAAATAGGCAGGGTTGAGTTGACAGGTTAGATAATGGGCATTTTTCGTAGGGTTGAGGAGACAGGATGGATGTAGCGTCATATAAAGTGCTCTTATCTCTCAAAAAGGAATTATTACAATTAAGAAAATAAATCTTAAAACTGCTAAATGAATTTAGCGGCATAACAGGCGGTAGAGGATTCCAGAAATGACGGAGTTTATACAAATGCATAAAGTTTGTATTATAACAATGATAGTACTTATAAATGTAAGTAAAATACGCAAACTTATAATAATTTTATAATATCGCATTTGATATTTTTAAGATCTTATGATACACTATTTACCATATGGGGGTGGCAGTATGGCGATTAGCTATAACAAGCTATGGAAATTGTTAATTGATAAAGGTATGAAAAAAATGGACTTGCGTAAAGCTTGCAAAATAAGTCCATCGACTCTTTCTAAGCTAAGCAAAAATCAACCTGTCAGTTTTGATGTAATACAAAAAATCTGTAATGAGTTAAATTGTACATCTGCAGATATCATGGATCTAACTCCAGATGATTAGAGCAAGTTGTAATATTAGTGTTGGAGGCTGCTATTATGTTAAATCAGTATGATATTGAGTATATAATCAAATGTTTAAAGGACGGGCAGAGAATCCCCGAGGAATATAAGTATGATCTTTTTCCTACGGTTCAAAAAGAGTATGAACTAACCTATGCAGGGAAAATGCGCAAAGAAGATATTTTATCGGATACTGATGAAATATCAAATGTTCCTTTGCAAATTGAAAAGACGTATAACGGTGATGAACATCCTTCTGCACTGGAGGATTGGAAGAATTTATTAATTTTTGGAGATAATCTTCAAGTATTAAAAACGATATATTATGATAAAGATCCGATAATTGCAAATAAGATAAAAGGAAAGGTGAAACTAGTCTATATTGACCCACCTTTTGGTACTGGAGATGAATATGATGGTAATAAGGGACAAAGTGCATACAGTGCAAAACGAAAAGGTGCTGATTTTGTCGAATTTCTTAGAAGACGTCTAATACTATTAAGAGAAGTAATGGCCGATGATGGAGTTATTTTTGTTCGTTTAGATTATCATTTTGGGCATTATATTAAAGTCATTATGGATGAGGTTTTTGGGAAAAACAATTTTAGAAATGAGATTATTATTAATCGCTTTAAGAGGCAGTTAAGAAATTTAAAACAGTTTAATCATGCAACCGATGTCCTGTATTTTTATTCTAAAACGGAGAATTATTTTTTTGAAGAAATTACAATTGATAGAATTTGCTCTTTTTGTGGTGCTCAAAGAGAACCACAATGGAGAGGTATGCATTCTCCCGGGTTAAGGCAACCACCAGAAAGAACAATTATGGGAAAAGTATATTATCCTCCAAAAGGTAGGCATTGGTCATATACACAGGAAAAGATTGATGCTCTTGTTGATGAAGGTAGAATACGAATAAATGAAGATATTACATATACTAATATTTTAGGTGAAAGAGTAATTGGATGTCCTGAGTACTTGCAGACAGAAGAAATTCCTGTTGATAGCAATTGGACCGATTTAAAAGGTTATGTTTTTGCAAGCTCATATCCAACGGAAAACCCTGAAGAGCTGCTTAAACGAGTTATTGAGTGTTGTACACAAGAAGGTGACTTAGTAATGGATTGTTTTGCTGGCTCAGGGACTACTCTTGCTGTAGCAGAAAAATTGAATCGTAGATGGATAGGTTGTGATATTGGAAAATTATCAATGTATACTATCCAAAAACGATTGCTGGAAATTTCTAATAGTAAAGACTTAAATAACCCTAAGAAAAAATACAAAAAGAACGCAAGAGCTTTTTCTGTAGTAACAGCCGGTTTATATGATTTAGGTAAAGTGTTTTCTTTATCTGAAGATAAATATAAATCATTTGTTAAAAACTTGTTTGACATAGAAGATATAGACAAAAGAGATATTAATGGAGTTTCTATTGATGGTGAAAAAAGGGGGTATTTTGTTAAAATATACCCTTATTGGGATGAAAAAATGCGTAATGCAGATGTTGATGAGCAATATATTATGGATCTTCATAGAAATATTTGTGACCATATAAAAAATAGGTTTTACATCGTTGCACCTGCCAACAATGTTGCTTTTGTAAATGATTATTATGAGGTCGATAAAATTAGGTATTATTTTTTAAAGATTCCATACCAAGTAATAAAGGAATTACATAACCAAAATTTCAAAAAGATAAAACAACCTCAAAGTCAAAATCAGATTAATGATTTGGAAGAGGCTATTGGATTTCATTTTATTAGACAACCGGAAGTTGAAACTATTTTAAGCAAAATTGATGGTAATTATTATATTACCATTAAAAAGTTTATGTCAGATTATATTATGGATGAAACTGGCGAAGAAATTGGTAACTTTGAAAGCCTTGCTATGGTTTTAATTGATAATAATTATAATGGTGATTTTATAATGAAAGACTATTATTTTGCAAAAGATTTGATAGCAATGAGTAAAAAAAGTTCTACTTCACATAAGAATATTTCTAGTGATGTCCGAAGTGATTTGAAGAATGCTAATATTATCAATGTTCCTATAAAATCACCTGGAGAAAAGATATTTGCAATATATGTCGATATTTATGGAAATGAATTTAAAGAAGAATTTTCCTTGGGGGTGAAATAAATGGAAGGCGTTGTTAGACATAATGCATCAGACCTTACCCTTAAGGTAAGAAGTAGTTATGATATTAAAAAGCTAAATTTAGACGTATGGGAAGATTATCTAGATATTCTTTGCGGTAATCGAGACTATCAAAAGGAAGCAATAAAAACTGCAATTATATATTTAGCTTCCGGAGAATATTCAAATATTGATCAGCTCGCGCGTGAAAATTATAGAAATAACCAAGATTTGCAGAGGTTGTATCGAACAGAGGATGAATTTATACATAAATTGCCGCTGAAAGGAAAACTTTCAGGTGTGATTGATTTGGCCACTGCTACTGGTAAGAGCTATGTTATTTATGGTATTGCCCAAATTATGTTATCACTAGGCCTTGTTAATAAGGTATTAGTTCTATGTCCTTCTATAACTATTGAAACGGGACTAATGGAAAAATTTAAAGAGAAAGCAAGTGATGTTAGGTTAAAGGCAAGTATCCCGGAAACAGCTTTTTTCAAGAATCCTAGGATTATTGATGCAAATAGTACTATAAAAGATGGAGATATTTGTATTGAAAATATCCATGCTGTTTATGATAGAACGAACTCATCCATAGTAGATAGTTTAAAGGGTTGTGGAGAAAATACATTAGTGCTGAGTGATGAAGTACATCATGCATATAACACTAGTGGTGAAAAAGATATAAGAAAATGGAAGAGTTTTCTTTTGAGCGAGGATTTCGGATTTAAATATCTTCTTGGCTTTACTGGAACAGCTTATATCGAAAACGAGTATTTCCCTGATGTAATATATCGATTTTCTCTTAGGGAAGCAATGGAAAGAAGTTTTGTAAAACTCGTTGAATATGTGGCTGAGGATGAAAGTGGCGATCAATATGAAAAATTCCAGAAAATTTATGATAACCATAAAGAGTTTCAAAAAAAATATAGTAATCTCAAGCCTATTACTATAATGGTTACAAAAGATATTAAATCTGCAGGGTATTTGTATGAAGATTTTATAGAGTTTCTCGAAAAAACTGAAAGAATAGATAAAGAGGAGATAGAGAAAAAAGTTCTGGTAGTTACTTCATCGCCAAAGCATGCAAAGAATGTAATAGCTTTAAAAACAATTGATGATAGGAATAATCCTGCAGAATGGGTTATTTCAGTTTCGATGTTAACCGAAGGATGGGATGTAAAAAATGTCTTTCAAATAGTTCCTTGGGAGGATAGAGCTTTTAATTCTAAGTTGTTGATTGCACAAGTCTTAGGTAGAGGACTTCGTATGCCTGAAAATACGATAGGTCAGCCTAAAGTAAGAGTATTTAATCATGCAAGTTGGAGTAAGAGTATCCAATCTTTAGTTGATGAAGTATTAGAAAAAGAAATGACAATATCAAGCAAAATAGTTGATTTACCGGAAAAAAGTAAATTTAATTTTGTAGTATATAACATTAATTATACCAAGAAAGAACGTACCGTTGAAAAGAAAGATAACTCTTCTCAGGAGGTATTTGATTTAACAAATGGAATAAAATTGGTATCTCAAAGCGAAAAGGAGCCCAAAAAGACAACTTACGAAGATATTAAAGGGCACCTCCACTCAAAGTCTACCATAATACAAAAAGAAATGATATCTATAGATGAAGTTATTAATAAAATTGTGGAAAGTTTTAAAGGTCGTGCTTTAGAAGCAAAATTAATATTTCCAAGTGGAGAATATGAACAAGAGAAATTGCCATCAACAAAGGACATTCGTGAATTTATCGAGAAATCATTAAGGAGTATTGGTGAAAATGGTTCATATCTAACGCTGGAAAACGCAGATAAAATATATGGCAGATTTAATGGACTTCTGAGAAGAAAACCTGCAACTCCTGTATTTGAAAAAGCAGTAGATATTCTTGTACCATTAAATACAGCTAATATGAGATCTGAAATATCTAGATATGGAACTTTAATAAGGGATGTTTCACTATTTTATTCTGACAATTATAAAAATGAAATAGCACAAGATGAACTGGAAATATTTGAAGCTGTTCGTCAAGAGTTAAGGAAGCGGCAGGATAATGAAATTAATAGATATAATTTCAAGACACCAGTTAATATAGTTTTTACTACTCTTGAACCTGAGAAAAGATTCGTAGAGCTCTTAACCAGTGACGATTTTTCTCAGCATATAGATGCATGGATAAAATCTAGAGATAAAGGGTTTTATAGTATCGATTACCAAAAAAACAAAGGAAGCAAGTTTAAAGCATTTAATCCCGACTTTTTTATAAAAAAAGGCAACAATATAATTGTTGTAGAAGTAAAAGCGGATAATGACAATAGTATTGAGAATAAAGCAAAAAACAGGGCAGCAAAACGGCACTTTGAGTTATTAAATTTGGAATTAGAAAAAAACGGAAAACCAGATAGATATTTTTTCACTTTTTTGAGCCCAATAGATTATAATACATTCGCTATTTATGTAAAAGATGGTAGATTTTTTGAATCAAAATTCCGTAGTCATCTTGATATTCTATTAGAAGAAACAGAAGATGAATGAATTATAAGTTATTCTATATTAATTGGAATCGTATCACCATATTATAGGTGAAAGAAAGGGTTGAAGATTATGAGTTTTGATATAGTCAGAGGTATAATTAGAAATGCAGCGGGTACACAAACTCTTATTGACACGCTTAAGATAATTAATGAGCAGAGCTCTATTGATGGTACATTATTTCTTGGATATCCATTAAATGCTACTAAAGAATCAACAATTACTGTAGATGCACTGCTAATATCTAAAAATAAAGGACTTGTAGCTTTTATCTTTAGTAACCCGCAAACAGATCCAAGAGAAGAACAGGATTTACTTTATTATCAGTTAAAAAACACATTGACAAATTATGAAGCATTACGCAAAAAAAGAGATTTAGCTTTTAGTCCTACAGTAATAACGTTTTATCCAACGGAAGAATTGCCACAACATGACGAAGATTATATTTTTTGTAATGCTAAGAACCTAAAGGAAGAACTTGATAAGCTATTACCATTGGAGGAGACAATTTATGTTTCGCTTTGCGAATCATTGCAAAAAATATCTTCAATGAAACCAAGAAAAAAAAGGACTGGACTTTTAAAAGAAAATTCTCTAGGTTCGATTATTAAGAAAATAGAATTAGAAATCGCAAATCTTGATGAATGGCAGAAGAAAGCAGCTTTTGAAATTCCTGAAGGGCCTCAAAGAATACGTGGCTTGGCGGGATCAGGAAAAACAGTTGTTTTAGCATTAAAAGCTGCGTATCTTCATTCCCAACATCCTGATTGGAATATTGCTGTCACATTTTATACCAGATCATTATCTCAGCAATATAAGGATATGATAACTAATTTTTCGTATGAATTTATGGGGGATATACCCAATTGGGATAAATTGCAGATTTTGCATGCATGGGGTACTACATCTGAGCCTGGAATATATTCTGAAATTGCAAAAAGAAAGAATACTATACCTAAAACTTTCAGTAATGCAAAATCGCAATATGGCATTAAATATGCTTTTGATGGACTTTGCAATGAATTATTACATTATTCAGATGATGAGTTTAAACCATTTTACGATGCTATTTTAATAGATGAAGCTCAAGATATGCCTGCTAGTTTTTTTAGATTGTGCTATGAGGCAACTAAATCTCCGAAAAGAATTGTTTTCGCTTATGATGAACTACAAAATTTAAATGCAAATAATATGCCCACAATAGATGAAATGTTTGGCGTAGATTCTGAAGGTAATCCTTTAGTTAAACTTCAAAATCAACAAAATGAGTCACGCCAAGACATAGTATTACCGATTTGCTATAGAAACACACCTTGGGCATTAACTTTGGCTCATGCTCTTGGCTTTGGAATATATAGAAAAGAAGGCTTGGTTCAACTTTTTAACGATTTAGATCTATGGGATGATATCGGTTATAAAGTTATTAGCGGAACTTTAGATTATGGAAAAAAAGTTCAAATCTCTCGGAAGGAAGATTCTTATCCGAAATATTTCATAAATTTATTAACGCCTGAGAGTGCAGTTCAAGTAGTAAGTTTTAACAATCCACTTGATCAATATCAATGGGTAGTTAATGAGATAGCGCGAAATATAAGTGAGGACGAGTTAGATCCTGATGATATTTTAGTTATTTTCCCTGAAGCGTACTATGCTAAAAATCAATATATGACTTTTAGACAATTTTTATTACAAAAAAATATAAATTCGATTCTTGCCGGTGTAAATGCTGATAGAGATACATTTAAGGTGGAAAATTGTATTACTTGTTCTAGCATTTATAGAGCTAAAGGTAACGAAGCTCCAATGGTGTACATTGTTAATGCGGAATATTGTGCCCAAGGAGCTGAGATGATAACTTTGCGTAACACTTTATTTACGGCAATTACACGATCTAGAGCTTGGGTTAGAATTTGCGGCATTTCTCCTGAGATGGATATTATTAAGGAAGAGGCGCAAAAATGTATTAATAATAACTATACACTGAAATTTAGAGTTCCAACTCTAGATGAATTAGAAAAAATGCGTTTAATTCATAGAGATCGTACTGAAGAAGAAAAAAAGAAAATTAAAGAAGCGTCAAAAGCTCTAAAGAGCATTATAGAGTTAATTGAGAAAGGGGAACTGGATTCTACAGTTTTGCCAGAACTTAATACACTGGTAAATAAAATTAACATTGAAAAAAATGAAGATGATGCAGATGAATAGGAATGTTGAAAATACTCTTTCACAAATTGAAAATACATTAGGTGAATTGGTTTCACAAGGTATAGTAATATTCACTATTCCTAGCGATTATAAAATTGATTTGAAAAATCAAATTGAACAAATAACTTGGAAAAACCATATTAGTGGAAGAGATGTAAGTAGCAAAAATTTTACTTCAATTAATCAATATTTTAGTATATTGTCAAGTAATGCATACCAAGCTTTACTTTTGGATTATTCAATAATTAGATGCTCATTTGTATTCTGTGGAAGCAAGTTAATTTCACAAAATCTTCTATGGTGGCCTTGTCCGGTGAAGGTTGATACTTTAATGGAAGAGGAGTTTGGGTTGATAGAAAGTATAAAAATGCTTCTTGAAGATAAAAGTGCTTCGGACTATATAAGCATGAGATCTCCCATAAGAATGGATTTTGATGTAAATAATAATACACCTATTCATCCACGAGCTCATTTACATATGCAACATCATGATAGTAGAATCAATTGTAAAGAGCCAATTTGTTTTAATAGGTTTATAAGACATATTCTTGAAAATTACTATCCGCATTTAAAAGTAAATTATAACAGATGGCTTTACTTACAATATAACTACAATGATAAATATAAAAGTGTTGAATATAAAAATAAAACAATGATGATTATATGACATATTCAAACTTCATCTTTTTGATCTCTTTATATAATTTTAAATAACTTCTATAACTAATAGACATGTTCCCTCATACGACGGGAGCATATTTTTACAAATGACATTAATTTCATCATCTCACGTCACGTGGAGAGTGTTGTCTTAATGTCAAAAAAATAAAGTCCCAAAAGCCTTGAAAATACTGAATTTCTTAAAATAAAAATTAAATCTGTCAACTCGACTATCCCTTGATATGAGTTAGTAGGAACATATCGAGGGTGTATTTTTTATTGATTTAGAAGCAAATAACAGGTAGGGTTGAGTTGACAGATTAGATATTGACCTTTTTTGATGGGGTTGAGTAGATAGAATAGATGTACAATCAATATACTAGTTAATTTGAATTAAAAACCAGAATATTTATTTACGAATTGAAAATAATGCGAATGTAAAGAATTTATTTGCAATAGAATGAGGTAAATGATATTATATTATTATACATACGTAGAGGTGGTTAAAATGGCAATTAGCTATAAGAAGCTTTGGAAGCTTCTTATTGATAGAGATATGAAAAAGAAAGACCTGCAAAAGCTTGCAGGGATTAGTTCTGCTACAATAACAAAACTTGGTAAAAACGAATATGTTAGTACAGAAATCATACAAAAAATTTGCACAGCACTGGAATGTGACGTCTGTGATATCATGGAAATGGATGGTTCAAAACGAAATTAATTATGATTATATATCAAACTAATGGAGGCTTGTTTCATGGTAAATATAAGAAAACTAGAATCAGAACTTTGGGAATCTGCAGATCTCTTACGTCAAGGTTCAAAATTAAGTTCGCAAGAATATTGTATGCCGGTTCTCGGTTTAATCTTTTTACGTTATGCATATAGTCGATTCAAATATGTTGAGGCAGAAATACTAAAAGACCGTCCCATGCGTAATGGCCGTGTACTTCCTGTTGAGCCAAGTGATTTTAAACAAAAAAGTGCTATCTTTTTACCTGAAAAGGCTCGATACGATTATCTACTCAATTTACCAGACGATGCTGATTGCGGAAAAGCAGTCAATGAGGCAATGGAGTTGATTGAGGCTGAGAGCCCTCAATTGAAAGGAATACTGCCAAAGACTTATACATCTTTTAGCAATGATTTATTGAAAGAATTGTTGCGTATTTTTAATAATAGTGCATTAAATGAAATCAACGATGATATTCTTGGTCGTATTTATGAGTATTTCTTAAATAAGTTTGCTTCAGCTATAGCATCAGATGATGGAGTATTCTTTACACCCAAATCTCTTGTAAAGATGATTGTGAACATTATTGAACCGACTCATGGAATAGTGTTTGATCCAGCTTGTGGCAGTGGCGGAATGTTTGTTTCATCCAGTGATTTTGTAAATGCTGAAGGGATTAACGCTAATTCTGTAATGACTTTTTATGGGCAAGAAAAAGTAGAGTTTAATGCTAAGTTATGTATAATGAATATGGCTGTACACGGTCTTAATGCCAAAATTAAGTCTGGTGATGAAGCCAACAGCTTCTATCATGATGCTTTTAATCTGGAAGGCAGATGTGATTATGTTATGGCCAATCCTCCATTCAATGTAGATAAAGTAAAAGCAGAATCTACACAGAATGCGGGACGCCTGCCTTTTGGACTGCCGGGAGTAAATCAAAAAAAGGAAATCTCTAACGCCAATTACCTCTGGATTTCATATTTTTATGCATATTTAAATAATACCGGGCGTACCGGCTTTGTTATGGCAGCTTCTGCTACGGATAGCGGCAATAGGGATCGAGAAATCAGAAAGCAACTTATCCAGACAGGACATGTAGACTGTTTAATATCTGTAGCCAATAATTTCTTTTACAAAGTCTCATTGCCTTGTTCCCTGTGGTTTTTTGATAAGGGAAAAAAAGAAGAGTTGAAAGATAAGGTGCTTTTCATAGATTCACGTAATTATTATACGGTAGTGGATCGAACGCTCAATGAGTGGAGCGAATGGCAGATGAAAAATCTCAATGCCATTGTTTGGCTTTATCGTGGAGAGAAAGAAAAGTACAAAAAGCTATTACAAGAATATAGTATTCAAATTATCAATGACTGCAAAGAACTTGATATTGAATTTGGGAAAATATCAGTGCTTTTGAATGGATTTGGTGAGAATCTAAAACCATTATGTGCGCAGATAAAAGAAACTATAAATAGAGCACAACATATTAACCAGCTATTACCATTAAATGAAATGTTGAAAAAATATACTACAGAACTTAATGTTTCATTAAAAAACTTTATTGAATATGGTGATGGATTGGAAAAGGATGAAGCCAAGGAGTTTGCTAAAACTATTGATGAAACCGCAACAACTTGGGAACGATTTAAAAAGTCTGTTTCTTCTCGCATTGAGGAAGTAGTTACTCAAATAAGAGCCTGTCGCAATGTAATAAAAGAGGCAAAGTGGCTTACTGAAAAATTTGGAGAAGGTGAGTATAAGGATATTTTGGGGCTATGTAAAGTTGCAACAATAAATGAAATAGAAGAAAAAAACTGGAGTTTGACTCCAGGTGCTTATGTTGGTGTAGCGCCTTTAAAGGAAGAAGATGAAAACTTCGAAGAAAGAATGACTGAAATCCATAAGGAGCTATTGGCATTGCATGCAGAGGCAAGTCAGCTGATGGATAAAATCTCGAGGAATTTTGAGGAGCTAGGTATATGAAGTGGGATACAGCTAAGATAGGAGATAATTGTGAGGTAACTTCAAGTAGACGTATTTTTTACTCGGAATATGTTAAATCTGGTATACCCTTTTATCGTTCAAAAGAGATTATACAATCTTTTTACGGACAAAGTATTGATGAACCATTATATATAAGTGAAGAAAAATATAAGCAGATTGCAGAAAAATATGGAGTTCCTAGAGCAGGAGACATGTTATTAACATCAGTTGGTACAATTGGGGTACCATATTTATTAAAAGAAACAGATTGCTTCTACTTTAAAGACGGTAATCTAACATGGTTTAGAAATTTTAGTGAAAAATTATCCTCAAGATATCTTTATTATTGGATCCAATCACCACAAGGGAAAGGAGTGTTGTTTAATTCAACAATAGGTTCGTCGCAAAAAGCATTAACGATTTCAATGCTTAAGGAAATATCTATTCCATTACCACCAATTAGTGTTCAAAATCGTATTATAGACATTCTCTCAGCCTATGATGATTTGATTGAAAATAATCAAAAGCAGATTAAGTTGCTGGAAGAAGCAGCTATGCGCTTGTATAAAGAATGGTTTGTAAAACTGCGCTTTCCTGGTTATGAAAGTACTAATATAGTCGATGGTGTGCCGGACGGATGGCTTTGTTCTAAAACTAAGGACTTTATTAGATTTAAATATGGTAAAGCACTAAAAGCAGACGATAGAAAAGATGGTAAATACCCGGTTTATGGATCTTCTGGTATCGTTGGTTATCATAATGAGTTTTTAGTTGAGGCACCTGTTGTTATTGTTGGAAGAAAGGGTAATGTAGGTAGTGTATATATTTCTTTTGTTAATGCCTATCCAATAGATACTGTGTATTATGTAGAAAGTAACATCAGTATATATTATACTTATTTTAATTTATTAACACGTACATTTCTCAATAATGATTCAGCAGTACCTGGTCTTAATAGAGATTATGCTGAATCAATGGAAATGCTTTGCCCAAGTAGATATTTACAAAATGAATTTGACAATAAGGTATCTATATTATTTGATATGCAATTCAAACTTCAACATCAAATTGATTTACTTAAACAAGCTCGTGATAAACTTATTCCTAAACTTATGAACGGTGAAATAGAAGTATAGAGGAGGTATACATATGAGCTGGGAGTATTCTGAAAACATATTGGTGCAAAACAGTGCAGGAAACTTACTCCATGATGAGTTAGAGTGGAATGTTCAGTTTGCTTACAATAAGGAAGTACTAGGCGAGAATGGTACCTTCGGTCGAAAAAGCTATAAGGAAATTGTTCTTACCCGTTACCTTCGCAAAGCCTTGTTTGAAAATAACAACTGGCTAACAGAAGAATACTGTGATTCTGCGATTAAGACACTTCTTGCCTACACATCTTCTAGTTCACTAATGCAAATTAATCGTGAAAAGTATTTATTGCTTCGCGATGGTATACCTATAAAAGTTAAGAAAGCTAATGGTGAGCAAGAGGACAAAAGGGTTCAAGTATTTAATTTCTCTGAGCCAGAGAAGAATTATTTTCTTGCTGTAAAAGAAATGAAGATCCATGGAGATTTATACCGTCGTAGAACTGATATAGTTGGTTTTGTAAATGGTATACCATTGCTTTTTATAGAGTTGAAAAAGCAAAATGTAGATGTACAAGATGCCTATACATGCAATTATACTGATTATTTAGATACCATTCCCCAACTCTTTCATTTCAATGCTTTCATAATTTTATCTAATGGCTTGGAGTCCAAAGTGGGTACACTTGGTAGTAAATATGAATTCTTTAATGAATGGAAGCGTCTGCATGAGGATGATGTGGGTTTTGTGGATTTGGCAACCATGCTGAAAGGTATTTGCAATAAGAAAAACTTTATGGACTTGTTTGAAAACTTCATAGTTTATGATACAACTGGGGGAAAAACTGTAAAAATCATGGCAAGAAACCACCAGTTCCTTGGCGTGAACGAAGCTGTAGAATCTTACAAAAATCGTAAGTTAAAAAACGGTAAATTGGGTGTTTTCTGGCATACTCAGGGAAGTGGGAAAAGTTACTCCATGGTATTTCTTACACAGAAGATCCGCCGAAAATTTGCCGGATCCCCAACCTTTGTTATTCTGACAGACCGGGAAGAGTTGAATAAGCAAATTAGCGACACCTTTGAAGCCTGTGGATTACTTGGAACGACAAAAGCCAAACAGTTTATTGCTACTAGCAGTGAAGATTTAATCCAAAAGCTAAAAGGAAATCCAAGCTTTATCTTTACCTTAATCCATAAATTTAATAAACCAGATGAACTACCAATTATTCCTGACCACGATATAATAATTTTATCAGATGAAGCACACCGTACTCAAAACGGTATATTCGCTGAGAATATGTGTAAATTGCTTCCTACAGCATCACGTATAGGTTTTACGGGTACACCGTTGTTTGCTTACGATAATATTACCGAACGAACATTCGGTGGTTATGTATCGATTTATGATTTTAAACGTGCTGTAGATGATGGAGCTACAGTACCTCTTTATTATGAGAATAGGGCTGAGCTTCTTGAAATTGATAATCCTGAAATAAATGATAAACTGCTCGATGCCATAGAAAAGGCTGATCTTGATGTCAATCAGCAAGCTAAGTTAGAGCAGGAACTAGCTAAAGATATTCACATCCTTACCAGTGAAAAACGTTTAAATTCTATTGCAAAAGATTTTGTGAATCATTACTCCGAGTTATGGACAACGGGTAAGGCTATGTTTGTTTGCTTAAATAAAGTAACAGCAGTTCGAATGTATAATATGGTTCAGAAATATTGGAAACAGAAAATAGAAGAAATAGAATCATCCATGACCGGAGTTACACAGCAGGAATATATGGAAATCAGCCGTAAGCTGGAATGGATGAAGACCACAGAAATGGCAGTTATCATCAGCCAAGAACAGAATGAAGTTGCTTATTTTGAAAAATGGGGACTGGATATTAAACCTCATCGTAGAAAAATGGAAAGTCGTGAAATGGACAAGGAGTTTAAAGATCCTGATAATCCGTTTCGAATTGTTTTCGTTTGTGCTATGTGGCTGACAGGTTTTGATGTGAAGTGTCTTTCTACGGTATATTTAGATAAACCTTTAAAGGCTCATACTTTAATGCAGACCATTGCACGGGCAAATCGAGTATACGAAGGAAAAAGTAATGGTTTGATTGTTGACTATGTTGGTGTTGTAAAAGCGTTAAGAAAGGCTTTGGCAGATTATACAAGAACTAAAGGTGGAAGCGGTAGTTCTGATCCTGCCCCTGACAAAAAAGAGCTGGTTGCACGTATCATTTCTTTAATAAATGATATAACTGAGTACATGAAACAACAAGGTTTTGATTTATCTGCACTTGTTAAGGCTGTAGACTTTGAGAAGTTATCGTTAGTTCAAGAAGGGGCAAATGCCATGTGTGTTTCAACGGAAGTAAAAAAACGTTTTGAAGTTATGGCTAGAGAATTATTCAAGTTGTTTAAGTATGTAGAAAAGCAGGAAGCCACAGATCATGATCGAGCGTATAAAAATGCAATTAGTGCAGTTTATGACCAGATGCAGGAAAAAAGGAAGCATTCGGATAATACAGATTTAATGATTCAGCTACACAATATAGTTAGTGAATATATCAATGTTGTTAAGCTACCAGAGCATGTAAACGAAGATGGTAGTGGATACTTAGTTGAAAGTCGCCGTTTTGACATTAGCCATATTGACTTTGAACGCTTGCAGCAGGAATTTGCACGTGTTAAGAATAAGAATCTTCTTATGAAAGATTTACAGGAGCTTATCAATGACAGGCTGGATAATATGATGAAGCGCAACCCATCACGTATTAACTATTATGAACGATATCAGAAAATTATTGAGGAATACAATGCTGAACAGGACAAAGCTGCCATAGAGAAAACATTTATTGACTTAACTAATTTCGTAAATGATCTGGATGATGAGAAAAAAAGATACGTACGGGAAGGATTTAACAATGACGAAGAATTGGCTATGTACGATTTGCTTTTAAAGGACTCGCTTACTCCGGCAGAGATTAAAAAGGTTAAGAAGCTTGCCAAGGTATTGTTGGAACGAATCAAGGATAAAATCAGTGAATTGGATCATTGGACAGAGAAAGAAGAAACCCAAGCTGAAGTTGATGTGCTTATAAGAAATACTTTATGGAGTGAACTTCCGGAAAGCTATGATGACAGCCTAATAAATGAATATCGTCGTAGAATTTTTGAATTTGTATATATCACTTATCCGGCTGCATAAGATGATTGTTATAGTACTTTGAAGTATGAATTGCCGGTGATTGTATCATATATACTTTTAAAGTTATAAAACATGGTGTTGATAACAGAATATCTGATTATCGGGGAAGGTGATATTTTGAGTGGTATGTTTATAAATTTTTGTGAATGCGAATTGAATACTGAAAAAGCAATAATTCACAAAACAGAATTTATCGATAAGGATTGGTTCAAGAGTTTAAGAGATACTAATCCAAATTTTACTTTTTATCGGGAGGGTAACTCCGTATATTTTTGGAATCCAATATCAGATGACGCAGTAAAAAATATTGGAGCAGAATACATACCTGTAGATATATCACTTTTCACACATCCAAAAATTTTTTCTCGTATGCTCGAAGATAAAATTATTACCATATTTAGGGGAGTTTCAAAATATAATATTTTTAGGAATAAATATAGTAACACCTGGGAGATTGTAGGTAATGAGAACTTATTCGAAGATGTCGGACTAGAAGTCTTCAGAGCTGTAAACTTTAACACGTATTATTCCAGTAATGGAGAGAAAACAATACTTGGATTTTGCTTAAGTACTAAGCTCAAGAATCACTTTAAATGGGGAAAGCAAGATTTTATTAATAATGGTATTGCTTGTGCAGACTTAGCTGGCAAAGATAATATTATTTTTGCAAACAAAGCTGCTATCAAAAGATATATCGAAGCAAGGGGATTAGAAAAGCAATATAATACGAAGATTTCCACTGAGAACGAGCTTGAAAAAGAGTTTCAGGTCATTAAGAAGACAATGAAATGGGTCTCTAATAACTTGGTAAATACTCAATTGTACAAGGATGTTATTGTAGAACAATGTGAACTAAAATATTTACCTTTTGATGAAAATATGATGCAATATTCTATTATACCAAGACCTAAACGATATTATTTAAATGATATCGAGGGTGTTGGCGGAAGATATGATGAGCAACTTAAAAAGTTTCATCCATACTCTTCAGCGATTTTTAGAGGAAAAAGAATAAATATCGTTGTTCTTACTCCCAGAATTTATGAAGGAACTGTGTCAGATTTATTGAAAAAATTAAAAAATAATTTGTCAGATGTATTTCAGCTAAATCAGCTGAATTTTGAACTTGGATTAATCGAAGGAGTTAATTTATCTGATTATGAAAAGGCAATGTACGATAGAAAATTTAATAACATTGATTTGGCGTTAATTGTAGTATCCGAAACGCATTGGAGCTTACCGGTTGAAAAATCACCGTATTATTTTTGCAAAGCGAAATATATAGGTCAAGGAATCCCAACTCAAGTTGTTCAAATTGAAAAGATTAAATCATCAAATTTAGAGTACATAGTAAGAAATCTTTCTTTAAGTATTTACGCAAAGCTTGGGGGTACTCCTTGGGGTATCGAAAAAACAGAACATCTTAAAAAGGAATTCATAATAGGTATAGGAGCGACAGTGAATGAGCAAAAGAAGACGGTTATGGGAATTGCGAACATATTCGATTTTACCGGTAAGTATTTTGTTGGAGAGTGCGTGCCCCTTTCAGGATTTGATGATTATGCGGACAAGCTTGAAGAGTTATTGTATGAACAACTCAAAGAATTAATTGGAGAGTATTCTGATGAAGTTCGGCTTATTTTTCATATCTTTAAGTCTCCTAGTAACAGATATGAGTTAAAAGCTTTATCGAATGTGATTAATAGATTGAATGGAAAAGAAATTAAATATGCGTTTGTTCACGTTGGTTATGGTCATAATTTCAGATTATTCAATAATGATGGAAAGGAGAATGTTAATAAAGGGTTTTATATTAATATAAGTGAAAATGAAGCTCTCATTAGTTTTGTTGATAAGAGTAGTGTTCCTTTAAGAATTACTGTTGATAAACGATCTAACTTTATAGATGTATATCATTTGGCAAAGCAAATATACTGGTTTTCACATCTTTCATGTAGAAGCTATATGCCGGCAAAGAAGTCTGTTTCAATACTGTACCCTTCATTAATGGCAAGAATGACAGAAAAGCTAAAAAAAATTGATGGATGGGATTACGATGCTTTGAAAACAGTGGGGGAAAAATTATGGTTTATTTAAGTATAGCTGAAGAAATTGGAAGAATTAAAAAGTATATACAGGATAAAGGTGGCCTGGAATTGTCATTGTATAAATATTTACATAAGCAAAGTCAAACACAGACAATAGATGATTTCAGTTATGATGAACATAAAATTGCTTTTAAAGGGTATTCAAAAATTGTAGCAAATAAAGAAGAAATAGATTCTCTTATAAATCGAAAGTATGCTAAAGGAATAGGATATTCACTGAATATTTATTGCTTTTTGGGTATACATCTTGCAGCTAATGGATACAGAAATGACTTAGTTGATAAAAAGTTTTATGATTCTGATATTAAATCAAAATATATAATAAGCATAGTCTTTCCATATTTCCGTGACAAAATGTTACAGGTATTAAAAACGGAAGAAGCAAAAAGAGATCCTTATTATTCTATAATTGACACTATATACAATAGTGATGATTTTTCTTTAGATGAAATTAAGACAGTATTGCAACAATTTCTTACAAGTGATAATGATTTAGATGTTATTGATTTATATATACTTGAGACCATTCATAAGAAAAATTTAGATGTTCGTTTCTGTAACTATTCTGCTGTTGATACAGTATTAAGAATACTCAATAATTTTAGTAATTCAATCAAGAAAATAACCTCTGATAGATATAACAAAAGAGACGGAATAAAAATTAATGATGAATATGATGTCCAAGATATGCTTTTTGCTTTATTGAAGGGATTTTTTCATGATTTGGAACGGGAAGATCCTGTTTCTAAACTAGCTGGTAGATCCAGTAGAATAGATCTAGTTGTTCGTTCACAGGGAATTATGATTGAGGTAAAAATGATAAAAGAAAAGGATACTGATCATAAAAAAGTTATACAAGAATTAAAGGTTGATATGATTAATTATGCAGAATGGAAAGATTTAAAGCACCTCATTTTATTCACTTATGATCCGTATAAGAAAACAACTGATGATAATCACTTTAAAGAATTAGAAGGGGTCAATGAAAGGAATGGTGTTAGATTCTTGGTTCATTCAGTTTTAGCTCATTAGTATTTTCTCGAACGTTGAAATAATGATGAAGAAGATCATAGATTTATTGATTGATTTCAATAAATTCCAGTAAAAAATAAATTATTACATTTCAACACCCATTTTGGGTGTTTTTTCGTTTTAAATTATATTTGAAATATCAATTCTATCTCCAAGGAGGTGATGCCTATGCTTGTACTAATATAGGTATTATGACTTTAATAACAC